>JAZUPT010000020.1:0-21976 GCA_045605345.1 Candidatus Spyradenecus sp.
TGTTTTTGTTTTGAATCCATTTGCATACCCAGTGCGCCGTTCAGTCCGCTCATATGAACATGCGCCTAAGTGTAACTCTCTCTCAAACTTCATGGCGAGATTATACATTCTCGACATGATGTCAAGAAAAGCCTCGGTCCCCTCGCTCATTAAGCGTTGCATAATTTCCATAAGTTCAGTATCATTAATAGGTGTCGGTTTCATAGTACCTCCTTGTGTTTCTGTTTGTTTACCATTACAAGAATACTACGAATCGGCGCGCCCTACCATCCCCCCTCGCGAGGGGGGATGGTAGGTGTTTCCTTCAGGGTACGTCCTGTCTCCAAGACCTCTTCTCCTCTGAAATCAATTTACAGAAAGAATCATACACTATCTATAAGGGGGACGCATTCTGCAGAAATCATCTTTTTGTTTCTCTTAAATTCCTAATTTATTTTGTGAAATTGCCTTTGCTACACTTTCGTCGAACGAAAGGAGATTGTTTATGAAAGTTGTGATTATTGGTGGTGTTGCCGCCGGTGCCAGCGCAGCGGCTCGTTTACGGAGACTTGACGAAACAGCCGAAATCGTGCTGTTCGAACGAGGAGAGCACATCTCTTACGCAAACTGCGGTTTGCCGTATCACGTTGGGGGCGTCATTCAAGACCGCGAAGACCTACTTGTGATGTCTGAGGCTGGATTCCATAAACGCTTTTGCGTGGATGTTCGTACGGATTGCGAAGTGGTAAAAATCAACCGTATGGCAAAGAATGTCCACGTTCGTCGTTCTGGCGAAGATTACACAGAGTCTTACGACTGCTTAATCATCGCCACGGGGGCTGAACCCATCTACGTGCCCATCGAAGGTCTACCACCCGCAAAGACCTTTACCTTAACAACCCTTGCGGACATGGATCGCCTCATCGCAGCGCTCACACCCTCCGTGCGTTCTGTCGCGGTGGTTGGGGGCGGATTCATTGGCGTAGAAGCCGCAGAGAACCTCGCCCATCGCGGACTCTCCGTAACGCTCGTAGAACGCAATCCTCACCTCTTATCTGCCAATTTCGACGCAGAAATGGCACCGTGGTTAGAGCGTTCACTAGAACAAGCCGGTGTGACACTCGCATTGGGCCACTCCGTGAACTCCTGGCAAGACGGCGTCGCCACCTTAGACAACGGTGCCCCCGTCCCCGCAGATATCGTTCTAATGTGCATCGGTGTGCGCCCACGCTCCACGCTCGCACGCAAGGCTGGCCTTGAACTCGGCTCCCGCGGTCATATCATCGTGGATGAAAACCTACGCACCTCAGATCCGTTCATCTATGCCGCAGGCGACGTTTGCGAAGGAAAAGACCCCCTCACAGGTCACCCCTCTGCCATCGCCCTCGCGGGCCCAGCCAATCGCCAAGGACGTGCTGCCGCCG
The DNA here is from genome assembly GCA_045605345.1 of Candidatus Spyradenecus sp. GTDB lineage: Bacteria > Verrucomicrobiota > Kiritimatiellia > RFP12 > DVOR01 > Spyradenecus. The sequence continues at coordinate 1,404 of JAZUPT010000020.1, forward strand.
CAAACGTCATCGGCCGTCCACACCTTCTCCACGGCACCTTTGGTGCTTCTGTTGTAAAGGTTGGCACATGGACTGGCGCCTCAATTGGTCTAACCGAACTGCGCGCCCGCGCTGCAGGCCTAAATTACCGCGCCATTTACGCGCACCCCTTTGACCACGCCTCTTACTATCCTGATAGCCACCCCCTGCACCTCAAACTCCTCTTCGATGAAAACTTCCGCATCCTCGGTGCTCAAGCGATCGGACAAGCAGGTGTAGAAAAACGCATCGATGTCATCGCCACCGCCATGCGCTTTGGTGCTACAGCCTGCGATCTTGCCGACCTTGAACTTTGCTACGCGCCACCCTACGGTTCTGCCAAAGACCCTGTCAACATCCTCGGCATGATTGCCTCCAACATCCGCGACGGCCTCACCACGCCCATAACGTTTGACGCCCTTCCCGAAAACGCCTACCTCCTAGACGTCCGCGAACCAAGCGAATTTGCCACTGGCACCCTTCCAAACGCAGTAAATATCCCGCTTGGCACGCTCCGCGAACACCTCGATACGCTTCCCTACGACCGCCCCATCGTCGTCTACTGCAAAGTCGGCCAACGCGGCTACTTCGCCGAACGCATCCTCCGCCAAAACGGCTTCTCATGCGTTTACAACCTCACCGGCGGCATCACCACCTGGCACCCCTAAATCACCCCCTCGAGAGTCTTAGACGCATCCCTCACTCCTTTCTCCTCACTTCTCCCATCACGCGCAGCGTGTGTCAGGAGGAGCGCAGCTCCGTCCGTTCATCGGGCTTCAGCCCGTGGTGAGGTTTCCTCACTCCTCTCTCCTCACGCCCTTTTTGTATCACAGTTTCAGCGCACCGTATTTAGAACTTGACTCAAATTCATTTAGAATTTCAGTCATTTCATTTCTTCAGACTTTCGTACTATTTTCTAAGATTTTCTAAACAGGTCTAAAAAGTCTCGTGCAAAAAATTGTACTATTTAAGATTTCTTCCCAAGAGGAAATTTCCCCTTAAAATATCTTGGCCCCACCAAAAATTGTACTGTTTAAATTTTGCATGAATAGTACAAATTGTACTGTTTTTAAGCCTAAAATTGCCCGCCCTAAAATATTCAAAATAAGTTATTGTAAATGAATAAGTTACGGCGCGGCAAATAGAGTACAAAGTGTTGAAGAAATGAAAAGGCGAAATCAGCTTTGAGTTTGTAACAAATTGGATTTAAGTTTGTAACAAACTGAGATTGAAGTTTGCCCTTCTTGCTTAGTTATTTTGTCTCACAAGAGGTGGTAATTGGGAAGAAGTGTGGATTCTCTAAAACTAAAAGTGTGCCGTGCGTTGAGCCTATATGCTTAAGTTTTTTTGTGCGGAGTGGTACGCTTTTAGCACGCTACATGTTTTATTATTTCTACTATATAGGCTGCGCATTTGCGCAAAATTCTTGCCTTACCTTAATAGAAGGACCATCCTATTTCGCCATTTTTCAAGTTCAGTATCTAATTCACGCGTTGCTCGAAGAGCTTACTCTGCGCTGACATCAACACCACAAAGTACATGGAATAGATCCTGAACCTTACGCGTTGAAACGCCTTAAATGATGTTTTTTGCATTTAAAAATTGAGAACCGACGTTTACCTTTCATACAAATAAGATATCTCAAATTTAAAATAATGCTTGACTTTATGGTGGGGGGGGTATTATATCCTTGTTTTAACTTACTACGAAAGGAATTGTTACAATGCCAAGAGATTATGATATCCACAATTGTGAAGAATGTCATTCACGCTTCTGCATAAGAAATTCAATTACTCACCATGGGGGTTATGAGCAACCTGAGGATTCAGGATTACCTATTGGTTATTCTTCGCGATTTTGCTCTAAAGCTTGTAAAGAGGCTTGGGCGCAAAAGCATCCAGGACAAAACCCAGATTCATTGGATGAACGTGTTGGGAAAGGCTGCCTCAAATTGGTTTTTGTATGGCCATGTAAACTCACATGGTTGTGCATTAAGTGGTCTTGTATCTTGTCGTGGCGTATGATGAAGAATAAATGGTGTTGGACCATTTGCTCATGTGGTATGTCATGGGTTGCTTGGAAAATCTTAGACAAGATTTATGCACCTAAAGACAAAGAATGATGTTATGTTTTAAGGTGAATCTTAAATCGGTCAATTCTTCAATGAATTGGCCGATTTTTCATTAATTCAGTTAAATTTCTACGTTGTTTAGTTCGTTGTGTAAATGTTTTACTCTTTTGCACTTCATTAAGCTAAATGGGTTGCTTGAATCTTATGGGATCGTAGGCATTATGTATTACAAGAAAACGCCCATCTCTTGAAAACTTACTTTAAAATTTATGACTCTAAAAAAGCGTAAAATCAATGTTTTGACAACACTGACATGCTCTTCTTAAACTCTTTTATGGGATGTGAGTAGGATTGCTTCCCTGCGTAGCGCGAGATGAGTGACCTGTGCAGAATGGGACTATTTGCCAACGCAGAAGGTTGAGAAGACGCGATCCAGGAGGTCATCGGCATAGGTGCGGCCAAGAATGTCACCAAGGGCTTCGGCGGCTGCGCGGAGTTGTTGTGCGGCGGGCACGTAACCGATGTCGCCTTGATTAAAGGCTTGGATGGCTTCGCGGAGCGCTTTGTCTGCGGTCGTGAGCAATGCGTACTGACGTTCATTTGCCAACGTCGCATGTGCGGTTTCATTTCCGCTGAGTTGGAGTGCGTGGCGCAATGCATCACAGACGGTTTGTCGTGCCGCTTCAGGAGCAGTCTGGGCAGAAATCGCCAGCGCACCTTCAGGTGCGGGGGAGAGGTCGGTCTTGGTGTGGATTACAATCGCACCTTCAGGTGGGGTATCATCGGCCTCACGTGCGGTCAAGTAGAGCACCGCATCGGCTTGCTCTAAAAGGGCTTTGGCTCGGGCCACGCCTTCACGTTCAACAGCTCCCGGCGCATCACGCAACCCTGCGGTATCGGTTAAGCGCACAGGGACGCCGTCCAATAAGAAGGTTTCTTCGATAGAATCACGCGTGGTGCCCGCTTCGCCGCTTACAATGGCACGTTCATACCCGAGCAATAGGTTGAGCAAGGTGGACTTGCCGGCATTGGGCTTTCCAGCGATGACGACCAGTGCGCCATCTCGCATCAGGCGACTTTCGTGCCAGGTGGAGAGCAATGCTTTTGTGCGTTGGGCCAATTCAGCCAAACGGTCGGCGGCATCACGGAAGAAATCATCGGGGAGTTCGCCCTCATCAAAATCCAAGAGGTGCTCCACCTGCACCGAATGCGCAAGGGTGTCCTCATAAAGTGGGGTGAGTGCGGCGCCGAGGCGTCCTTGTAGATTGGCGCGAGCGGCACGTTCGGCACGCGGGCTTCGTGCGGCGATAATGTCGGCTACGGCTTCTGCCTGCGTCAAATCCATGCGCCCATTCAAGAAGGCGCGTTTGGTAAATTCGCCAGGTTGGGCCGGACGTGCGCCAAGTTCCCAGAGGCGCTCTAAGACACGCTGCGGCACAATTTTGCCACCATGGACATGGAGCTCAATGGTGTCTTCGCCCGTATAACTGTGAGGAGCGCGGAAAAAGAGGAGGATCGCATCATCGAGTTGGGCGCCTTCTGCATCATAGAGTGAGGCATAGGCGAAGGTGCCGGGGGCGCGTTGGGAGGGGGGCGTGCTCAATCGGGTGAGTTGGTCCGCGATGGTATAGACGGTGTCACCGCTCAATCGAATCACAGCGACGCCACCCATGCCTGGCGCAGTGGCTAATGCGGCAATGGGTTCAGCCATGGCAACACCTCACTGCGTAGGCAAAGAGTGCTTCATCCACGGTTTGTACGGGTGCGATGACCGCGGGTTCAATGCCCGCTTTTCGCAAGACGGTGGCGGTGGGCAAGCCCATGGCAATGACCTCTTTGGTGTGATCTGTCGTGGAGTCCAACCACGCTCGTGCCGCACTGGAGGAGGCAAGGAAGATAGCATCGTGTGGCGGCGGTTCGGTGGTGGGACAGGAGAGGGTGCGATAAATTGGCAAATCTTTAACCTTGGCGCCGCGTTGCTTCAAAGCCTCTGCGAGGGCGCTGCCCGCTTCTTCGCTACGGATGCGGAGGATTTTCATGCCACTGAGATCTTCTGGGAGGGCGGCAAGTAATCCCTTGGCGCTAAAGTCGCGTTCGGGCATGATGAGGTCGGTGTTTAAGAAGCGCACGGCTTCTGCGGTCGCAGGGCCAGTCACGGCAATCTTTTTGGGCAAGAATTGAATCGGACTCGTCATTTGTGCCATCAACATGCGGGCTGCTGTTGGCGAGGTGACGATGAGCAGATTGTAGGCTTTACTTGGGCGAATCTTGACGGTGGCACAGGGTTCAAAGCGCACGAGGGGGGAGGCCACGGGGATGCCGCCGTGGTCTGTTACGGCAAGACGCGCCTTCTGCGTGATGCTATCGCTTCCAGTAATCCAAATTTTGCGTCCAGCAAAGGCGCCATTGAGCGGAAATTCACGTGTGGTAAAGTCGCCGAAGAGGAGGAGACCAGGGCGGTCAATCGCGAGGGGGGCTTGTTGTGCAAGTTCACCCGCGGTGCCTCGTACAATGGTTTGCGCGATAGAGCCAGCATCATAGACAATGGCATAGGGCGTTTCGGGCGGGTAGTCGTTCGCCAATTCGGTCGCCATGCTCAGGGCCATAAACCACACGTGCGGCATCTCTTTTCCTGTGCTGCGTGGTGTGGCAACCTGAAAGCCGCGCGCTTCTCCGCGTCGGGTGAGCAAAAGTCCCGTGGAGGTGGTCGCGGCATTGAGCGCACTGACCCCAGGAAAGACGCGGAAGGGGAGATAATCTGCGGCGAGGGCATCGGTCTCTTCGGTGAGTCGGCCGAACATCCCTGGATCGCCACCTTTGAGGCGCAGCACGCGTTGGCCACGACGGACGTGTTCACAGATGAGCGCGGTGATGGCTTCCTGCTTTAATGCATGGCGACCACTGCGTTTGCCAACGTAAATCTTCTCAACCGCTTTGCCCGACATCCCCACGTCATTCAACAGTGCGGCATCCATCAAAGCATCATAAATGATACAGTCAGCCGCCTGAATTTCACGCATTGCGGCCAAGGTGCAGAGTTCTGCATCACCCACGCCTGCACCTGCGAAGCGCACGGCTTTGAGGTAAAGATTGCGCAATGCGCGTAAGGATACATCTGCCTTACGGAAGGTGACGGCCAAATAACCCTGTCCAGGGGGTGGCGTGAGCGCATCAAGTGAGATGTATTCGGTAATACGGTGGGCCTGATTCAGACGGTGAAGGGCAGCCGCCGCAATGACAATGGCGTCATATTTGCCGTCATCAAGCTGTTGCAAGCGTGCGGGAATGGTGCCGCGCAGGGTGAGACGTTCGGCGGTAGGGAAGCGATTCGCCGCCCACGTTTCACGTCGGCCACTGCTGATGCCGATGCGCTTCGGTTCGGTGACGCCTTCGCGTAAGACCAGGGCATCACGCGGATCTTCACGCCAAGGAAGCCAAAACCAGTCTAATTCTGGGGGCAACCCTTCTGGTGGCAAATCCTTAGCCGAGTGAATGGCACAGTCAATGGTGCCCGCGATGAGGGCATCGTCAAGGTCTTTGGTGAAGAAATTGCCAGGGGTTTGACGTAAATCGGTGGTTTGATCTCGGTCGCCAGGGGAGGAGAAGGGGCGCAATTCAAAGCGACATCCGGTTTGTTCATGAATGCGATCAAGTGCGGTTTGGGCCTGGAGTACCGACAATTTAGAGTCGCGTGCACCAACAATAAACGTGCGATTAGTCACGGGGAATCTCCGCATAAGTTGCATCTGCAATGCGTAAAATGGTCTCAATAGTCCCAGTTCTCGCCAAGTAATCGCCGCGTAATGCGTCCAAATCGCGCACGTTTTCCCCGGTGATATTACGTGGTGCGCCGAGGTCATAGGCGGGAATGCCGAGCGCTTCGGCGTCAAAACAGGGTTGGGCCACGGTGAGCGCAGAGATGAAACGCGTCGCACCCGATACGGCCGCTTGCCATTGCGACAAGGGCAAACAGGGCACGCCATCAATCGGATGGCGGTGGTAGAGCATTGTAACCTCAAGTCCCATGGCGCGCGCTTTCGCGAGGGCTGCTCGTCCGAGGCTTCCTGTGCCAGCGATAACAATGCGACCTGTGGCACCTTCGAGTGCCAATTCTTCCACCTCTACCTGCGGGATATGGGGAGCAATCGCCGCACGGAGGGTTTGGGCATCTTGTAATGCTTCGGCGTAAGCGCGCAAGAGTTGACCATTGGCCCAGCCCGCATCGCGCGCCGCGTCCATCGCATCACGCACTTGTCCTACGATGTGAAACTCGCCAATCATGCGCGCCTTTAATCCTGCTAAGACATAGGTGAGGTGACGCAGTGCGTCGGCACTACTGTAGGTGTAGGCACTCGTCGGCAAGTGAAAGGCGTGTTGCAGGAGGCCACTCTCAATGAGTTCAGGGGCGGCCCACGCAATGAATTCGGTACGGTTGCACGTGGTCAGGAAGGCCCATCCGTAAAGTCCCGAAAGGAAGGAGAGTTTGTCGGAGAGCACTGCAGGGGGAGGTAAGGGAATCGCAGTGTCAATTCCGTGAATAAAGAGAATCCCGGGTGAGCAACGTGTCAAGCGGCGAGCGAGGGAGTCTTTGACCTCTTTCGCCGTGCGACAGCTCCGGCCATTGGTGGAGATGCTCAAGAGTAAATCGTTGGTGCGGAGGGTCGCTGGCACGATAAAGTCGCCATCGGCCCAATTTCCATCTGCACAACAACACGGAATCTTTGCTGCACGTGCCGCCTCTAAGATGGATCGATTCACCACCTTTGCATCGGTACACGCAATCACAAGGGCGCACCCTTCCAAATCTTCCGCTTGGAAGACGCGTGCGATGCGTTCAATGGGAAGCGCATCAAACTCGGGTAATGCCTCGGGGCAGACCAATCGTACCCGAGCCCCAGCCTCAAGGAGTGCATGCGTCTTACGCAAGCCGACACGCCCACCACCGACCACAAGGACGGTGTGTGCTTCAAGTAAGAGATTGACGGGAAAGGTGTTACGGACAGGACGCATGGGGAAGATCTAAAATGGGGAGTTCAAGCCACTTGGCAGTGGGAAAACGACGCGCTGCTTCGCGTTGCAGAAAGGCGCAGGACTCATCGTCAATGATGCGATCCTTGCGGCCAGGGTAGCGGTTGTAAAGGACGTGTGTGAGGCGGATATCTCGGCGTTCAAGGGCTTCAAAGGCAAGCAAGGTGTGGCTAATGGAGCCCAAAATGCCGCCTGTGACGAAAATCATTGGGTAACCCTGCGCTTGAACATAGTCAAGGGTGAGCAAGGTTTCGCTTAAGGGCACCATTAAGCCGCCTGCACCTTCTAAGAGGACTTCGTCATAACGCGCATTGAGTTCGGCGGTGGCGGCGGTGATTTTGTCGAGATTAATGGGGCGGTTGTCCAACCGTGCCGCCAGATGGGGAGAACACGGATAGGTGTAAATCTCTGGCATGGTGAGCCGAGACTCATCTTCAGGGAGGAGAGGAAGCCCCATCATCTCGCGATGACGCAAGATATCTTCGGAAAGGTCGCGATTACCCGTCTGCACCAGTTTTTGGGTAATTACACGCTTCCCGGATGCCATGAGCTGTTGCGCCCACCAACCGGTTGCGATGCTCTTGCCCGCATCTGTATCGACACCACTGATAAATGTGACCATTTCGTCCTCCGAAGATTGACGGATATTTTATCAAAACCGCCTCCTTACCGCACGCGATAGCGATGGTTTTCAAGGGGTGAAACCACGTAAATGCGGTGGAAAAATACGTCTCGTCACGTCTGTAGATTTTCCGTCCGATTCGTGCAAATTTTAAATCACACAATTTTTGTTAGGGCACGTTTAAATCTTTTTAGAAAAGGTTAGGAAGTCGTACAAAGGGGCGAAGTAGTGAAAGCTTGAGATTACGAAGTAGTGAAAGCTTGAGATTAGAGAATGCGTCCTTGAGGCGTTAGATGTATTTTAAGTTTTCATTTCTTCAATACTTTGTACTCTATTTGCCGTGCCGTAACTTATTCATTTACAATAACTTATCTTGAACATTTTAGGGCGGGTAATGTTAGGCTTAAAATCGGTACAATTTGTACTATCCGTGCAAAATTTAAACAGTACAAAATCTTTCCGTGTAAATTATTTAAAGGGAAAATTTCCACTCGGGAAGAAATCTCAAATAGTACAATTTTTTGCACGGGACTTTTTAGACCTGTTTAGGAAACTTTAGAAAATAGTACGAAGGGCTGAAGAAGTGAAACCAATGGAATCAATGCTTAATTCCATTGGTTTCAGTTTTTCAATATTTCCGTACTCTATTGTGCCGTCTGTAAAGTATTGTAAATGACTAACGTATTTTGAAAATATTGTGCCGATAAAAAGATGTCTTAAAACTTCAAGTTTTAAACCATTTTGTACTATTTTGGGTGACGAATAAATTATTGCGGGGTAAATACTTATTTCAACAATATTGTGCGGATGAAAGACTGTTCCTAAATAGTACAAAGTGCTGAAAAACTTTAATTGTAAATGGGCCTTTTTGCTATACTGAAAGCGTCATCTATTGGAGCAATGTTATGTGTAAAACGAAGACACGGATTGTCTTTCCCAACACGGCCCTGGGTTTATTTTTTCTTTGGGGATGTTTCGCCGCAAGCTTTCTTGCGGTTCTTGCCATGAAGCCGATGTTAGGGACTGCGGGGGTTATTTTGACCGCGCTTGCAGAACATGGCTTGGTTATCGCAACGCTCATTTATGGGGTCCTTTTGATCGTCTCACTGGTGAAAAAAGAGTGGCGAAAGGCGATCGCGATGTTCGGCTTAGGCGTCTTAGGCGCAATCCTGTTGTTTATCGGAACGGGTTTCGCGATGGCGAGTAATTTTGCCATTCGCACAGCGGCATGGGATGCGACAGCGGAGGAACCGCGTTTGGTGGAACTCCCCAATGCGGCGGGCGCGCCCCTCTTTTCGGTGGAATACAAGAATGTCCACCCCTTCCTTGCAGAATATGACAAGACAATTGTCTTCTCCTCTGGAAAACGGATTGGCGTTTGGAGGGATACGGGTGGTGCGGGCGCCTTTGCCGTTTACCAATTACCCAGTGGCGATTACTACCTTGTGGACGGATTGGATGCCGATTTTATCCGAAATGATTACTGCATCAATGTGACGCAGGAGACGGTTGAAATCCTGTGCGGTCAAACGTGGTTGCCGCTTCCCGACAATGCACTGTGGGTCACGATGAAGTCAAATGACTTTGTTGTGGCGGAGACAGCCGACGGTGATGTAACGGTTGAGTCGGGCAGACCCGTTGGAGATTCTTTAAAGGGTCGCCGTTATTTGGGGTTAATCTCCCCACAGGGCTCCTTTGTTCCCGGCGAAGGAGATCCCTTTGCGGAGATCATCAATAAACGGTGAAATTTATTAGAGCGGCGTATTTCAGCTGCGCCTTCAATTGCGCAAAGCACTACAGAAAGGATCTATTGCGGGCAGCTATTGTATTTCGTATTGCATTGAGCATCGCCCCACATCCGAAACCTTTTGAAGTGGCTTGCCGCCAACATCCTTGCTCAGTTCTTCAAGCGTGGCGTAATGTCTACTCTTTTCAATAAATTCATAAAGCGATCCTGCACCATTTAGTGTGTCACATCGCACATAAAATACCACATTACCCTTCCATTTATTGATCACGTGCAGATACTCAACAAATCCTTTCACATCCCTTTCACCAACGCCCGATAACCGTTTATTCTCGCGCAATAAGAACGGTGCAATCGGCACACCTTCAAGTCGCTGCAATAAATCATCTCGGATATCTGTAGGTAGATTCGCCGACGCAATCAAGAATCGATTATCTTTGAGCTCGTCCTGTCGCCGCACGTTGGACATCCATTTGCGATAAACCGCTCGATATGACTCTGGCGAAAGCCCTGCACACTCAAGCACTTGAAGCCAAATATAGTCGTCGATGTGCCATGCTTCCAACATCGCCTTAACATCTTCATCCGTAATTATCTGACGAGACACCAATGATGCGTTTGGGAGATAATGTGCAGACTTTCCACGCCTGATAAGAATACTACGTCTTTCCTGGGGAAAGTTTGGGTGTAGTAGTAGGGTCGTCATTTCGTCATAACCGACACCCCACTTCTCTGAGAGCATTGCAAGTGTTTCAGGGGAAACATTCTTATCATTATATACAATCTGCCACGCCACAGACTCCGAAACATAACGCGACAAACTTTTAACAACATACCTTGCACTTATTGGTCCATTAGCACACCCCACTGCGCATATGAGTAATAAAACACTCACAAGTCGTATTAAAATCTTCATCGTTTTACGCCTCTCTTGTTCAATATGAAAACATTGCAATTATACATTTTTAAAGATTTTTTTGACAACCACAAATCATTCTAAAGACGTGATTGTGCTTAAAATTGTGCAGTATTATAAAATCTCATAAAATCTGATCTCTACCAACTTTTTACTAAAAAGGAAAACACTTTCATAAAATCAAGTATACTATTAATATTATTTAGTTAGCAGATGTGCATAGCAATGAAAGGCGTGTTCATCGTTTTATTTTACCTTTTACACATAACTTAATCCTATAATTTCACTTCTTCAATACTTTGTGCTCTATTTGCCGAGCCATAACTTATTCATTTGTAATAACTTATCTTGAACATTTTAGGGCCGGCAATTTTAAGCCTAAAATCAGTACAATTTGTACTATTCATGCAAAATTTAAACAGTACAATTTTTTGAGGGGCCAATTATTTAAAAGGGAAATTTCCTCTCGGGAAGAAATCTTAAATAGTACAATTTTTAGCCGGGGACTTTTTAGACCTGTTTAGAAAACTTTAGAAAATAGTACGAACGGTCGAAGAAATGAAATTAAGTGTGATGTGTTCGGGAAGTGTAGCGTGGCTTTGGGAAGAAATAGGTGCGCTTGATTAAGAAAAAACAAACGGGCGCTCCTTAAGGAACACCCGTTCGTTTTACAGTATGTAGCGTTTCGCTTACATCATGTCGTCAGCATCGGTGTCATCGTAGGCATTCTGGATGCTTTCATAGTCGTTGGCATCTTCAATGTCAATCGACTGTTCGTCAGGAGTGCTCAGGTCAGAGAATTGTTCATCTGTTTCTGCGCGGAGTTCCTCTTCGGGGATGTCAATGGAGTCGGTGGGGATACCATTTTCATCCTTCTTACCGTAGACGTTGTCCATTTCGTCCTGAGAGATTGGCTCGCCGAGCGGGATCAAATTGACATAGCGGTGCATCGGGAAGCCGGTGCCGCCAGGGATCAAGTGACCGAGGATGACATTTTCCTTGAAGCCACGGAGTTCGTCAACGCGACCCATCGTGGAAGCTTCCGTCAAGACGCGCGTGGTGTCCTGGAAGGAGGCAGCCGAGATGAAGGAGTCGGTTTCGAGAGAGGCCTTGGTGATACCGAGGAGCGCGGGCTTACCTTCAGCAGGACGACGGCCTTCTTCCGCCATGCGGTCATTGACTTCCTTGAAGATGTGGTGCGAGACCTGTTCACCATAGAGGAAGTCCGTGTCGCCAGGATTGTCAATGCGAACCTTGCGGAGCATCTGGCGGATGATGATTTCGATGTGCTTGTCATTAATCTGCACTTCCTGCAGACGGTAGACCTGCTGCACTTCGTTGACCAAGTACTTCTGGAGTTCAGGCGCACCGCAGACGCGCAAGATTTCCTGAGGCGAGATGGAGCCTTCCGTGAGCTGCTGACCACGCTTGACCTGGTCGCCCTTGAAGACAACGATCTGCTTCGCCATCGGGATGAGGTGCTTTTCGGTCAAACCGGTTGCCTCGTCCTTGACGATCAAGACGCGCTTGCCACGTTCATTTTCGCCGAAGTCCACCACGCCGTCAATTTCGGAGATCTCTGCCACGTCCTTGGGTGTGCGAGCTTCGAAGAGTTCTGCCACGCGCGGCAAACCACCGGTAATGTCGCGGGTTTTGTTTTCACCGCGAGGGGTCTTTGCGAGCGCATCACCAGCCTTCACGATGTCGCCATCAGCCACCAACACATTTGCGCCAGCAGGGATGGAGTAGACACCGAGCGTCGGGAGCTTAGCAATTTCGTTCGGGGTGACTTCCGTCACACCTTCAGGCAACTGCTTGATGAGGATACGCGGATAGAGGTTGGAACGAGCATCCATGATGATGCGCTTGCGCGTACCGGAGGCTTCGTCAATTTCGGTGTTGACCGTGATACCTTCTTCGAAGTCTTCTTCGACGATCAAACCGGATGCATCGGTGATGATCGGCACAGAGTGCGGGTCCCATTCGGCGAGCTTGGTGCCGGCGGTAACTTTGCTGTTATCCTCTGCGAAGAGCGTTGCGCCCATCTGGATGGGGTAGGTTTCGAATTCGACGTTTTCTTCGTCGGTGATGGCGATTGAGCCGTTCTTGTTGAGAACGATGATGTCGCCAGCATCGGTCTTAACCGTACGCAAGCCACGATAACGGACGATACCTTCGCGCTTGAGGACGATTTCGGATGCTTCAGCGATCGTCGAAGCGGTACCACCGACGTGGAACGTACGCATCGTCAACTGCGTACCAGGTTCACCGATGGACTGTGCTGCGATAATACCGACAGCCGTACCGATTTCCACAGTCTTGCCAGTGGAGAGGTCGCGGCCGTAGCACTTAGCGCACATACCATGCTTGCAAGCGCACGTAAGGCCGGAGCGGATCCACACCTTTTCAATTTCTGCGTCTTCAACAGCCTTTGCGAGGGCTTCAGTGATTTCTTCGTTTTCAGGAACGATCACTTCGCCAGTGCGCGGGTGACGGATTTCATGGAGTGCCGTACGACCGACGATGCGCTTGGAGAGCGGCAACTTCACATCGGTACCTTCAATCACGGCTTCCACTTCGATACCAGACATCGTATTGCAGTCCTGACGCGTGATGATCACGTCCTGCGCCACGTCGACGAGCTTACGGGTCATGTAACCTGCGTCTGCCGTCTTCAATGCGGTATCTGCGAGACCCTTACGGGCACCGTGAGACGAAATGAAGTATTCGAGCACCGAGAGACCTTCACGGAAGGAGGCGGTAATCGGCGTTTCGATAATTTCACCGTTCGGCTTAGCCATCAAACCACGCATACCAGCGAGCTGACGAATCTGCGTACGAGAACCACGAGCCTTAGAGTCCGCCATCATGTAAATCGGGTTGATGTCGGTGGGCTTCGCGTTATCAGGCGAGATGTTCTGCTCAATGGTCTTGTAGAGCGAGTCTGCGATACGTTCGGTAGCGGACGACCAGATGTCGGTAATCTTACCCTTACGTTCTGCTTCGGTGATGACACCCTGGCCGAACTGCTTCTGGACCTTCTGCACTTCCTTTTCGGAAGATTCAATGATCTTATCCTTGTCGGCCGGGTGAATCATGTCCTTGATACCCATGGACGCACCAGACTGACATGCCCATTCGAAGCCGAGCGCCTTGAGCTGGTCAAGCATTGCGATGGTGCGGTTGTGACCCACTGCCTGGTGGCAGGCGAGAATCAACTTGCCGAGCGTGGACTTGGTGACCTTGTCATTCCAGAAGCCCATTTCTTCAGGCCACACTTCGTTGAAGATCACACGACCCACGGTGGTCACGATGATCTTCGCATCGGGATTGCCGTTCTTACGGTCCGGCATGCCGTAGTCAGGATTGCGGAACCAAATACGATCGTGTACGGAGAGCGCGCCATCATTGAAGGCCAGCATCACTTCATCGGTAGAACCGAAGAGCGGGAGGCGGTCATTGATCGGGTCCGGCGTAGCCTTCTTGCCCAAAGCCTTATTCGCATTCTTATCAGCCTGCGAGGGAGCCGTGAGGAAGTAGCAACCGAGCGCGATGTCCTGCGTAGGTGTCTTGTTGGAGTCACCGCTGGCAGGGGAGAAGATGGAGTTCGTCGAGAGCATCAAGAGACGGCTTTCGAGCTGTGCTTCCACCGAGAGGGGGACGTGCACTGCCATCTGGTCACCATCGAAGTCTGCGTTGAAGGGCGTACACACCATCGGGTGGAGGCGGATTGCTTCACCTTCAATGAGCACGGGCTCGAACGACTGAATGGAGAGACGGTGAAGTGTCGGAGCGCGGTTCAACATCACGGTCTTGCCACGGGTGACTTCTTCAAGGATGTCCCACACTTCGGGCTTCTGCTGTTCGATCATCTTCTTGGCCGTGCGCACGGTGTGGCAGAGGCCGAGCTCTTTCAAGCGACGGATGATGAAGGGTTCGAACAAGGTGAGTGCCATCTTCTTCGGCAAGCCGCACTGATGCAACTTGAGGTGCGGGCCGACCACGATCACAGAACGACCAGAGTAGTCCACACGCTTACCGAGCAAGTTCTGACGGAAACGGCCGGTCTTACCCTTGAGCATGTCGCTAAGGGACTTGAGTGCGCGACCACCTGCGCCAGCCACGGGACGACCATGGCGACCATTGTCGAAGACCGCGTCCACGGCTTCCTGCAACATACGCTTTTCGTTGCGGATGATGACATCCGGCGTCTTGAGCTGGAGCAGGTTCTTCAGACGGTTGTTACGATTGATTACACGACGATAGAGGTCGTTCAAGTCGGAGGTCGCGAAGCGGCCACCTTCCAACGGCACGAGCGGACGGAGTTCCGGCGGAATCACAGGGAGCACTTCGAGGATCATCCATTCGGGCTTTGCACCAGAGAGGCGGAAGCCTTCCACGATCTTCATGCGCTTCGTGATTTTTTTGCGGGTTTGCTTGGAACGCGTGTTTTCGATTTCTTCTTCCAAACGGGTCTTGATTTCATCCAAATCAAGGCGACGGAGGCAAGTGCGAATCACGCCAGCACCCATGCCCGCTTCGAATGCATCGGCGCCGTATTTATCAATAGCGTCGTTGTATTCCGCTTCGGTCAAGAGCTGGTGTTCCTTGAGCGGTGTTTCGCCCGGGTCGGTCACGAGGTAGTCTTCGTAATAGAGGACGCGTTCCAACACGGAGGAGGGAAGGTCCAACATCGCACCGATGCGGCTCGGATTGCACTTAAAGAACCAGATGTGGCTAACCGGCACTGCGAGCTCAATGTGACCCATGCGTTCACGGCGGACACGAGCTTGTGTCACTTCCACGCCGCAACGGTCACAGATGATGCCCTTGTGCTTAATACGCTTGTACTTTCCGCAGGAGCATTCCCAGTCCTTGGTAGGACCGAAAATGCGTTCGCAGAAGAGACCGTCACGTTCCGGGCGGTACGTGCGGTAGTTAATCGTTTCGGGATTCTTCACCTCACCGTACGACCATTCACGGATGGTGTCGGGGGAAGCGAGCGCGATGCTTACGGCATCGTATTGCGCGCTTGCCGAAAGATTGAAAATATCCTTAGATGTGGCATAATGGGCCATGTAGAATCCTCCGGATCAATTAGTAAGACAAAGAAGGGGTGGTAGCAGGCGCAACAGCTTCAGCGGGGGCGCTTTCGGCTTGTTCCTGCGCAGGGCCGCCGAGGAGCTTCATGTCCAGGCAGAGACCGCGCAATTCGCTACGGAGCACGGCAAACGATTCCGGCGTGCCGGCTTCGAGCGTGTTGGTACCCTTAACAATGGTTTCGTAAATGCGTGTACGGCCAGTGACGTCGTCGGACTTGACCGTGAGCAATTCTTGAAGTGCGTAAGCCACACCGTAAGCTTCGAGTGCCCACACTTCCATTTCACCCATACGCTGACCGCCGGCCTGAGCCTTACCGCCGAGCGGCTGCTGCGTGACCAACGAGTAGGGGCCAGTGGCGCGAGCGTGAATCTTATCGGTGACCAAGTGGTGGAGCTTCAGCATGTAAATCGTGCCGACAACCACGCGCTGGCTGAAGGGTTCACCCGTCAAACCGTCAAAGAGCTGCGTCTTACCATCGGCGCTGATCCACGGCACAGAGCCAGGTGCTGCAGCGTCTTCCTGGTGCTGACGAGCCTTCTTGAGCAGTTCGTCGATTTCGCTTTCCTGGCAACCATCGAATACTGGCGTCTTGACGTGCATGTCGAGTTCCGAGCACGCACCACCGAGAACGGTTTCAAAGAGCTGGCCGAGGTTCATACGAGAAGGCACGCCGAGGGGGTTCAACACGATGTCGACCGAGCGACCATCGGGCAAGAACGGCATGTCGCAGTCCGGGAGAATACGGGAGACGACACCCTTGTTACCGTGACGACCTGCGAGCTTATCACCCACAGAGAGGTTCTTCTTTTCAGCGATGAAGACGCGCACCTGCTTGACGACGCGATCTTCGTCCATTAAACCATCTTCACCGAGGCCTTCGATGCCGATCATATCGAGTTCGGCGAAGCGCGGGATGAAGAGATTCTTGGCGTCCTGAATGATGGTCTGAATCTCGGGAAGTTCGATGATGGTCTGGAGACGATCATGTGCTTCGGCGAGCTTGAGCAAGTGGCTCTTGGTGATCTTGCGGTTTCTCGGGATGACGATTTCGCCATTGAGGTCGCGGATGTCCACCGGCAACTTGGTGTTCAACAGGGGCTCTTCGAAGGTCTTTGCCATATCGTCGAAGATGGCCGCTTCACGACGCTTGCGGATATCTTCCACGCGACGTGCTTCCACTTCGGCGGTGTTGATGGGCATTGCAGAGTCTTCCAAGTAGGAGAGCGCTTCTTCGCCATCATCCATGAGGGTGCCCTTGGCAGCCTTGGCATTCTTCTTAGCCTTGAGGGCTGCGCCAGCGTCTGCGTTGGTCACGCGGACGTCCATCACGATACCCTTCGTTCCCGGCGGGACCTTGAGGGAGGTGTCGCGGACATCTGCTGCCTTTTCGGCGAAGATGGCGCGCAGGAGGCGTTCTTCAGGCGTGAGTTCGGTTTCGCTCTTCGGCGTAATCTTACCGACCAAAATGTCGCCAGGCTTCACTTCTGCACCCACGCGAACGACGCCGTCGAAACCGAGGTTGCGCAGCATGTCTTCGCCGACATTGGGGATGTCGCGGGTGATTTCTTCGGGGCCGAGCTTGGTGTCACGAGCGCCGCATTCGAAGTCCTTAATGTGAATAGAGGTGAAGGTATCATTCTTCACGCAGCGTTCATTAATAAGGATAGCGTCTTCGAAGTTGAAACCGCGCCACGGCATGAAGGCCACGAGCAGGTTCTTACCGAGTGCGAGCTTACCAGAGTCGGTAGCAGGACCGTCTGCGAGCGTCTGGCCCTTCTTGACTTCCTGGCCGAGTTTGACGATCGGCTTCTGGTTCACGCAGGTGCCTGCATTGGAGCGACGGAACTTTTCAAGCACATAACGACGGCAGCCAGAAACCTTTTCGCCCTTGCGGACCTTTTGGTTGTACTTGCCATCCTTCGAGACGATGATTTCCGTAGCCGAAACGTAGGCCACGATGCCGTCTTCTTCAGCCAACACCGTGACGCAGCTGTCTGCTGCGGCGATGCCTTCGAGGCCTGTGCCCACGCGCGGACGTTCGGTGCGCATCAACGGCACACCCTGACGCATCATGTTTGCACCCATGAGTGCACGGTTTGCGTCGTCGTGTTCAAGGAAGGGAATCAAGCCTGCAGCGATGGAGATCACCTGCATCGGGCTCACGTCCATGAGGTCGATGTCTTCCGGTGCAGCCGTCATGAATTCGCCACGGCAACGCACCTTGACGATCGAGTTTTTGAAGCGAGATTCTGCGTCGAGCGGAGCGTTTGCCTGCGCGATCACGTACTTCTCTTCTTCGTCCGCGTCAATGTAGACGATTTCCGTGGTGACTTGGCCACCCTTAACAACGCGATAGGGCGTTTCAATGAAACCATACTTATTAATGCGCGCGTAGATGCCGAGCGAGGAGATCAAACCGATGTTCGGACCTTCAGGCGTTTCAATCGGGCAGATACGGCCATAGTGGGTCGGGTGAACGTCGCGGACTTCGAAGCCTGCACGTTCACGGGAGAGGCCGCCAGGACCCAATGCAGAGAGACGACGCTTGTGTGCAAGAGCCGAAAGCGGGTTGGTCATGTCCATGAACTGGCTCAACTGGCTGCGGCCGAAGAAGTCCTGGATCATTGCCGAGAGGCTCTTCGAGGTCACCAAACGCACCGGCGAAAGCACGCCGCCGTTCTGGGAGTTGTCGAAGGAGCTCATGCGCTCACGAATCAAACGTTCCGTACGGGTAAGGCCCGTGCGGCAGGCGTTTTCAAGCAATTCACCCGTCGTGCGGATGCGACGATTACCGAGGTGGTCGATATCGTCCACGTTTTCACGGCCAGCGGTGATGTTGAGCAGGAGGCGGAGCGCTTCCACCACTTCCACGCCGTCTTCGGAGAGCACGCGGAGCTTCAAGTCAACCTTGTCCATCAGGTTCAAGCGCTGATTGACCTTGTAACGACCCACGTAGCCGAGGTCATAACGACGGGCATCAAAGAACTGAGAACGCACATAGGAGCGTGCATTTGCATCCGTCACGGGATCGCCCGGACGCAAACGATGGTAGATGTCGCGCACGGCTTCTTCTTCGCTGTGCGTTGGATCGCTCTTCAACGTCTTGAGCAAGAGGCCCTTGTCGAAAGAGATGTCCACCACGTCAAACATCGGCAAGCCAGCCTTTGCTGCCTTTTCAACCAATGCAGAGGTGACGGGGTCATAGCGACGAGCCAACACCGTACCAGAGCTGATATCAATGAGGTCGTCCTTCATCACGAAGGAAGCAAGTTCATCTTCCGGCCAACGGTCTGCCGTCGAGATCGTGTGGAAGGTGTAGTAGAGATTGAGAATGGATTCGTCCGTGCTGTAGCCGAGCGTACGGAGGAAGGTCGTCACATAGAACTTGCGCGTGCGACGACGACGATCCAAGTAGACCCACATGATATCCGAAGCGTCAAACTGGATTTCAATCCAAGAGCCGTGGTCCGGAATAATGCGCACAGAGTGCAAATCACGACCGTTTGCGTGCGGCGTCTTTTCAGAGCAAACGCCCGGGCTACGGTGCAACTGCGACACAATCACGCGCTCTGCGCCGTTGATGATGAATGCACCATCGCGGGTCATCAAGGGGATGTCGCCCATGAAAACGTCATCCTCGCGGATCTCGTCGCCGTCCTTCAAACGGAAGGTCGCGTGCAACGGTGCCGAGAAGGTTTCGCCATCACGGAGTGCTTCAAAAGCGGTCTTACGAGGCGTTTCCAAGTTGTAGCGCACGAAGTCGAGCGTGAAACGCCCATCCTTGCTCACCACAGGAAACACTTCTTTGAAAATCGCCTGGAGACCCTTGTTTTGACGCTTGCTTGCCGCAACGTCAGACTGCAAGAAGTCTGCAAACGACTTCGTCTGGATTTCAATCAAGTTCGGCGGCTGCGTTGCCGCTTTCAACTTGCCGAATGTGTAATCATTGTCAATGGCCATGCCTGACACCTCACTGAGGGGGTTCAAATGTCCTGCGAATCGCATTCACAGGAGTTCCGAAAGGTAGATGTGACCGATTCCAACGGCCTCCATCCCGGCGCATGCCGAGCCGCTGTGCGACAGTAGACGGCTGTATCGCGAATCAGCAGCTGACGATATCTAAAGACTATTTGCCCATAGATATAACTAAATAAAAATAACAAAATAAGCGAAAAAAAGCAAGTTAAAAAAACACCATAAAGCACTGAAAATGATGAAAATGAGGCTTTAAGCATGGGTCGCCCGCCTTCCCGCGAAAAACACCCGAAAAACACCGCTAAAAAAGCCCTATTTTCAGCCATTCGCAGTCCAGAGAGACACCAAACGACGGGGACGCTGCGCTCCCCGTACCCCTCGCTTCTATCGAAGGTGTGGGGAACACCCCTCGCGGCTCCCACCTACTACCGAAGCCACGGGGTGGTTCCCCGTGCCTATGGCAGGGGCGCATTTGCGGGGGTGTCCCCCGTCGTTTGCGCCCCACAGTCCTTCGGCGACTCATCTCTGCCCCTTTGTGACAGTCAAGCGTGGGCTGGCGATGTGCCTCATCACCTCTGGAGTGCCGCGCTTGCGCGGCTTTGCGGCGTCAGCCGCTCACCTATCTGATTGGCAGGCCGTAGCCTGCCATTCCCGCCTCACCTAACAGGCCCTTTTCCAGCCACCCGCAGTCCCGAGAGGTACCAAACGACGGGGACGCTGTGCTCCCCGAACCCCTCGAACCCCTCACGCCCTCGCCTTTCTTTCTCTCTTTTTCTCCTTGTGAGCACCAGTAGAAGCATCTGTCAGGATGCGTAGCGTGCAGGACTCAGTCCTGCCGCAGGGGTGTGGGGGCGGCGTCGCCCCCACATCATCCTTTCTATCCCTTTCATCGCTTCTATCCCTTTTATCTCTTCAAAATCCCTTTATCCCTTCAAAATTCCCTTCAAAATCCCTTACGCAGGTTTGTCACTTTTTCGAAAATTTTGGCGATTTTTCGGCTGTTGAAAACTTTTTTGAGTTATCAACAAGTTATCAACAATGCGAGTTTTTCGACGCAGTTTTTTGAAAATGCTTCGGCATGGCGGCGGTTTTT
>JAZUPT010000021.1:0-4308 GCA_045605345.1 Candidatus Spyradenecus sp.
TTGGCAGAATAAATGCCCTTTTTGGCAGACTAATCGCTTCATTTGGCACAGTAACTGCATTTCTTGGCAAACTAACTGCTTTTCTTGGCAAACTAAGTGCACTCTTGTGTCAGAATGGTGCAGTTAGTCTAAGAATTGACCGTCAAATTCATTTTGAATTTCAGTCAAATTCATTTTGAATTTCAGTCAAATTCATTTTGAATTTCAGTCAAATTCTTTTTGTGTTTCGGCCAAGTATGCTTTTTGTTTCGATAGTGTATGATTCTTTCTGTAAATTGATTTCAGAGGAGAAGAGGCCTTCGCGTAGCCGCCACCCGCCACTAAAAGCGAGCATAGCGAGCGAAACTGCGGCGAAGAAATGGGACACATGGGACACATGAGACAGTCGCCGATGGGACACAAGGGACTATAGCGAGCGAACTTGCCACTGTGGCGCAGCCACTCCGTGGTTTCTCCTCACATGCAGTCCTATTCGTGTAAATTCGTGTGATTCGTGGTTTCCCCTCACATGCAGTCCTGCGCGTAGCGCCTTTCTGTGTATTCTGTGTCTTCTGTGGTTTCTTCTCCACGCTGGCAGTTCTGCGCCACAGGCGCCCACTTGCCACTATGGCTCTGCCACCCCGAATAATTTTTAGGAGAGGGTGAAAAGGAACTGAAATTTATGTATAATTTAATGTAGTGATGGAATGCATGAGGGCGGAGGTTTAAAATGAAACTTTATCATGGGAGTAATGTGGTGGTAAAGAATCCTCAAATTTTACTTTCAGATCGGAGGTTGGATTTTGGGACTGGGTTTTATCTAACTTCAAGTTTTGAGCAAGCGGAACGGTGGGCGCAGTTAACTACGGCTCGCAGAGGAGAGGGGCATCCTGTCGTAACGGTGTATGATTTTGATGAGGCGAAGCTTGCTACATTGACGGTATTATGCTTTGAGAAAGCAAATAAAAGGTGGCTGGATTTTGTTGCGGAGAATCGTTCGGGCAGGGGAGAAGACGCGAAATGGGATGTGGTGATTGGACCTGTGGCAAACGACCGAACAATGCCAGTGATCCGATTATTTATGGCGAAGGTCTACACCTCTGCAGAAGCTGTGCGGCGACTCTTGCCGCAATTGCTTCATGATCAATATGTATTTAAGACAGAAGCGGCACTCCAATTATTAACATTTCAGGGGGCGATTGAAAATGAACATTAATGACGAGATGGTGTTAATTTTAGAGTACTACGACCGAGAAGTGGTGCGGTTGATTTGTAATAAGTATGGTTTCACGCCACACGTGGCCCTTCGTAAGTTTTTTGACTCTGAAACCTATCAAATGCTTCGGAATCCAAAACTTGCCATGTGGGAATTAAGCCCAATCGGTATCTTTGATATGTGGGAAAATGAACAAATCACGGGCAACCCCCGAACCTCGCTTTACATCAGGAGAGATTAACGTGAACGAACTTGATAAAAAGACGGCGTTTTTTATTTACCTAATTGAACATTACGCAGCATTTAAGGGGATGACGGCGAATCAAGTTTTAGCTCAGTGGGATAAAGAATCGGTGTCTGATAAGATTTACGATATGTACGAACGCTACCACAGCGAAGACCTGCAAAACGCTTTTGACGACATCGACAAACTAAGAGCCTGAGCGCCCTTACTTCTCACTCCTTACTGCGGCGAAGAAATGGGACACATAGGACACATGAGACAGTCGCCGATGGGACACAAGGGACTATAGCGAGCGAACTTGCCACTATGGCTCTGCCACTCCGTGGTTTCTCCCCACGCTGGCAGTCCTGCGCGTAGCGCCCACTTGCCACTATAGCGAGCATTGCGAGCGAAACACCCTATTTGGTGCAAGTTATGCCTCTAAAAATACCCATATTTGGTGCAAGTTATGGTATAATGCTCGGCAATAAGACTGATTTAAAGGGCTTTTGTTATGTTTAATCTTTCAAAGATACGAGACACATTAAAAGCATCGCAGATTAGGGTACACATTGCTCGCAACATTCCGCAATTTAAGAATCCAAGCGAGGAGTGTGAGCGCAGAGCTGTGATTAGGCAAGCGAGCGGAAATGCTCGGTTGGCATTTGGTAAATATGTTTCACGTGAGCAAATGGATGCGCGTGCTGAACGTATTTTTTCAGCAGAAATTTGAGCGTCTAATCGGTTGGGGTAATTGTGGATATTGAATGCAATAAGTTGTTGGGGGCGGCTTTTTATGATGCGGAAGAGGCTGTAAAATTTACCGAACGCGTGTCGTGTGAAGTCGCCTTACCTGCGATTAATCAATTACGTTATGCAATGTGTCACTTTATTGAAGGTGATGTAGAGTCAGCAAAACGTCATTGCTTGAGAGCAAAGTACGATGCGTACGAGGCAGCGATTGGATACTTTCTTGATTATATTGCGTCATTCTTTCTTCAAAAGTTCTCTGTAGAAATCTTAGATCGCCATCTTCCGCAATGGAAGGACTATCGAGTGCGTTTTTTGGAAACGAGAAAATTCTTGTGTACACTTCAAAAATTAAGAGACGCAGAGGCAGATGATTTTACAAGAGTGAAAGAAGAACTTTGCGAGTTGATAAAAGTAAGAGATGCAATTGATGTTGCATACATTGAAATCGTAACTGAGCAGTCGCGCTTGGAAGAGGAAGAGCGAATCTTAGTAGAACGAGAGGCTCAGGATCGCGAAGATGCCAAAGCTCGTGAAGACTGGCGGCGGTATACGATTTCATTAGGGTGGACAATCGGCGGGACTATTCTTGGAGCGATGGGGATTATCATCGCAATCTTCAGCTAATAAATCCCTCCCACGGAGTCCTCGCGCAGCGACCACTTTCCACTTGCCACTGTGGCTCTGCCACTCTGTGGTTTCTTCTCCACGCTGGCAGTCCTGCGCGCAGCGCCTTTCTGTGTATTCTGTGTGTTCTGTGGTTCCTTCTCCTTTTCCGTGGTTTCCGTGTGCTCCGTGGACTCCCCATCTCATGGTCCCTTTGAATGAAACTCCTTGACTTTCTCCTTTAAAAGGTTTACACTCTTTGCGAAACGTGGAGAAGCCCTTTTTAGCGAAGGGCAACTTCTGACTTTCAATTAACCCTAATCATGGAGCAGTGATATGAAACGATCATACACATACTTAAAAGGCCTGCTGACCCTTGCCCTGGCAGCATTCACAGGCTGGATGTGGGCAGCGGAATTGGTTATTCCGTATTCGTTTGACGGCAAGACCGGCAACACCGAATATGCTTATGAATATAAGGTGGTGATGCCCAACACGGCCTTGACGTCCTTTACCACAACCATCCGCTATGCTGGCGGCAGCCATCGCGTTGAGATTCTCAGCGTGAAGTTGCTTGATGGCGAAACGGAATACACCGCAGTGGCGACAGGCACGGACGGTAACGAGGTTGTAGTGGAAGGCGCCTCCTATTCGGGTGGTAATAACTATCACAATATCTATACGTTCACCAATAACGCAGGCTTCACTGCGAACAAGGTGTATACCTTGCAGGCAAATCTCAAGGTGGAGAATGCTAACCCCAGCCACAATGGTAACATCAAGGTTTCTGGCGGCATTACGCTTGATGTGCAGCCGTTCTCCTTTGGTGTGAACTTTAAGACGGCAGATGCGGAGAATATCTCTACGACGACAGGCGCTGGCTTTGCCAAGGGGGACTACGCGGCTCCCATCAACTGGGCCAACTACTCGGCAGATGGCGGCAATCATGCTACCTATACGATTGATGCTACGGCGATTGACGTCTCTTGGGTTGCCCGTGGCAGTTGGAACAGCGGATGCTCCACCGATACAGACGCAGGCAAATTGCTCCATGGGTATTTGGACGACACAGTGAATAATGGTCGCACAAAGGCAACCGTAACGATTTCCGGTCTGCCGGAGAATAAGAAATATGCCGTGGCACTGGTGCTCTCCGGTGATGGCAATGGGGAGGCCAACTTTAACAATCGCTTCTCACCGGTTTGGATCAATAACGAAGTGTATGCCTACAACAGTGGGACAACGCTCGTGAAGGGCGATGAGGCGAAAGCCATTCAATATTGGGGAAGCCGTGCCTCGTCTGCTGCCGCAGCAGGCCTCGTGGAAGGCACAAATGTGATGTTTGTGGAAGGGCTTTCCGGTGGCGCGATTTCCATTACGAGTGCGATGGATAACCAGGGTGTTTCCCGTTTGACGATTGCCGGTGTTCAGGTGTGGGTAACGGATGAAGCTGCAGAAGCTCCTGCCGCGCCGGAAGACAAAGAAACCATCAGCTTGAACTTCTACAGCTCGCAGGGTAGTGTTTCCGGCGAAG
>JAZUPT010000022.1:0-1907 GCA_045605345.1 Candidatus Spyradenecus sp.
TTGGCAGAATAAATGCCCTTTTTGGCAGACTAATCGCTTCATTTGGCACAGTAACTGCATTTCTTGGCAAACTAACTGCTTTTCTTGGCAAACTAAGTGCACTCTTGTGTCAGAATGGTGCAGTTAGTCTAAGAATTGACCATTGAAATAAAAAAGTATTTGACTGAAATTCATTTAGAATTTGACTGAAATTCATTTGGAATTTGACTGAAATTCTTTTTATGTTTCAGTGGAAATGATTTTAAATTGAGCCCTTATGGATTAAAGGGATAGAAGAGGCGGGTGGGCGTGGCGTGTGATGAGGCGCGTAAGGAGTGGGGGACGGCGCACCAAAATGAAAAAAGTCAGCAAAACACTATGATTTTAGGATTAAAACTCTACAATCTGTACGATTCATGCAACATTTAAACAGGGTAACGCTTTACGGCCCAACACTTTAAAGGGGAAAATTCCGCTCGGGAAGAAATCTTAAATAGTACAATTTTTAGTCGGGGACTTTTTAGCCCTGTCTAGAAAACTTTAATAGTACAATGGGCCGAAGAAATGAAACCATTGGGTTTCAAAGTCAAACCCATTGGGTTTTTGCGGCAATCGTGGCGAATCGCGCCATTAACGATTGCCGCTTTAACGCAAAGAGCCATCAGTGATATCATCCTAAAGTTCCTGCCCCCTGATGACTGTAGGCTCCATCAAAAAAAGTTAAATCATTATCTATTTGACTTCTCCTTTTCTTTTCGCATACAATTTATTCACACTTATGAAAGGAATTTTCGTACTATGAAAAAGTATTCAGTCTTGATCGCCGGCTTATTGGCAGCTACAGTTTCTTTTGGTGCGACCTTGCAGGTCGTGGACACCGTAGAAGAAGCATTGGCAAAGGCGCGTGAAAAGAAGGGCTTTGTAATGCTCAACTTCACGGGGACAGATTGGTGCACGGCTTGCAAACATTTAAAGGAAAAGGTGTTGAACACCGATACGTTCTGCAATGCTTACGGTGACAAGGTGGTAATGACAACGGTGGATTTCCCGCGTTTGCCCGAACTCCGCGCAAAGGTCTCAAAGGAAGAGGCGGCGCGTCGTGAAAAGCTCTTAACCTCCTACCAACTGCGTGGTTTGCCAGCGGTGGTGTTGTTGGACCCAGGCGGTTTCCCCTTCGCGATTCTCAATGGTGCACGCCCCACGCCAGAAGAGTACATCCCGCTCATTGAGGAGGGATTAAAGGCAATGGCGACGCGTGATGCGGCCTTTGAAAAGGCCCAGACATTAACAGGCATGGAGCGCGCCAAGGTGTTGGCAGAGGCACTTAATGCGGTGCCGAAGGCTTGCCGCGACAAGTATCCGCGCATCGTAACGGAAATCAATCTGCTTGACCCGAACAATACACTCGGCTATCGCAATATGCTCGGTAAGTCGGAAGCCTATATCAAGCAAATGCAGGCTTTACAAGCGTTAGGTGATACCTTCGTGGGCCACTTTAAACCAGAGCAAATCTCAGCCGACATCCAAAAGATTAAGGACTACTTGAACAATCCAGAATTAGATCCAGAGATTCGTCAGTTGGCCCTTCGCGGACTTGGCGACTCCTACGCCCTGCTCTTCTCGGTACTCCGCGGCGATGACAAAAAAGCCGACCGTGAAGCTGCGCTTGATCTGATGTTGAAGGCTTATCAGGACGCCGTAGCGGTGGACCCCGATACAGCGACTGCAAAAAAATTGCAAACCACAATTGATATCAATCTGCAACGTATTGAAGCGCAGAAGAAGCAGAAGCAACAGAAGAAGCAGCCCTAATTGCTTCCCTTATCAAAAAGAGAGCGGGTGCCATCGCACCCGCGCTCTTTTTTTGGGCCTTAGTCTTCGTATGCTTCGGCCCCTTTTATTAAGCTTACCCCAAAGTCGCCACATCG
>JAZUPT010000023.1:0-19744 GCA_045605345.1 Candidatus Spyradenecus sp.
ACTAATAGCCAAAGACATCGCGATTCTCCAGTATAAACTTGCTCATTACCCACGTTCATTACAAATCAAACAAGAAGGAGCCGCATGAAAATTTTCAATGTTTTCCCCACCCGCCTGCGCAATTTATCTTGCATTTCACCAATGATTCGCTTACTGAAATACTACATTACAGGAACGCTCGTTCACAAACTTCAACGTTCTGCGCGGGGCATAAAACTCGAACCTTAAAAGAAGCGTGAACAGGGGAAACGTGGAAGGTTTATCACCCAAGTTTTCTATGATAGTAGGAGAGGGGCGGCAAGCGTATGGTGTAGGAGAAAAGAGGAGTAATCTCTGCGTTTGTGATGTGTAGAGGGAGAGAGTGCGTTGTTCTAAGGGGATGCTTTAGGGAGCATATTTCTGTCGTGTTTTAAATAAATTTTTCTCTGGATCGAATTCTAAATTTGTATCGTTGGCTATAGGATTCATGTAATAGCAAAGATTTAAATGACATAGGCCATCTTTTGTGATGGTAAACAACTTTTCTTCAGGAGACGGATAAATCTTTCCATAACGAGCACGAATAAGATTTCCTTGTTCATCAACTTGTGTCCGTGTTCGAAAAATATATCCTGTTCCAAAGGGTATATGTGTTTGATTAATTTGACGATAAACCTTATCAACAACAGGATCTTTTTTGAAAAAGATTGTCTCACTAAACGTAATATCAGGATTGTATTGCGCTATTGGATTCGCATGATGTGGAGATTTTAAACATTGATAATTTCCATGTGAATCCTTGTCATATTGAAAGTCATAAACACCTGCGAGTGCATCAGGGAAATGAATTTTAATCGTAGAACCATTATATGATTCGCCATTAATCCCATCCCACTGATGAAAGACCTTAATATCTGCATATTCTCCGTTCCCATAAGGAGAAGTCCATGCATTTTTTTCCATGTCAAACCCTATCCATTGATTACGAACAGGGATTTTTATGCCATGTGTTGTAAACGAATATCCAGCGACATACATTGGAATTGGGTTGATTTTTTCTTTTAAAACCATTTTAAGTGTAGGGTTCCAAGGTTGCCATTTCCCATCTTTTGTATTTTTAGAAGGCGTATGAAATTTTTTACAGATTGTTGTGTGGTAATATTGTTTTATAGGCGTTTCCCCCTCGTATTCTTCATAGGACCGATTAGTAAAAAGAACATCTGTCACAGCAGGGCTTTCAAATGTCACATACCCATTTTTGTCCGGCCATCGTAACAAATCAGGGCTACAATAAGTAAAGTGAGCTTCTATTTCAGTATCTGTCACTGGTGCCCCATCTTGATTGACCACATAGAGCGTAAATTTTGCTTTAGGATATGGATACATATACGGAAACGCAGGTTGTGCTCCACATCCGACAATAAATAAAGCAATGCATGTTATGTGAATAAACAAATAATGTTTCATATGAGCTTACTCCATCAAGGGTGATTGATTAAAGACTTAAGATCATCAAATAATGTTGAAATCTGTTGATATGGCATATTTTTGATGTCACTGTGTAACCAACGTTCTTTAAAGGTATGTCCTTTTCTCCATTTAGATGGATTTATAGGATTTAGCATATAATTCTCAAGTTGTGGCTTGTTGACGGCACAACTTCCCACTGCGGGTGAGAGTGCAGGAATGCGATAGGCTAAAATGCGGTAACGTTCATTTAGTTGTTCTACAGGATTTGTGCTTGGATTGAGCATCTCTTCGGTGGCACTAAAGACGGGGGAGCTTTGAAATGTATCGTGGCCGATATCTGTAGTGGCCATCTCGTTGGCTTCTTCTACTTCATACAGACGTTCCCAAATTATCGGTAATGTGGAGGCCATTGAGAACGACCACCCGCCATCAGCAGTACCAAAGATAGCATGTGTACCTTTCAAAAATTCTTGCTTTTGCCAAGCATAGTGTCCGAATGTTGTTTCGGGTACTAAACTTTTAAGTAAATCTAAAGGCCACCAACCTTCAAATTGCCAATGAAGCGCTCCACGATATTGAGAGGGTAAAATGCCATTTTCAATATTTGGCATTAATTCAAAGACTTCATCTTTGAACGAGTAGAAGTTATACAAGTTGGTGTTAGGAGCTACTTGTGAAATATTTTCAAACAATCCTGCCCAAGTCATCTTAGATTGAGGTTCTGTATCAGAAAAGAGTTGATGCCAATATGAAGCGTAGGTTCGCGAATCATAGTCACGCCAGTCCATAGGTACAAGCGTGTTCTGATGCGTCACAGGGTTACGCAGTGTCGCATCAAACGCTTCTACGGGAATCGCAGCATTAAGTAAAAGGTAATTGTCTGGACGTAAGCCATATTGGCAAATTGCCTCTGAAACGACCATATTACCTAAGCTATGAGCCATAATTGATAGACCTGATGCTGGCGGGAGGTGTGCAAGGGTTTGTGCTAATATGGGCGCTGTTTGGAATGCGTTATACACATTTAGATGATAATGTAATGCTGGCAGTCCCATTGTTTCAAAGAGCGCTTCATCCCCTCGCCATGTGACACCATAAAAGTTCATCTCTACACCCGTTTGATAAAGGCGTTTAAATATTTCTGCATGCCAACCGCGTGCAGCGTCTTCAGAAACATTAAATCCATGTAAGAAAACAACGTTTGGCACATCATTTCGGTTCCACGGATGAGAAAGATTGTCATTTGATGCAGACATTCCTCTCAAATTAATTGTTGCATAAAGTGACGCTACAGGGCAAATTTGTAACGGAAGTTCTGTTCGCCAAAACATCACCTCGTCATTATATCGTAATTCTAATACCAATGGCGCATTTGATTCAAAAACTCCTTCTACTAAAATGATTCCAGTATCTGAATTTTCTTGGATTAAATTAATAAATGGAAGAGGTAATGGGACCCCTTCATCCGTGACACGTTGCACTGTGACATCGTGTATCGCCTGATTTAACTCTTCGCCACAGTCTAAGATGTTTTGAGTTAAATAATCTCCACAATTTTGCTTCGTGAGAGATGTCCAAATAACATTAACCGCACTATCTGCTTGACGTAAATAAAGTTTAAATAATCCCTCTTCGTAAGCTGCTCTTAAATGACTATGGCGATTAATCATTTCAAAGATTCCAGCCGTTTCAATCTGAATAGGGAAGAAGTCTAAGAAATCACAGACGCCGTCAACTTGTTGATTCTTAGCATCATACAAAAAGTCCTCTCCTGGAATATCTTCATCTCCTTCTGAGTAATCCTGACTTTGTTTATCGTTATCATCATTAATCCAAAGTATCATCGGTTCACCATTCGTCGCCATATTTCGGTCGAAAACTGTAATACAATGGTCTCGTTGATAATCGGGAATTAAGTAACTATTGCAATAGGGAATATGAATGATTGCCTTAGCCTTTCCTGCCACATTCTTGCCACTTGATTCATTCATATGTGTATGAGCACTTAAAAGACCATCGTAATTTTCTGCCCAAAAACCATTCCCGAAAACAACTTCCGCTACGTCGACATTACGTTGAGCCTCATAATCGTCATACGTTTGTTCTGTTGGTATACCATTAACTTGCGCACTCCAACAATACCATTTCCCTGCACTTGTCACTCTTGAGCGTAGCCACGTCATTGAGACTTCATACGAACATCCTTTTCGCAATTGCGTTTTAAGAACACCATCTTCACCCCATGTACGCATATGCATTTTTAGAAGTCGTGAATCTTCGATGCCTGCTTCACCGCGCCCCAACCCTTTAACACTCATTTCCCATGCGGCATAATCGCCGTCAATCATAAATGTAAGATTTGCTGTATGGTTATCAAGCAAAGGTGTAATTTCTAATGGATTTGTTGGATCTGTTCCTTGTTCAACCTCTTGCTTGTCCGAAATCCCATCTCCATCCGTATCGGCATTATTGGGATTTGTATTATGCGTTGACTCTTCCCAATTTTTAAGGCCATCATTGTCAGAGTCCACTTCCGTAATTGAAGTCGTTTCTGCGATGAGAGGATTGAAATTGTAAATAATTTCCCATCCATCATTTAAATGATCTACATCCGAATCAGGATTTAATGGGTTTGTTCCAGTCGCTAATTCATCACTATCATTTAACCCATCGCCATCACTATCGGCCTTTCCAGGATTTGTGCCGCGTGTAAGTTCTTCTGAAGTGGAAATACCATCTCCATCCCAATCCGCATTGAGTGCCGCCAATGGGTTGTCACGTCCATCATCTAATGGAGGCAGTCCATTTTGAATTTCAAACGCATCTGTCATCCCATCATTATCGCTATCTGCTAACAATGGATTCGTCAAATAATTGTACTTTTCATCAACGTCAGAGAGACCGTCTTCATCACTATCCGCATGATGCGGGTTTGTTCCATCACGGACTTCTTCTCCATCGCTCACCCCATCTGTATCACTATCTTGTGAATTAGGGTCTGTTCCTAAAGAGACCTCTTCTCCATCTAAAATATTATCCCCATCGCTGTCAACTTTTGTTGGGTTGGTCCCTAACTGATACTCCTGAAGATTTGAAAGTCCGTCAAAATCCTTATCAGCAAGTGCGTCATTTGTGTTAGACAACCTTATCGGAATTAAACCGTATTTGACCTCCCAGCCATCAGGCATACCATCATTGTCAGTGTCAAACTTGAGTGGATTAGTGTAATACGTTCCATACTCAGTGCGAACGCCATCTATCTCGACCTTATCCAAAAGCCCATCTCCATCCGTGTCGGCTTTATTGGGGTCTGTTTTGTATTGCCAATTTGTAAATTCTTCCCAATCAGAAATCCCATCATCATCACTGTCAGCCTTGGCTGGATTGGTTTGGCTACCGGGAGTAATCAAAAGTGTCATCGATGACTCAATCGCTGTTGGATTTTCATAAGCATGTTCATATGTACACGCGCGATGAGGGTATTGCACACCTATTGTTGCAGAAGCGCCACGTACATGTTCTCCAACATCTCTGTAGGTTATCCAAAAACGTGAAAATGGCCAATATGGATTTGAAGATATGACCATTTGAAAAGAAATCTGTGCCTGAGAAGTATGCCTACCTGAATAGGTGCGTATATTTAGAAATTCAACCACAAAATAAGATATTTCTCCTTCTTGAAGAGTCGTATATCTAATCGTTGAGCCATAGGCAGAGCTTGCCAATAAGTCATCCCAATAGCCCGCGAAAACTGCATGATGCTGATAACATTGTTGTTCAAGTAATGAGTAATTATTATTACGCGAGGATACACTTTCTGTTTGGTTAGAATTTTGAAGGATGATGCGTCCATTGACATCAATGTGGCAAACACTTGTAGCATAATCGTCAATTGAAGCAACAAATCCTAAGGGAATATTTCGATAGAGAGTTTGATCTTGTTCTGAACTTATTCCGTTAGGATATAACTCTGTCCACGTTTCACTAGTAAACCACTTTGATGCTGTTCCCCTTCGGACTAATATTGTTGAGATCTCTTCAATATCTAAAAAACCATCGTTATCTGTATCCGCTGCAAATGGATAAGTGCCATATTGCACCTCCTCTCCGTCAAGCAAATCATCAAAATCATGGTCAGGTATAGAAGGGTCAATTCCATGAACAAAAATTTTCTCCCAATCACTCATGCCACTCCCAGAGGTGTCATATAGCATAGGGTTCGTCTTATAAAGATATTTCTCTAAGAGGTCTGGTAATAAATCTCTATCAGAATCGGCTTGAATGTCAATCAATCTAAAGAATCTCGGAGCATCATCATAACTCTCTGGCAATGCGACACGGAGGCAGTCTGCCACACTATTAGAAGTTAATTTTCCCCAATATTCCCATAGCGGTTGTGATAAAGTCTTTGCTGTTAACAGCCCAAGCTGAACCTCTGGTTCATTGTAAAATTCCAACTGCACCTCATTCGCCTGCACCCCGATTTCTGTAACACGTAAAGGTGGTAAAGCCATTAAAGCCTCTTCTTGCTGAAGTTGAGCTCGCGCTGCTTCTTCTTGTGCGATTTCATCTAATTTTGCAGTATACGCTTCAAGCATTCCCTTTGGAACAAATGTTACAGAAAATCCAAAACGTTCACGTCCACGTGTCTCAAACCAATTCTCGATTACTTCTTCTTCCTCAAAAGCCATCCATGCTGGCAATTGTCCATCCTCTGTAAACCATTTTAATATCCACGCACGTGGATTAAAGAACTGACTCACAGGAATCCGACGACAACGCGACATCCCCAAATACGTGTCATAAGTTCGTCCACCATCTTCCGCCACACACTCCTGCACTCGGACCGTCCATGTTGGAATCCCATGAAAATCAATTGACTGTATATGGTTTGTTACCGCTGTAAATGGCTCAGACAATTCCTCTACAGTTGATGCGACGTAGAATACCGCCCCTGTAGGCATTGGTGGATAATGCTTAACCATCTTCCCAACGCCACCCCCATCATCCTCTCCATCAAACCATGCTCTTACACGAGAATCCCATCGTTGCCAATCGTAACTAATGTACTTATTAACGTCATCCGTATAAATAATCTCCAAATTCGAAATGACATTTGTACTTGTACTACATCCATCACTTTCCATCTCTTCTTCAAAAGAATCTTCTGGTAATGATGGCATCGGAGGTGCATCAGAAGCTGATACAAGGGGATACATCACCCCTACGAGCTCAATTAATAAGAAGGCCTTACAGAAATTCATAAAACTCACACTAACCTCCGTTTCTACACTTACATTATACTTCAAATGATACAGTGTAATACCATTGGTTATGAAATAAATGGGAATATTGCACAATATTCCGCTAACGGTGATTTTCTTTTAAATACTTGCTTTTTTGGTTTACAGATGTTATAGTAGCGTACAGATAGGACGCACATCTGAGGTCGTTAGGTGATGATCTTGAGGATGGCGAGGATGGAGTTTCATCATTTAATTCGTAGAATTGAAAGGATGGTTGCTATGAACATGAAGAAAGCTTGTTTGCTACTTTTGGCATTAACCTCTTTGACGACGTTGTCCGCTAAGGATATTTACGTGTCGCTTTCGACCGGTAAGAATAAGAATCCTGGCACACAGGAAGCTCCGTTGAAGAACCTTTGGAAGGCTTTGGCAATCGCAGCAGATAATGACGTGATTCACATTGCTGAGGGTAATTATCCTGGCAAGATGAAGTGCGGCTGGTTTAAGATGGAGAAGCCTGTTTCGTTGGTGGGCGGTTATTCGGCTGACTTTGCAGAACGCGATCCTGTGAAGTACAAGACGATGTTCCAACCTAAAAATGAAAACAATGACAAGAAGGCGGGTGCACAAGGCTTGTTGCACATCGAATTATCAAAGTCTCCGATGGATGCACCGAAGGGCTTCCATATCGTGATTGATGGCATTATTTTTGATGATGGTTTCGCATCAAGCTATCACGCAACGAAGGGTAAGCCTGAAGGTTTTGATACGGGGATGTGGCTTGAAGGCCCTGCGTACAACAAGACCGCAGACAAATTCCCCAGCGCCAATCGTTATAGCATTCACACGGCATCTGCTTCTCGCGGTGACGGCGACTTGACTATCAAGAACTGCACCTTCGTGAATGGTTCGAATTATGCAGTGAATGTGAATTGGTACAAGGGTAAGGTCGCAATCCTCAATAATGTTTTCTGTAATAACCGTATGCTTTCGGTCAATGTCAATTGCTCCAACGGCAGCGGTAAGATTGATTGGGAATGCGCTTACAACACCATCCTCTTCACTTGGAGCCGTTTGAACGATTTGGCAGATATGGGCTTCGCAATTCGCAACAACGAAAATTGCAATGCGAATATCCACAATAACATCATCGGTTTGAATGTATTGACAGGCTTTGACAATACCAAGGGTAATCCTAAGAAGAAGACCACGCAGCTTGACAACAACATTTTCTTCTTGAACCGTGAATCTGATATCCAGATGACCATGTCTCCTTCTATTGTGAAGGTGCGCGTGGATACCTTTGAAGATTTGGAAGGCACCGACGGCATTGAATCTATTGAAGACAATGTTGATTTGACGGATCCTTCCATCTTTAAGGACCGTATTAATGCGAAGTATCTCAACGCCTTCCTTTCGATGAAGTATTCGGAAAAGACCAAACTTGACACCGACAAGTGCAATGCTTTACGTGGCGTGCTTGGTTTGCCGCTTCAGGGGACCATTACCACGACTTGCGATATGTACGCAAACCGCTACCCGATGGAAGATGCGCTTAAGCTCTTCGGTGCGCTTGACGATTACGGCGCTCAGATGCCCAAGTAATCCCTATCGTAATTTGAGCGATAACAATAAAAATCGGCAGAGATGAAAAATCCTGCCGATTTTTATTATTTAAGTGTGTGTTCGGTGCGTATAAGGAGAACCTCGCGCTGCAGATGCGTTAGGGGTGGCGCGGGTTTTGTTGTTTATCCCAAGTAAGGGGTGAATAGGGGGATTGCGATCAGCAGAAGGCACTTTTCCAATTAAAACTCAAAGAGTATCCGTTGGGCACTGTCTCTCAAATCGGTGTACGCGTCCACTTGCAAGATAAGGCCCCTGTTGAGATCCTTTATCCGAAAGAGATTGTCGTGAAATAAAGGGGCGCGTCAGCCCTCCAAAGGTAATCACACAGGTGGCTTCACCGTAGAATCAAACGCGCGCAAAATCTTTTGTGCGCGTTTGATTACTTGACATTTAGTCGAGGATTTGTAACCCTATTGAACAGTTGAAGGGATTCGGAATATTCGCGGGGATTGGGCCCGCCAAGAAGTGTCCGAATCCCTTCAACCTTTTTAGAACGTAGAGGCATCGGCAAGATTTAATAGATGTGTCTCACTTTGCGCTCTTCATCCGATTACACATGACACAGAGCATTTGACAGTTGGCCGCAATGGTTCTCCCGCCTTTACTCCAGGGGGTGATGTGATCGGCTTCCATCTCTTCAAGTATTGCTTTTTGCAATGTGGACAGATCCCATTTTGTTTTTCGTAAACTTCTCGCTTGGTATTATCGTCAAAGGCGCGTAAGTCAAGGTGACGTTCGTCGTGATCAAAGGGTAAGGGTTGTGTTAAATTCTGTTCACGATTGAGGTCATGGGTATTTGGGTTTAAATGACAAGAACGTAATAAGGGGGATAAAGGATTTGATAAGGGGTGGGTTATGGATTTTTATTGGCGCTTGTGCGACGAGAGGGTGGACTTGGTTTAGCCTTTGTCGGGGTCGCTTTCTTTTGCGTTGTAGATGAATGGGCTTTGTCTTGCACGGGAAGCGGTCGATCACTTGGGCGAAAGACTCCTGCAAGGGTGCGTGCGAAGGCGTGAATATTGTTGAGCGGTGCGTCGGTGTCATAGCCCCAAATCATGACTCCATATCCACCTTTTTTTAAATCTTTAGCTTTGGCACGAATGGTTTTAATGGAATTATAGGAGTAGAGCATCCCATTTTCTTTAAAAACATCTTTATTTTGTAAGTCTTTTAAATGACTGCCAACGAGCCAACTGTAACCATTTTGCTTCCATGTGAGGCGTCCATCGAGGTGGTGTTCATTTGTATAACACGGCATGCCAATATTGATTTTACAGGGTGGTAATCCAGCATAACGCGTGGCGAAGTCTTTACTTTGATGGTGGAGCCAAAAGGGTGAATGGCCATCGGTACTTGCCGCGTCATAGGTCATGGTATTGAGCATGTCAAGTTGTTGATGCAACCCTTTTAATTCATCCAATCCTAAGCCGTAGTGATTTACTGCTTCAGGGAATTTATAATTTGACATCGCAGAGGAGATCATCTTGCCTCCACCCAATGCAAACAACTTGGGTTTTAGGTCTGCCACCAATGCCTCAAAACCACGCCAATCAGCCGCTGAACCAGGATATTCCCAGTCAATATCTACGCCATCTAAGTCGTACTTTTTAACTGCATCAAGAATGTGTTGGGCAAGTTTTTCGCATAATGCTGGATTTTGCGTAACACGTGATAATTCCCCCGCACAGTGTGCAATTCCAAGTAGGATTCGCACAGGTCGACTGCCACGCCCTTGCTTTAATTGATTGAGTGCTTCTTGAAAACTCGTCTCATCATATTGCTTCCCGCAGTCCCATCCATGCCCAAGGGTGCCATCATTATTCACGCGCATGTAGAAAAAGACGACTTCAGAGACGTAATTGTAGTAGTTTTTATTCCAATTTTGAATAAATCCCATTCGATAATACGGCACGACATGGCGATCAAATTCATAGACGACGCCTTCACCAATCGGCGCCTCATTTTCAACTATACATACAATGCCATTCACATGGGCATGCGTAATGGCGGCGTCAATGGTGGAGCCTCTGGGCATAGAGGGCTGCACTTGTGCCGTGAGCCAGAGGTGTTCATTGGGCTTAATGATAATTTCGGGGCCTTTGCCATTATTCCAAAAGTCAAAATGAATCTCGCGGCCCTCTACGACGGTTGCTTTCGCACCTTTTAATTCAGTGGCGCGTGCCGGCGAGAAGTAATTGACAGAAGTCTTATACAATTTAAGCTTTCGGAGCGATTTGAGGTTCGTTTTGTCAGAAAATCGAAAGCCAATTCGCCAAAAGCGATGCTCGCCTGTTAATAAGAACTTCGCCCCAATAATGGGTTGGTCAAAAGAGGCATCGCGATAATAAAGCCCTTGCGTTTGAACACCCTCCACACGATAATTCGTATCCCCATCCCCAAGCAACGCTGCGAATGCTTCGGTAAAAAGTCCAATAAAGGATATAATTAAAAGGAGCCGTCTCATACACCACACAACGTATCACAAATCTCCAATTGAAACAACCCTTATTGGAATTTGCACACCTGCTAAATATTGCACAATATAACCGCGGGAGTAAGAAGAGCCCCGCGATTTAACGTGCAATTCAGTGAAGAGAAACAACGTCTTTAAAGGGTGAGAAGATCTCCGAGGTGGCTATGAGAGCGGATTAAACAAAAACAGCGTCCCGTGGGGGACGCTGTTTTGTTTATGAAGGGAGTGGACGGGATTAGTCCAACTTCTTCTTGCTTTCAAAGAAAGCTTCGATTTCTTCGAGGGTGCGGCCCTTGGTTTCGGGCAGGAAGAAGACAGCGGTGATCCAGTAGATCACAGTGCAGCCTGCGCAGAAGAAGAAGATCGAGGAGTAGCCCCAAGCGCCCACGACGGGGAGGAAGGTGGCAGCGATGACCGTGGAGACACCCTGGTTGATGAGGAGTGCCACGGACATGCCGACAGCGCGGATGCGGTTGGGCATGAGTTCGGAGAGGGCCAACCACACGCACACGCCAGGACCCACCGCGAAGGAGGCAATGAAGAGTGCGAAG
This sequence comes from Candidatus Spyradenecus sp., assembly GCA_045605345.1. Classification (GTDB taxonomy): domain Bacteria; phylum Verrucomicrobiota; class Kiritimatiellia; order RFP12; family DVOR01; genus Spyradenecus. The sequence continues at coordinate 11,346 of JAZUPT010000023.1, forward strand.
AAGATGGTCACGAGCCAGCCGTTCGTGGCGGAGGGCAAGGGGCCCACTTCCACGGATTCGAGCGTGAAGGGAAGCACTTCCTTACCTTCCACGTCCTTAGCCTGCTTCACCTTGAAGGTGGCGTCTTCGATCTTGGTGTCTTCCTTAGCGATGATGGTCTTGATGACCTTTTCGTCGCCCTGGGTGTAGACGATCTTGACCTGATAGTCCTTCACATTCTGGATGCCAGTGAGTTCGCCGAGTGCGACCGCAGGGAAGGGAATAATGGCTTCGTAAGTGACGTTTTCCTTGATTTCCTTGCCGTTCTCATCAACGATGGCGATGCCGAGCTTTTCGTTCATCTTCGTTTCCACGAGGGTGCGTTGCTGAGCAACAATCTTCGTGGAGACGTCGACCATCTTAGCTTCGGAGCGCCAGAAGAGGAGTGCTACGCCGAGGAGACCGATGATGATACCGGAGGTGCCGATGGTGAGGAGGGACTTGCGGCCGAGGCGGTCCACAAGAATCATGGCGATGATGGTCATGCCGCAGTTGAGGCACTTCACGATGAGGTCACCCCAGTTGGCGAGTGCGCCTTCAAGACCAGCCTGAGAGAGCACGTCCACGATGTAAGCAAGCACGGAGTTCACACCCGTAGCCTGGTTGCAAGCGAGGATAACGACGGCGAGCACGAAGGGCACGATGTACTTCTTCTGGAGAAGGGAATCCTTCTTCACAGGAGCGGCTTCAGCGGTGGTTTCAGCCACGGGTTCAGCGGCCATTTCGTCATATTCCTTCTTGCCAGCTTCTTCGCCGCGGGAGCGAACGATAGCAGCGAGGGCTTCGTCCTTCTTGCCGCGCTTGTAGAGCCAACGGGCAGATTCGGAGATGACGACTGCGCCGAGGGAGAAGATCACGCCAGGGATTGCGCAAATCCAGAAGATTGCCTTCCATGCGAAGTCCTTAGCGGCGAAGATTGCTGCACCCTTTTCAGCGAGGGAGGCGTATTCCACTGCTTCAATCTTACCCACGTAGCTGGCGCAAGCGATACCTGCGAGAGCAGCGAAGACGAGGCCGATGGTGAGCATGAACTGGAACATACCCGTGCCGAAGCCGCGCTTTTCAGCGGGGAGACATTCAGCGAGATAGAGGGGCACGACCACGCCGACGAAACCACCTGCAGCGCCCTGGAGAATACGACCTGCCACGAGCCATGCGAAGCCCGTAGGGATGCAGATCACGGGCACGGAGAGCACGAAGCAGATACCAGAGAGGATCATGATCTTCTTGCGACCGAACATATCTGCGAGCGAACCTGCGAAGAGCGAGGAGAGCACGGAGCCGAGCAACACAGCTGCCACCACGAAGGAGATCTGAGAGGCGCTGTAGTCGGTGGTGGCCTGAAGGTAGGGGAGTGCGCCAGCGATCACGCCGACGTCAATACCGTAGAGCAAACCACCGAGACCGGCGATAAAGAGGAGGTACTTGTTGTAAAAAGCGGTTGTCATAACTTTTCCTTGTTTGAGAAATGGTACACGCGCCGTGGGGTACACGGCGCGTGAGACGCATCACATCATTAGCATTCAGGCAAGGACGCTGCGGCGGCAGACTGGCCGAGGCGGCGGACCTGTTCATCAGGCATAAAGATGTCGATGTTGTATTCCGGGAACTCTTCGGTGAGGACCTTCTTGGCGGTGGCGAGGATGAGGTCGCCGCCCTTACCAGAAGACACACGGCCGAGGAGCATGAGGGAGGTGTAATCGTAGAATTCTGCGTACCAGGGGAGCGTGTAGCCGAGATAGATACCGATGTCTTCGTAAATCTTAACAGCGGTAGGATCGTCAGCTTCCATTGCCTTCTGGACTTCCTTCAGGCGCAGGGGGAGGGTTTCTTCCTTGAAGGGGAAACCTGCTGCGAGGCCGAGCTTGTTGACGGCCTGCTGAGAGAAGTAGAGAGCGCCCACGCCAGCGTCGCCCGACCAGGGGTCAACAGCTGCGTCGCAGTTCACGTCCACAGGAGCGAAGGCGAGTTCGGAGATGCGGCCAGTGAGCACGCCCTTTTCGGAGTTGTCGATGTAACCGACAGCTTCGGAGGTGCCCATTGCGAGGCCGATGATACCCTTCTTGCCGAGTGCGAGGCGACCGACGAGTGCGGAGACGTCACCGTCGTTAGCCACTTCCATCGGAACGCCGTAGTCAGCCTTGAGGCGCTTGAAGAGGAGCTGAGCCTGACGATACTGGTCAGGATCCTTGATGCCCTTGATGAGACCAGCGTGGCGGAGTTCGTTGTCCACGATCACACCAGCGGAGGAACCACCGATTGCATCAACCTTGCCACCAGGGAGGTGAGAAAGGGTTTCTTCGAAGCCTGCCTTGATGTGGTCATAGTGATAAGCGGCGTCGGTGGCATTGTAGGGATCCCACGGGACTTCCTTCTGCCAGACGCTTTCGCCATTGACCATAGCGGTCAACTTGAAGTCAGAGCCGCCGAGGTCGAAACCGATGCGGTTGCCATTCATGTTGCCACCGAGGGAGATGGCGAGGTCGTGGCCAGCGGGGATTTCAGCGGCGGGCATTGCGATGACTTCGATCGGACGGCCATAGACGGTCTTGAAGAAGCCATAGTCAAAGGCGCGTTCGCCTTCTTCGGTGTAGTCAGCCTTGATCTTTGCAACGACTGCTTCAGGAGCATCAATCATGATCTTGTAGCCGCCTGCAGACCAGAGCATAAACTTCACGAGGCGTTCAACGAACTTCGGGAAGCCCTTGCATTCCAATGCTGCCTTCGGATAGGGCAGTTCATAACGATTAACAGCGTTGTTATCGCGTTCGATAGCGATGACAATCAAACCCGCTTCAGGGTCAGCCTTAGCCGCTTCGCGAATCTTGCGGAGCTTGAGGAAAGCTGGCTTGAAGTTAGGGTCGTAGGTAGGGGTGTACTTAAGCGTGCAGCAAGTGCAGTCGGACATGTTGTTACTCCTCTATTTTGGATGTTAAAAGTTCAGGTTAAGTGAAAGTAAGCGACTTAGACGCTAAGTTGCTTATCGGTCTTTGCCTTGTCGGCATCGAGATTGATGTGAACGGTTTCGATTCCGAGCGCAGGAATCTCCTTCCATGCGCCACGGGTGAAATCAGGCACCACGATGGGTGCGCCGTCGTTCTTGGCGGAGGTTTCCGTCAATTCTGCAATGACGGACCACTGACAAGATTCGTAGACATTGATATCAAGCGGCAGGCCATTCTGTAAGCAGTAGCAGAGGCGGAGGTCCATCAGGAAGTCCATGCCGCCGTGACCGCCCATCTTCTTGGCGATTTCGCCAGAGTCGCGCCACAAGGGGTGGCGATACTTCGCGCGGATTTCATTCAGTTGCGCCTGGTTTGCCCAACCGAGGTGCGGGGCTTGATAGTTCGGGTCAAGTGCGATTTGCAACGGGTAATCCTTGAGGATACCGCGTGTGCCACTGATGAGATTGAGACGGGTATAGGGGCGAGGGCTGGTGGTGTCATGCTGCACCATGATGGTGCGACCCAATTCGGTCTTAATAATTGCGGTAGACATATCCCCCTGCGCCCAAGGACCACGCAATGCATCCTTGTCGGTCATGCCGTACTTTGCACCATTGGATTTTGCGGCGAGTGCGTCAATGTCGGCCTGATGCGCCTTCACGTATTCGCTGAAGCCGAAGCTACCCGAGTTCATGGCCGTGAGCACACGCATCTGGTCGCCACGCCCCACGCTCATGTACTGGCAAATCGGACCGAGACCATGGGTGGCATAAGGATTGCCTGTGTGCTGGGCATTCCACTTCAAACGCCAAAACCCTTCGTAGGAGTTTTCGCGGAAGTTCCAACTGCGCAGGTCGTGAATGTAGGCGCCTTCACCATGCACAAGGGTGCCGAGAATGTTCTTACGCACCAAGTTGAGTGCGAGCATTTCGTTTTCGCCGTAGCAGCAGTTTTCCAACAGCATGCAGTGGACGCGCTTTTCTTCGGCCTTATTGATGATTTGCCAACACTCTTCCACCGAGAAAACCATCGGTACTTCGCAGGCGACGTGTTTGCCACATTCCATGGCATACATCACCATTGGCACATGCATCTGCCAGGGGCTTGCGACATAAACAAGATTGACTTCAGGGTCTTCTACGAGCTTTTTCCATTCATCTTCGGAGCCGTAGTAAGCCGTTGCAGAGGAAAAGCCGTTATCCACCAACCAACGATTGCGTGCATCCACGCGGGCTTGGTAGAGGTCAGAGAGCGCGGTGACACGCACGCCAGGGATTGCGGAAAGGCGAGAGACTGCGCCAGGGCCACGCATGCCAAGACCAATGACGCCGACCTTGACTGTTTCAAGGGGGGCACACGCTAAATTACCGACGTGAGCATGCTTGCGCGTGGGAATTGTCGCGCCGAGCGAAGCCACCATTGTCGCTGCGCCCGCCATGCCGGAAGCTTTCAGAAACCCTCTACGGGTCGAGAAAAAACTCATCGGTTATCTCCTGTAGTTTCTGTAATCCAAAGACTGTCCTAATGGAACAAGTTAGATAAATAATACCCGATATTTTTGTCGGGGTCAACAATTAACGAATAATAAATGTATAAATGTACACATTTTGTCTCTATTTTTGTTTGGATAAAAGAGAACGGCACGGCCTTTTTCAAGGGTCGTGCCGTTGCTGTAAGCCGTTGGCTAACGGTGATTAGTTGGCTGGGGTGGCGGGCTTGGGCTGGCCACCGTGCGGACGCACCGTGATGTGGAGTTCGCGCAACTGCTTTTCAGTGACTTCTGCAGGCGCGTGCATCATGAGGTCTTCTGCCTTCTGGTTCATCGGGAAGGCAATCACTTCACGAATATTTTCTTCGCCAGCGAGGAGCATGACCATGCGGTCAACGCCAGGAGCCACGCCTGCGTGAGGCGGTGCGCCGAACTTGAATGCGTTCAAGAGGCAGCCGAACTTCTGTTCCACCACTTCCGGACCATAACCCGCCATTTCAAAGGCCTTGTACATGATTTCGGGGCGATGGTTACGCACTGCGCCAGAGGAGAGTTCGATACCATTGCAGACAACGTCGTACTGATAGGCCAGAATGTCAAGCGGATTCTGGTTGAGCAATGCGTCCATGCCGCCCTGAGGCATCGAGAAGGGGTTGTGCGAGAAGATGGTCGCGCCAGTTTCCGGATCCTTTTCGAAGAAGGGGAAGTCGGTAATCCAGCAGAAGCGGTAGGCATTCTTCTCAATGAGATCAAGGTCAATGCCCATCTTCTTGCGGAGTGCGCCCATCATGGTCGGGGTCTTGTCTGCGGTGTCGCAGATGAAGAAGATTGCGTCGCCATCCTTGAGACCTGCCATTTCAGCGAGCTTGTCAAGTTCTTCCTGCGTGAGGAACTTTGCGATGGGGCCCTTAATCTTGTCGGTATCCCAAACGAGATAGGCCAGACCCTTAGCGCCGAGTTCCTGCTTAGCCCAGGGTTCGAGCTTGTCAAAGAAGCTGCGAGGCTTGTTCTTGATGCCCGGCACGGGGAGGGCGCGGACGATGGCACCGTTCTGCACTGCCTTAGCGAAGGCGCCGAAGCCAGAGTTGCCAAAGAGTTCGGAAACGTCGATGATCTTGAGCGGGTTGCGCAAGTCAGGCTTGTCCGAACCGTAGGTGAGCATTGCTTCACGGTAGGGGATGCGACGGAAGGGAGCCTGGTCAATGGTCCAATCTGCAGGAGAGAATTCTGCAAAGGCCTTGCTCAACACCTTTTCCACCACGGCAAAGACGTCTTCCTGCGTAGCATAGCTCATTTCGATATCAAGCTGATAGAATTCGCCCGGCGAACGGTCAGCGCGGGAGTCTTCGTCGCGGAAGCAAGGAGCAATCTGGAAGTAACGGTCAAAACCTGCCACCATCAAGAGCTGCTTGAAGAGCTGGGGAGCCTGAGGAAGGGCATAGAACTTACCATGGTGCACACGGGAGGGCACGAGGTAGTCACGAGCGCCTTCAGGGCTGGAGCAGGTCAAAATCGGCGTCTGGTATTCGTTGAAGCCCTGGGCTTCCATTTCCTTGCGGAGGAAGCTGATGAGCTTGGAGCGCAACACGATGTTCTTGTGCACGCGTTCGCGGCGCAGGTCAAGGTAACGATAGGTCAGGCGCTGCTCTTCTGCCGGTTCGTTTTCATCTGGGATGTAGATGGGCGTCGTTTCAGCGGCGGATTCCACCACGCATTCGTCTGCCACCAATTCAATTTCGCCGGTGGGCAATTCGGGGTTAATCGTCGAGGGTTCGCGCAGGATCACGTTACCCGTGAAAGTCACCACGCTCTCCAACTTCACCTTTTCCACATCAGCGAAGAAGGCGCGGCTGGGGTGAACCACCACCTGCGTCAGACCGTAATGGTCGCGAAGGTCAATAAAGAGAATACCACCGTGGTCACGCTTACGGAAGACCCAACCGGAAATGCGGGCGGTTTTGCCGGCGTCGGCAGCACGGAGTTCGTTACAAGTATGGGTGCGATAAGGATGCATAAAGACTCGCTTTCTACAAAATAAACGCGCGAAGTATACCACAAAACCGCTTAAACCGCAAAAAAATAAAATAAAGTCTTGCATTTTAATCTTCTGTTCACCGGGGTGGAGCCGAAGTGAATGTCTTTGCATTCATGAGGGGGCAAGGGGTGCATGCGGATGGGTATGATTTTGAAAAGGTGCGGTATCCGGAGTGATTGCGCTACCTAAATTAAAGAAATACGCACGTGTAGATTGAAAAGTAAGTAGATGGGACGGGAAATTAGCAAGGACCGTTATTTTAGGGATGTTCAGATACGTTTTTTGTCTGTATGGCATGACAATTTCTTAGACAGGATTGAAAGGCCTTGATTTGCAACAGTAAATGGGCATAGCAAGGGGAAATAGAGTCGCTCATAAATGATGCACGCGAACAGAATAACATCTATTTCAGTTTTTTCTCTATAAATTTTAGGGAGTCTTGCCATGTTCTACCTTTTGTACAAGTATGATCAACTTTGTGCGCAACAGGCTTCCCATTGCGCTTTTCTAACGTACAACCATCGGCAGATTCTGTCGTCTTGAGTAAAGAATGCCTTTGGGGATTTCTCAAAGTAAGTAAATGCACTTTAGCGAGTAAAAAGGGGCAGTTAGTTTAAGAATTTCACTGAAATACTAAATGAATTTCACTGAAACACAAAAAGAATTTCACTGAAACACAAAAAGAATTTCACTGAAATACTAAATGAATTTGACTGAAATTCTATGTGAATTTGACTGAAATTCTAAATGAATTTGACTGAAATTCTAAATGAATTTGACTGAAATTCTTTTTGTGTTTCAGCCATATCACTTTTTCAATGGGTTGTACTATGTGCGGTCGAGAAACTAATTTGCCTAACTTATTGCCATCCAATACTTTGTGTGCCGTCTATTTTGTGCCGTAAAATGGGTAGTACAAAACTGTTCAAATTGTACTATTGCCGCACCACCCCTTTATAGTACAAAGGACGTTAAAATGATATAAAATCTTTTGTGTAGCATTTGTCTTATTGATGTAAGCAATGCATCCGATTGGGTGCATTGCTTTTTTTGTGGCATGGGGTGTGTTTTATTACTGATAAGTGGCACTTAAAAGATTGCATTCTCAACCGAAAAGATGTAAAATATGGACACAATTGGGGTGTGTAATAAAAAGATTCATCTTTGGTTTCGCACGCGAAACATATTTCAATAAGGAAAACGTAATGAAGAAAAAGGTTCTCCTCGGCATCGGCATTCTCCTCGGCGTCAGCATTCTCCTCGGTATCGGCGCGATAGCGAAATGGGTCATAAATGACTTTGCAAAAAATTCAAAGGATAATGGTGTTGCTATTACACAAAGGGACATCTCTGCCACAGGTGACATCTCTGGCGATCTTGTTATCCCCTCCACGCTTAACGGTCGCCCTGTGACCTCGATTGGGGATGGGGCGTTTTATGGGTGCGAACGTTTGACCTCTGTGACGATACCCGATAGCGTAACCTCAATTGGGAAGTGGGCGTTTTCGGGGTGCGACAATCTATGGAAAGATGAGAGTGGGGTGCAATATGAGAGTGCGAACACGGTTGTTTTGATTAAAGTGCCAGAGTCGTTAATAGGCAACTTTGTAATTCCCACGAGTGTACGTTTTATTCATTCAGGCGCGTTTTATGGGTGTGAACGTTTGACCTCGGTGACGATATCCTCTAGCGTGACCTCGATTGGGGTGGCGGCGTTTTCGGGGTGCGACAATCTATGGAAAGATGAGAATGGGGTGCAATATGAGAGTGCGAACAAGGTTGTTTTGATTAAAGTGCCAGAGTCGTTAATAGGCAACTTTGTAATTCCCACGAGTGTACGTTTTATTCATTCAGGCGCGTTTTATGGGTGCGAACGTTTGACCTCGGTGAC
>JAZUPT010000024.1:0-183888 GCA_045605345.1 Candidatus Spyradenecus sp.
TAGCAGGAATACTGACATTTTTCATTTTTCCGCGCCGCCCCCCGGGGGGCGTAGAGATGTCTCCCTTCATTTTCCTTGACTGTTGAACTATCTTCTTTGACTTCACCTTTTTACCTGCGCAAATACATTGTGCATTTTTCAGATGCGTATTTATTCGGTATTTTGCGTGGATTTAGATGCAGATTTATGTTAACATATTGTTGTTATGGCAAATTTTGAATATCTTGCGTTGGATAGCAAGCGAACACAAAAGGCGGGTGTCGTGGAAGCGGCAGATCGTCGGGGTGCTTTGGCTGCATTACGTGGGATGGGATTGACACCGCTTTCCGTGAAAGAAGCGGCAGGTGGCGCGGCAAAGAAGCGCGCGGATGGCGCAAAGCCTGGCCTTTTCTCGTTGAGCGCTGCGCCTGCAAAGAAGATGAAGCCTGCGGAAGTCCTTCTCTTCACTTCTGAATTAGCTGATTTGATTGAGGCGGGGATGACCTTAGGGGCGGCCTTAAATACGCTCGCCAACCAAGGTGACCCCAATTCGGGTATGTGTGTGGTGGCGGCCGATTTGAAGGATCGCATCGTGCGCGGTGAAGCCTTTTCTGATGCGGTAGATGCCCATCCAAAGACCTTTCCAACGATTTATGGCAATATGGTTCGCGCCGGTGAAGCCTCGGGTGCGATGGTGGAGGTGTTGCATCGTCTGACGGAACATTATGAGCGTACGCAGTCAATGAAGAGCAAGATTGTCTCTGCTTTGACCTATCCGTGTATTGTTTTGGGCATTGGTGTGTTGGCAGTGATTTTCTGTATGGTGAAAATCGTGCCGCAGTTTTCGGAACTCTTTAAAAGCATGGGGCAGGAATTGCCTTTGCCAACGAAAATTCTCATGAGCATGAGTGAAGGCATGATTCGTTATGGTGTCTTCTATGCGCTGGGGATTGTGCTCGTGATTGTAGCCTTTCACAAGTGGACGCAGGGTGCGGGCCGCATGAAGTGGGATGCCTTTAAGCTAAAGATGCCCTTGGTGAAGGGGTTGATTGCTGCAGGGGCTTATGCTTCGCTCGCCTATACGATGCAGACCTTGCTCTCTAACGGCGTCAATGTGTTGAGTGCGTTGCGTATTTCTGAAGAGACGAGCGGCAATGCCGTGATTGGCGCAGAGTTGAAAAAAGCGCGTGAACGCGTGACGGATGGTACGACTATTTCCGGGCCTTTGGCGCAGAGTGGTATCTTTCCTCGTATGATGACGGATATGATGGCACTCGGTGAGCAGACGGGTAATCTGCCTACTGCCTTGGGACATATTGGCAAGCGTTATGAGGCGGAACTGGATCGCAACATCAAAGTCTTTACCACGATGTTGGAACCGATTTTGATTTTGTTTGTCGCGGTGGTCGTTGGTTTTGTGGCAATCGCCATCTTGTCGGCGGTCTTCTCCGCGACATCGGCCATGGGACACTAATTTAATTAGAGAGGAAGAATGAATATGACAGTAAATCGTAAACGTCGTCGTGCGGGCTTTACCCTCGTGGAACTCCTGCTTGTGATTACCATCCTCGGTATTCTGGGTACGGTTGTGGTGGTGAACTTCGCTGGGGCAGGTGATGATGCGCGTAAGGCAACAACGCTCACTTCGATCAATGCGATTAGTCAGGCGTGCGATATCTACCGCATGAAGACGGGTCGTTTGCCGCGCAACATTGAAGATCTCACCACTGGCATCAACGATGAAGAGCCTCTCTTGAAGGCTGGCGCTTTGAATGATGCTTGGGGTATTCCTTTTGAATACAAGGCAGAAGGCAAGAAGTACACGATTCGTTCTGCGGGGATGGACGGTGTGATGAACACCGAAGATGACTTGACCAACTAAAGTCTGTCCACTTTGGAGCCTCGGGTAATGATCACGTTTGAACTTTCAGGTGGCGATTTCGTGCAGACGGAGAAAGGAACTCCGTTGGCAAAGGTGTTGCCACATGAGGTCAATGGTTTACCAGTCTTGGCGGCACTCCTGAATAATGACGTGATGCCGTTGGACTCGCCTGCGCTTTTGGATGCAAAGCTTGAGCCCTTGACGCTCGCCGATGAAAATGGATGGCAAGTCTATCGTCGGACGCTTTGCTTCCTTTTGGCAAAGGTGTTACATGAACATTTCCCGACTGCGCACTGTCGTGTGCGCCAAAGTTTTGGTCATAATGCCTTGTATTGGTCATGGGATGTACCTGAACAAGAGCGCGAAGTAAAAACTGCGGCCTTACGTGCCTATCTTGCGGAATTGATTGAACAAGATGTGCCGATTTCTCATCGTCTTGCTGGCTATGAACAAATCGTTTCGCTCTTCAAAGAGAGTGGGCAGATGGACAAGGTTAATCTGCTCGCACATCGTAATCCGCCTTATCTTGCATTGGTAACGTGTGGGGATTTCTATGATTTGCCCCAGGGTGCGTTAGCACTTCGCAGTGGTGTGATTAATCTCTTTGATTTAGTTCCTTTACGCGATGGCTTTGTCTTAGAATTTCCTGGGTTTAATACGCCGACAGAATTGGACCCGATGCCGCCTTATGACTTTCTCTTTGATGTCTATGCAGAACATCTGCGGTGGGGGGAAATCATCGGGGTCCGCAATGCGGGCGAATTGAATGCGGCGATTGCGGATGGTTCGGTGGCCGATGTGATTAATACGGTGGAGGCATTGCATGAAAAACGCTTGGCCTCCTTCGCGGATCGAATTGCCACAAAGGTACCTCGGCCACATGTGGTCTTAATTGCGGGGCCGAGTTCTGCAGGTAAGACGACCTTCGCGATGCGCCTCTGCACGCATTTGCGCGTGATTGGACTCTTGCCAACCCTGATTTCAACGGACAACTACTTTGTCGGTGATGCGCTGAATCCACGAGATGAAAACGGTAATTTGGATTATGAACATCTGGATGCCGTTGATCGCAAGCGCTTGAATGCTGACATCATTAAGTTGTTAGCTGGCGAAACGATTCCACTGCGGAAGTTTGATTTCTTCAAACACGAAGGCTATGATTCGGAAGAGACGTTAGCACTGGATGCGAAACGTGGCATCCTTGTGATTGAGGGGATTCATTCGTTGAACCCAGATTTAACGCCTGACATCCCGCGTGAAGAGAAGTTTTTGATTTATGTCAATGCGCTGACGCAGTTGGCAATTGACAATAACAACCGTATTTCTACGATTGACAATCGGTTGTTGCGTCGTATGGTGCGTGATGGTCAATTCCGTGGGCGGAGCCCGCGGGAAACGCTGCGCCTCTGGCCAAGCGTCAGAGCAGGGGAAGAAAAGTGGATTTTCCCCTTCCAACACTATGCAGATGCGGTCTTCAATACTGCGCTTGATTATGAAATTCCGGTCTTGAAAACATTGGCCTCGCCCTTGCTGAATCAGATTAAGCCCTCCTATCCGGAATTTGTTATTGCGCGTCGCCTCTCGTGTTTCTTACAGAATTTTACCTCAATGCCCATGACAGATATTCCAACCAATTCCATTCTTCGGGAATATCTGGGTGAGAGCAGATTGCGGTACAGTTGATTTTAATGTAACAGAAGGAGCTACCTATGAGCAATCCTGTTATTGGACGATTAGTTGCCGGCGAGGAATCGCAGGTTTTGAAAGCATACGAAGCATTTGCCGTACAGCCCGTGACCGACACCCGTCTTACGGATAACTTGGAACCGTTTGGGAGTCAGGAGACGACCCTTGAAGGTACGGAAAGTGCGGAAGGCGTGGGCACGTTTGAACGTCGTCGGAATGCGTTACTGCAGATTGGCCCCTCTACGGTGCCAGGATGGTGGATTCATCGAACCGATTTGAATGAACAGCTGGACGTGAAGGTCTCTGTTCGAAATGTTTGGACGAGTGCTCGAAACATTGTGTTACGTGCAGGCTCTCCGCACAACTATTTGCGTATGGTGGAACATATCATCGCATTGCGTTTAGGGATGGGCGTTGATAACGTTCGCCTCTCTATTGCTGGCGGTGACCCGCCCCTCTTTGATCGCTCCAGCTTAGATTTGGTGGAGGCGATTCAGCGTGCAAAAATCATCCCGACGGGCCGCCCGGCGCGTTATGTGACGGTGAAGGAACCGGTGACCATCGGTGGTACACGTGGCGACTTCTTGACGTTGTTGCCCGCAGAGAAGGGGGATAAGCGCCTTCATCTGGATGTGGCTATCGCTTGGGATACGGTGATTGGCCAGCAGCGCATTCAGGTTGACTTGACGCCTGAGACCTTCATCTATGGTGCAGGGGCACGTACGAATGCGACACAGACGCAGTACATCTTCTCTAAGACGGTCGGCAAGTTATTGGCCGATGTGCGTAACATGGGCTACACGAAGGACAACATCCTGATTCATGGCAAGAAGGGTTTTGTCACGAAACCGCGTCCAGACTATGATTTGGAAAATGGTGGCAGCTGTGAACCGGTGTGGCATCGTACGATGTTGGACTTGGTCGCCGCAATCGCCTTGGTGGATCGCGGCCGTTTCATTGGCACGGTGAAGTCTTATCGCGCAGGACATACTCTGGATGTCCGCTTGATGACGTTGTTGTACATGCTTGATTTACTCGAAGTGGTTGAATAAGAAAGACGAGGTTTTTGATATGGCTCAGAAGACTGTTCTTTGGTGGGGTCGCTTTGATCCGAATTATTCTCGCAACCGAGTTTACATCGCCCTCTTTAAAGAATTAGGGTGGGATGTGCAGTTTTTCCATGTGAAGTACTGCTGTGCATTGGGTGATATTGAGTATGCTTTCCGTGGCCCTAAGGGGCTGAAGCCTGACTTGGTTTGGGTGCCAGTGGCTCGTCAACGTGACTGTATGGCGGCATGCCGTTGGGCGCATCGTCGGGGCATTCCAGTGGCCTTTGACCCGATGATTTCCGCTTGGGATAAGAAGGTGCTGGAACAATTGAAGTGGAAGGCAGAAGAGGGCCGCGCAAAGAAGTTGCTGAAGTGGGAAACGAAGCTCTTCAATGCCGTGGACGTGATGCTCTGCGATACCTCTTGCCATGCCGATTTCTTCCATAAACATATGCAGGTGCCGCGCGAGAAACTGAAAGTTCTCTTCACTGGCACGGATGAAAAGGTCTTTAAGCCCGCCGCTGAAGGCGAAGATCCGCCGCATGATCCGAAGGCGCCTCTGCGCATTCTCTACCATGGGGCTTACTTGCCTTTGCATGGTACGGAATACATCGTTGAGGCGGCCCGCGCTACGCAGCATTTGAATATTCACTGGGACTTCCTTGGTTGGGGTGCCTACAAGGCCGCCACGGAAGAGAAGGCGAAGGGTATCTCCAACATCACCTTCCTTGAAAAGGTCCCTTATGTGGACGTGCCGAAGGTTATTCGCACGGCTGATATCGTCCTGGGCGTTTTCGGCACTACGGAAAAGGCTTCGCGCGTTATCGGTAACAAGGTCTATGAAGCGATGGCGTGTTGCCGTCCGGTGATTAACGAATATTGCACGGGCTATCCGCCGGAAGCAAAGGACTGCGCAGCAATTACCTTCATCCCGCCAGGTGATGCGAAGGCATTGGTTGACGCAGTCGTGCCGTGGATTGAGAAGCGTGAAGAATTGGAAGGTTTGCGTAAAACCGCACGTGACTTCTTTGAAAAGCATCTCTCGATGGATGTTATCCGCAAGCAATTGGCTGATATTCTCGCAGAGATGGGGCTTTAATTGTCAGTTTGACAGCATATGCGTCAAGGCTTTTTCGATAAATTTATCTCCCGTTTAGATCGAATTGATGCGCCGGTTGCCTCGGCGCATATTGCTGCGCTTGCGCGAGAGCGTGGCTTTTTGGAAACCTTGTTTCAGTCGATCAATGAAGGCATTTTGGTGCTTGGCGATGAAATTCGCTTGCTCTATGCCAACCATGCGGCCGAGGTAATGATTGGTTTTTCTGCCGAACGTGAACGCGGTAATTCAATGAAGCGTTACCTTCGTGATTGGGAGATTGATACATTACTCTTAAATCAGGTCGCTGACTGGAATCGTATTGAAGCGCGAGAGATTGAGATCTCTTACCCCGAGCATCGTGTAATTGCGTATTACGCGCGTCCGGTGGAGTTTGAGAATCGGACGGAATTGCTCTTGATGTTGCGCGATGTTACGCGGGAACGTCTGACGGAAGAGGATACGCTCGCCGATGAGCGCCTCTCTGCGGTTAAGACATTGGCGGCAGGTGTGGCCCACGAAATTGGTAATCCTCTCAATGCGCTGACGATTCATTTGCAGTTGTTGGAACGCGAATTGCGGAAGATTCCTGAAGCCGCCACTCGTGAGAGTTTGCAGGAGTTGACGGGAATTGCTTCGCAAGAAGTCGTGCGTTTAGATGGCATTATTCGTCGTTTTCTAACAGCCCTACGCCCCTCAGAACCGCATCTCATGCGTGGAAATATTTGTGATGTCCTGCAGACCACGGTGAAATTGCTTACGCCTGATATTGAGCAACGGAAAATTACCCTCGAACAACTTTTCCCAGAAGCCACCCCAGATGTCTTTTTAGATGCCCAGCAGATGGAGCAAGTCTTCTTCAATTTGTTGAAGAATGCGATGGATGCAATCCCAGATGCTGGCAAGATTGGCCTCTCTGTGACGGTGGATGACACCGCTGTTTCGGTCTCGGTGATGGATAATGGCACTGGGATTCCCGCAGATTTGTTAGGTAAAATCTTTGACCCTTACGTGACCACAAAGACGAAGGGAAGCGGATTAGGTTTGATGGTGGTCAGACGCATTGTGCAACGCCATGGCGGAACGATTCAGTGTGCGAGCCATGAGGGCGAGGGAACGTGCTTCACCGTGCGTTTGCCCCGTGCAGAACGTCAAATCCGAACGCTTGAAAGCGCTTCGTCGGAAGGGGTGTGTGAATGAGTACAATTTTGGTCGTTGATGATGATAAAGCCACGCGTGAAGGTGTGGCGCGCACCTTGCGAAGCGACTACATGGTGTTGACGGCGGCGGACGCAGATGCCGCGATGGCGGCATTAAATGTGAACTCCGTAGACTTAGTGCTCACGGATTTACGTATGCCAGGACGCGACGGTCTTTCGTTATTGCGAGATATCATTGCGGCGTATCCTGGAATCCCGGTCATTTTGTTGTCGGCATATGGTTCCGTTGAGAGTGCGGTTGAGGCCATGAAGGATGGCGCCTATGACTTCCTTACGAAGCCGATTAACTTAGATCATTTGGAATTGGTTGTTCGACGCGCCTTAAAGCAAAAGCATCTCGAACGGCAAAATGCCAATCTGCGCACGCAACTCGTTGGGCAATCCGCGCTGAATCGTATGTTGGGCACATCGGAAGCGATGCAACAGGTGCGTGAACGTATTCGTCAAGCCGCGCCTACGCCTGCGACAGTCCTCATTCAAGGACCCAGTGGCACGGGTAAGGAATTAGTGGCGCGCGCGATTCATGCGTTGAGTCCACGTGCTAACGCGCCCTTCGTGGCGGTGCACTGTGCGGCATTGGCGCCTTCGTTATTGGAGAGTGAACTCTTTGGGCATGTGAAGGGTGCGTTCACGGGGGCCGATGAAACGCGTAAAGGTCGTTTTGAACTCGCAGATGGCGGGACGCTCTTCTTAGATGAGATTTCTGAAATTGATGCCGCGACGCAGGTCAAGCTCTTGCGCGTTTTAGAGACGCGCACAGTGGAGCCGGTCGGCTCTTCCGAGCAGATTCCGATTAACATTCGTTTGGTCGCCGCCACGAATCGTAATTTGGTCGAATGGGTGAAGCAGGGGAAGTTTCGCGAAGACCTCTTCTTCCGGTTAAATGTGGTGGATGTGAATCTGCCGCCATTGCGCGACCGTGGAGACGATATTCCGTTGCTGTGCGATGCCTTTGTGCGTGAATTTAATCCCTTGTTGGGGCGCACCATTTTAGGATTTGAGCCCGAGGTACTTGAGGTCTTTTCGCGCTATGCATGGCCAGGCAACGTGCGAGAACTGCGCAATACAGTCGAACGCATGATGGTGTTAGCGAAGGGTGATCGCCTGACTTTAGCAGATGTGCCCGCAAATATTGCTTCGGCTTCGGAGGTCGGCGTGCCCGTCGCAGAGATGGCGCCCCCCTCAGATGAGGCAATGCGGATTCGTGCGACCTTGCAGGTATGCAAAAATAAAACGGAAGCGGCAAAGCAATTGGGTATTCCCTTGCGCACGCTCTATCGTCGCCTGAAAGAGTACGGGATTCAATAATTGGAAGTCTTTTCATGGGTCTGCTGCGATTGTTACTTCTGCTATTGACGTGTTCGGCGCTCTGCTCTGGTTTATTTGCAGAGACGCAAAGTGTGGACCTGCCAAAGGGCTTTTTCCCACCGCCAGAGGCATTACCTCAAACGGCTGAACGGGGTTGCCTTGTCTGCAATGGAAAAGGAGTCGTGGAGAGCGAACTGTTTAACAAAGACAATCGTTCCATCAATCGTACGCGTCGTTCTCACCAAACGCAATTGGCTAAACCTGAGCATTTTATGGTGCCGTGTAAGGTTTGTAAGGGGCGTAAGACCTGTGTGAGAAAGCTCACTTTGCAAGAGCGTGTGGAGGCGTATCGTCAGCAACGTGCCACCTACGAAAACGCACACACGGTTGAACGTCACCAACCCATCGGTGCCGCCTATCTTGAAAAGGCGGTGGCAGATGCCCTTGATCCTGAGACCTTTGCTACGTTGGCGGCGCGTTATCCTGCGGCATGCAAAAAGTGCTATGGCTTTGGTGTGCAACCTTGTTCGCGGTGTGATAGCCTCGGCTTTACGCGTAAGGTGAAAGTCTTGCCTGAGACGGGAGAGAAGATTGAGGAACAAGAACCCTGCACAGCTTGTGATGGTACAGGGGAAAAGACTTGTAAAACCTGTGAAAGAACTGGACTTGCCCGACTGTGCAAGCGGTGCAATGGCCTCGGTGTAGTGCAGCGTGCCGCAACGAAACGAAAGCCTGGCGGTATTGAACGATGCGCTTCTTGTGATGGAATGTGTCGCCGTTAAACGGAGATGAAATGCGCAAGGCTTCGCACAAGAAAACCCTTTTGCTGATTGATTCAAGGATGATATGATTACAATTTTAGACTATGGCGCTGGCAATTTGACAAGTGTTCGCTTAGCCTTTGAACGGTTAGGAGAGCAACCCGAAATTATTACGGATGCCGCACAATACAAAGGGGGCCGCATTCTTTTCCCCGGCGTTGGTTCTGCCGCATCTGGGATGGCAGGTGTTCAAGCGCGTGGCTTTGATCAGTTGTTGCGCAATGCAGTCGCGCAAGGCACGCCTGTCATGGGGATTTGCTTGGGGATGCAACTCTTACTTGGTGTTTCCGCAGAAGATGGCGGCACCCAAGGGCTTAATTTGATTGCGGGTGATTGCCGCGAATTTGATCGCACCAAGCAACCCGACGCAAAGATTCCGCACATGGGATGGAATACCCTTCGCTATACCGCTCATCCATTGTTTGAGGGCCTCAAGCAGGATGCGGCATTCTATTTTGTTCACTCTTACTTTGTTACACCAGAAAATCCTGCGCATGTCTTGGGCGTAACGGATTACTGCGGGGAGTCCTTTGCCGCAGTGGTGGGATCGGGATCGCTTTTTGCAACGCAGTTCCACCCAGAGCGGAGCGGCGAAGCTGGGGCATTACTGTTGCGTAATTTTCTCAATTGGGAGGGCGCATGCTCTTAAAACGTCTGATTGTGTGCCTTGATGTGCGAAATGGTCGCGTCACTAAGGGCGTGAAGTTCAAGGGAAATGTCGACGTGGGCGATCCCGTCGAGATGGCGGCCCAGTACTGCAAAGACGGCGCGGATGAATTGGTCTTTTACGATATCACGGCGAGCGCTGAACATCGTTGTTGCGACCTTGATATGGTTGCACGTGCGGCTCGGGCTTTAAGCGTGCCGTTTACGGTGGGCGGCGGTATTCGTGGTGTGGAAGATATGCGAGCCGCATTGCTCGCGGGTGCCGATAAAGTGTCGCTCAATTCGCTTGCCGTGGAGTCGCCAGAGATTTTGACTGAGGGGGCAAAAGCCTTTGGACGTCAGTGCGTGGTGCTTGGCATGGATGCGAAGCGTGTGCCAGTTTCCGCCGCAATTCCCTCTGGATATGAGGTCGTTATTCGTGGTGGCCGCCAACCCACCGGGCGCGATGCATTGGCATGGGCACAGGAAGCGGTGGCGCGTGGCGCAGGCGAAATCTGCCTGAATGCGATTGACACTGATGGCGTTCGAGAGGGATATGAATTGCCCATTACGCGAATGGTCAGTGAGGCGGTGAGCGTTCCAGTGATTGCTTCTGGTGGCGCAGGTACCCCCCAACACCTCGTGGATGTGCTCACGGAAGGACGTGCGGATGCGGCGCTTGTAGCTTCAATGGTTCATACGATGGGTTACACCTGTGGAGGCATCAAGCAGGCGCTGCGCGATGCAGGAATCTCAATGAGGTGAGTATGCGCAACGAAAATTTTGAACGTGCCGTTTCAATGATTCTCAAACGCGACCAACGCTATCCGCGTGGTGCGTACGAGTTGATGCCAGTCGCATTAGATTACACTGTGCGTCAAATCCAAGAACGCCAACGCGCAGGTGATCTTTTTGATAATGGTGCCGCCTCTCGCCACGTGACAGGACGCCAACTCTCCGAAGGCTTCCGCGACTATATGTTGGAAGAGTTTGGCCCTTTTGCCTATGAGATTCTCGCAGATTTGAATATTCGCGCAACGATTGACATTGGTAATCTCGTCTATAATCTGATTTCCGTGGGGTGTTTTGGTAAAACACCCGAGGATAAATTGGAAGATTTTGATGCCGTCTATGACTTCAATGTGGCATTTAATGAGCCCTTTGAAGTGCAGGATCCAAGCTATAACGCATCGTAAGTGCCATGAAGACAGACTGGCGTGACGCATTGGCAGACTTTATTGCCAAACCGGAGTTCACCGCATTACGGGCCTTTGTAAAGGAGGCTTATGCGCGCGAACAGGTGTTGCCACCCTATGACACCATCTACACCGCACTGCAACTCTGCTCACTCGCTGAAACACGTGTCGTCATTCTTGGACAAGATCCTTATCCCACGCCAGGCCATGCGCATGGCTTGGCGTTCTCTGTGCAACATCCTGTTGCGCCTCCGCCCTCTCTGAGAAATATGCTCAAAGAGATTGAAGCCGATGTCGGGCCTGCGCACATTGAGGGGGGCGATTTGACGCCTTGGGCGAAACAAGGAGTGCTTCTGCTGAATGCCATTTTGACGGTGCGTGCGGGTGCTCCGCTCTCACACGCTGGCAAAGGGTGGGAAGCATTTACCGATGAAATCATTAAAACGGTGGCCCAAAAGAGTGAACATGTGGTCTTTATGCTTTGGGGAAGCAAGGCAAAGGCAAAGCGCTCTTTAATTGATTCGCGCCGCCATTTGATTTTAACCGCCGCGCATCCTTCTCCTCTTTCTGCGTGGAATGGCTTTTTCGGGTGCCGTCACTTCTCTGCGGCGAATGCCTATCTCACGGCGCATGGACGCACGCCAATTCTTTGGTAATCTTCTTTCTCAATTTAGGGTAGGATAGTCTGCGAGCCACTTTGTCTTCTAAACGAAGCGGCTTATGTTGTTTAGACTAAAAAATGACCGCCTCTAATTCGGGGAATCCGAGTAGAGGCGGACGTTGTTAAGGGGATTCGTGGTGATTAGTATGCCTTCGCGATGATGCGATTGTCGGCATCAAGACGAACCACTTTCGGGCAAAGGTCGGCGGCTTCTTCGTCCGTGACTTGGCAGAAGGCCATAACGATGAGGCGATCGCCGGGTTTTCCCATATAGGCTGCGGCACCATTAAGGCAAGCAATACGAGAACCACGTGGGCCAGGGATGGCATACGTTTCAAGACGTTCACCATTTTCAAGGTTGGCCACGAGAATTTTTTCGTAGGTAACGATGCCAACGGCATCCATCAGATCTTCATCAATGGTGAGCGATCCAAGATATTCCAAATCTGCCTGTGTGATGCGCAGATGATGAAGCTTTGCGTGTAGAAGTGTACGAGTCATAGTATTGAATGGGGATTACATTAGAGACGGTGATTCCACTGGAAGGTGTTCGGCACAAACGGCTTGATGTTTTCTTGAGCCTTGCTAACTTCTTCCTGTAAGGTGTCAATCGCTGCGTCAAGTTGCGGGTCGCGTCCAGCGGCGGTGTCAGCAGGCGTATTGGCAACAATAACGTCTGGAAGCGCGCCATGGAGTTCCATGTCAGTGCCATCAAGCGTGTACCACCCGTAGTGGGCCTGGCGCAGATTGCCGAGGTCTAAGAGCGGACCATCGCGTGTGGCGATCACGCCACCATTGGTCTGTACGCCGACCAACTTACCGCGGCCGAGTTGCTTGATTGCATGGGAGAAGATTTCACCATTGGAGACGGTGTTCTGGTTGCAGAGCACGACGATGGGCTTGTCAAAGACCGGGCGACCCCAATAGCTAGCAAGGTAGGCGGGGCGACCATAGCGGGCGACAGACCAAGAGTGGCGCTGCACGCCGAGGATGTTCAAGACCTTGTCTGCCGTGAAGCCACCGACGTTATCACGCACGTCGATTACCATGCCATCTTTGTCAAATCCTTCAGCGAAGATTTCACGCTCGAAGCGGTTGTATTCATCGTTGTTCATTTGGGCGATGTTGATGTAGCCAAATGCGCCACCAGAACGACGATGGACATAGTCACGGCGATTTGCATACATTGCCTTTTGAACAAGTGTACGCGCATCTGCATAGGTAATCGCTTCTAAGTAAACCTTACGAACACGATCATTCGAGCGCACTTCAAGGATGAACTTGCCGGGCTTCGGACCATTGAGCAAGAGCGTCGGGTCAATGCCATTGCGAATCGGCTTGCCATCAATGCTGACAATCAAGTCGCCAGGGCGAATGTTAATCTGCTCAGAGTCTGCAGGACCACCGGGGATAACCTTCTTAACCATCCACCCCTGTTCGCCAGAGTAGGCCTGATCGAAGATAATGCCCAAATGCGAGGTGACGGGTTCCCACGAGTTGAAGGGCTTGTCTGCACCCCATTCTTTATTGGAGGTGGCATTGCCATAGAAGCCAAGGTGGGAGGAGTTCAATTCGCCATTGAGTGCATTGAAGATGCGTTCATAAACCGAACGTGAAGGGGCGAAACGCGCGGGCGCTTGATACTTGTCACGAATGGCATTCCAGTCAGCACCGTGGAAGTTGGAGTCATAGTAGTTATCGCGCAAGAGGCCCCAGGCCATCATAAAGCCGAGTTCATGGTAGTCCTGTAAGTTCATTTCTTGATAAACCATGAAAGGATAGGTTTCATCAAGTGTACCAATCTTGTAATCGGCGGTCAGCATGAGGAGTTTATCTGCGCGGAGCGGATCCTTGTCACGTCCGAACCAACCCAATGGGTACCCCCAACGATCACGCAGGAAGGTGGGTTTCATGTTGTTCGGAATTGTAACTTCATATGTGCCCGGGCGACCATTAATTGTTGCGGGGAAGAGGATACGACGAGAGTTCGGAGCGAAGCAAGGATTACCAAGTGCGGGGATGGGGGTGGCGTGGACGCGCTCATGGAGCCCATCAAGGTCAACGACGACATAGTTGCCTTCTTGCTTCTTCGCAAGAATGTCTGCGTCTGCATTCGGACTATGTGGGTCAGGTGTGGCAACAGCGGTAGAACCGAGTAGGACGGCTGTTGCTTCCGGGCGGTCCTGCAAACGGAGTCCCATGTGTTCAATAGCCTTACGATAGGCTTCGGTTTTCAAGGATTCTTCATCGCTACGATTCAACCACACGTAGAAGAGGGCCGAACCCGAACCAACACGCTGGCCATTCCAAACGAGTAGCTTACCGTCAGGCGACCAAGAGGGGCTGCCATCCCATGTGAAGCTTCTGGAGACGTTGTAAAGTTTGGCGCCAGGAAATTCTTCCAAGGGGACCAACCAAATGTCATTATTGGCATAATCGTCTTCCATCGCGGTCACCATCCAGCGACCATCGGGGGACCAGTCATAAGAGTTGATGCTCTTTTGAGGAGGAAGACGACGAAGGGTGTTGCCTTCGGTATCGGCAATGACGAGTGTGCTACCTGCTTCCACCCAAGCGAGTTTCGTCCCGTCAGGGGAGAGGGAGAGCAATGAGCGACGTGCAGAGCCACCCGCGAGTTCGCGAATCTTAAATTCGGAGTTTTCCCACCAGAAGTGCTGTGGGCGAACTTTTTCAGCCATCAACAGCACGATGCTATCACCACGATCCGAGAGGAAGTAGAGGCGAGAACCGTCCTTCGAGAAGACGCAGTCACGTTCATGGGTGCGCGAGCTACCATACACAAGGTGCGGCTCGCGTAAGACGGTATCCATCACATAGAGGTCACCGCCTGTCGTGAAGGCTAATTCAAGACCACCACTGGTTGCCGTGAGGCCACCTGCACGGTCATTGTTCCAAATGGTGTCATAGTGGCGACGGCGTGTCTTTGCACGAGCAAGACCTGTATCTTCAGGCGTGAGCAAGATGCGCTGAGGGGTGCCACCTTCTTCGGGATTGATGGACCAGAAATCAAAACCCTGACGGAAAACCATGGTCTTGCCGTCCTTGGAGAGGGTGGGGTGGATGATACTATCGCCGCGGAAGAAGGTGATTTGACGTTCTTCCGTGCCGGGGAAGGCGTGGTACCAAATGTTGAGCGTGCCATCTTGACCACCGACATAGTAGAAGCCCTGGCCATCGGGTGCCCAGATGGGCGTGCGGCTTTCAGTGTCATGCTTTACGACGAGTGTGAAGCCCCCTGTTTGGGTGTCATAACACCAAATACGAGAGACGTTTTCGCCCGTGGTACCCTTACGATAAAGGTCTTCACCTTCTTGGGTGAACAAGAGGTAACGACCATCAGGTGAGAGGGAGGGCTCAGACCCCGGGGCGTCAAAGATGCGACGTTCGGCGGCGCGTTCATTGACGGGAATCCATGCTAAACGGCCAATGTCAAAGACTGAACCTTCGTCATCGCGGACAACGAAGCAGAGCAATTCGGAGTCATCGTTGGACCAACCATAGGGGCGTTCAGCCTCAGAGTTGAAGCCGACCTGACGAGCCTCCGCACCCTCTTTAATGTCGGCCACAAAGACGTGCCAACCGCCAGAGCGATTAGACTGGAAGCAGAAGCGCTTACCGTCGTTGGAGACGATAGGCCATGTGTCACGGCCCGTGGTGTGTTGGAGCACCTTTGCCGTGCCACCTTGGGTGGGGGCAATCCAAATCGCATCGCACCACTCAAACAAAAACTTTGAGCCGTCGGGCAACAAAGAGGGGCGGGCACCCAAATAGATGCGGTTGGGGTCAAAACCGTGGGGCAACTTTACGGGTTCAGGTTGGCAGGGCCACTGCGTTGTTGCGGCAGAGGTAATCTGTGCGACCTGTTCGGTGGCGGGCGTTGCAGGGTCTGCTGCCAATAAAACGCCTGTCGAGAAAACGGTCGCAAGGAGCGCACATGTCGTTGTGTTAAAAGAGTTCATAACAACCTTTGGTGTGTGGTGAAACAATCACGTAATCGGCGAATAATTGCACGACAGTGTCGTTATTAAGCCTGTTGGTTCTGGATGTCGCAGAGTTTGCGATAGACACCATTTTGAGCATAGAGCTCATCGTGTGTGCCACGTTCCACAATGGTGCCGTGATCCAAAACAAGAATGCAGTCCGCTTGGCGAATCGTCGAAAGACGATGCGCGATTGCAAACGTGGTGCGATTCTTCATCAAATTGTTGATCGCCGCTTGAACTTGTTGTTCGGTAACCGTATCAAGCGCACTGGTGGCTTCGTCCAAAATCAAGATAGGCGGATTGCGCAAAATTGCGCGAGCGATGGCCACACGCTGACGTTCGCCACCACTTAAAACAAAGCCTTTTTCACCCGCGATGCGTTGGTAACCTTCTGGATGTGCCACAATGAAATCGTGCGCATTTGCGAGTTTCGCCGCTGCTTCAATCGCTTCCTGGGTGGCATTCGGTGTGCCATAGGCAATGTTTTCTGCGATGGTGGCATTGAACAACAAGGCTTCTTGGGTCACGGCGCCGATGATGTTGCGGAGATCTGCGATGCGATAGTCGCGCAAGTCGTGCCCATCAATCGTAATCTTACCATTAGTGACGTCATAGAAACGCGCCAAGAGGTTGGCAAGGGTGCTCTTACCGCTACCCGTGGAGCCCACGACGGCATACATCTGTCCAGGCTTAATCGTGAAGGAGGCATGCTTGATGATATCTTCCTTCTTCGAGTCATAACCGAACGAAACGTCATCAAAGACGAGTGCTTCCTTGAATTCGGTCAACGTTTGTGCGTCAGGCTTTTCCTGAAGTTCTTCATGGACGTCAAGCAGGGAGAAGATACGCTGAAGGGCTGCACGTCCATTTTCAAGTGCCACCTGGAGACGGCCCAACTGCTTCATCGGCTTGTAGAGAATCAAGAAGGGCGGAATCAAGGGGATAATTTCGGAGAGACCGTGACCCGTGGAGAGGCAGTAGGCCACGAAAATCGTAGCCAACAAGAAGGCAACGGTTTCGGTTAAGGGGGTGACCAAGATGCTCCAACGGGTAGCGCGCATACAAATCTTGAATGCACGGAGGTTGTAGTCTTCGTATTTAGCCGTTTCGCTCTTTTCAGTATGGTAGGCCTTGACTATCTTGATGCAGGTGAGGTTTTCATGGAAACGCGAGGTAATGCCTGCCGTTTGACCCATCAAGCGCTTTGACCATGTGCGGATTTGCTTACCAATCCAAACAATGGGTAACATGCAGACCGGGAAGCCGATGATTGCAACCAAAAGCAAGGAAATCATGTCATTTTTGATTGCGAAGAAGCAGATGAAGAGGACTGCCGTTAAGATTTCAAAGGGTGCACGGCAGAGGTCGCTCATCGTCTGGCTAATTAAGGTGCGAATGATTTCGGGGTCGCCAGTCGCACGACTCATCAGACGGCCTACGTCTGCACGACCATGAAACGCAAGCGATTGCTCCTGAAGGTGTTTGAACATGGCGTTACGCACGTCCATCACCACCTTCATGCCCGCCTTGGTAAGGTAGTACTGGTTCAAATACTGCGTGGTCATCTTGAGGGAGATGGCGAGTGCCGCCACCAAAGCAAAGACCATCAATGTCGCACTAGGGCCTGTAATGCCGATTTTGGCAAGCTGTTCTTCAATGAGATCAAGATATTTTTGATATTTTTCAGATTCTTTTTTGCTCTGTCGTTCCAACTTGGAGAGCTTCTGCTGTGGCTCTGCGGAAGGGGTGGCAACGTCAGTTCCAGGAGCGGGTGTTTCAATCGTTGCGGTGGGGGCAGGGAGGTTGGTCGTGGTTTCAGTTTGTGTCTGAGCGGAGGCCGTTTGCATCCCGTTAATCATCGGCTGCACAACAGAAAAGATGGGTGCCCAAGCACCACCGGTGACCATGCCGAGAAATGCACCAGTAAAAATGAGGCCTTTATAACGACGCGCAAAGCCCCACAGTCTTTTGTAGACTTCCTTTGCAGTATATTCTTTATCAAACCACTCTTGTCCGTAAGGGGAGGTGTTGTTTAGTTGCTTGTTCTTCTTTGACATAGAAGGCTCCGGAGAAGAGGTCGGGGGTGCAAGGAAGTAAAAGGTGTTTTTGAAACCAATTTCATCGCAAAGGATGCGATAAAAAGGTTTTTGTTTAAGGTGCATTGACGCCAAAAGGTGGGTGTCAATGGCACATTGGCAAGGGTTAATTCTTGCCATAACATCCGTTCCGCACAATGCGCGCAACGGATGTCTGACAAACCAGTCGCCACGGCGGATGCCGCAGCGACTGGTGGAATGATTATTCGATTTCTGCAATCGGGCTGCCCTTGGAGACGTTCTCGCCGGGCTGCACGAGGAAGCGGATAATCTTGCAGTTTTCAGGTGCCTTCACCGGGTTGAAGAGCTTCATAGCTTCCAACACGCAGACCGGGTCGCCAGCCTTCACGTTAGCGCCTTCTTCCACCATGTTCGGCTTGCCAGGGGCGTCAGAACGGTAGAAGGTGCCGGTGAGCGTAGCATTCAAGGTCTTCTTGGGTGCGGCGGCTGCGGCAGGAGCAGCTTCTGCGGCGGGTGCGGCTGCGGCATCGGTCGTCGGGACGGCTGCGAGTGCAGAGGCGTCCACCTTGATGTTGCCACCGAGGGAGCCGAAGAGGGCCACGAACTGCTTACCAATGACAGCGAACTTCGCATCATCTGCGCCTAAAGGTGCAGGAGCGGGAGCGGCCTTAGCTTCTTCAGCCTTAGCAACGGCCTTCGCGATGGTCATTTCGGAGTCGGCAGGAATCGGGTCACGTTCACCTTCGGGCTTAGCACGCCACTGGAAGTAGTCGAGCGCCACAGCGGGGAACATGCAGTAAGAGAGGATGTCTTCTTCGGTCTGGATCAACTTGGGATCGAGCTCCTTAGCAGCCTGAGGCAAGCCAGGTTCAAGCAAGTCTGCCGGACGGCAGGTGATCTTCTTTTCGCCAGCGAGAATCTTCTTTTCGAGTGCCTTGTCCACGGGAGCGGGGCTGCGACCGTAGTAACCCTTGACGTACTGCTTGGTTTCGTTGGAAACCATGCCATAGCGTTCACCGCCGAGCACGTTGAGCACTGCCTGCACACCCATAATCTGGGAGGTCGGCGTGACCAAGGGAGGATAACCCATATCCTTACGCACGCGAGGAAGTTCTTCCAACACTTCGGGCAAGCGATCTAAAGCATCCTGCTGAGCCAACTGGCTACGGGTGTTGGAAATCATGCCACCAGGGATGTGGTGGAGAAGCACCTGCACGTCCACGGCTTCTGCATCAGCATTTGCCTGGAGCGCACGTTCGGGCTTGAGGGCCTTGAAGTAGTTGTCGATTTCGGTGATGCGGTCGGTCTTGATGCCGGTTTCATAACCGAGACCTTCGAAGATGGCGTGCATCGTGCCGTGTGCAGGCTGGGAGGAGAAGCCAGAGAGCGTTGCAACAGCGCAGTCAATTGCGCCAGCGCCTGCTTCCACTGCGGCCATGTACATTGCAGGGGCCATGCCAGAGGTCATGTGCGAGTGCACTTCGATGGGGAGGTCGGGGAGCGCCTTCTTGAGGCCGGTCACGAGTTCGCGGGCTGCAGAGGGCGTCAAGATGCCAGCCATATCCTTAATGGCGAGCGAGTCAATGCCGAGCTGCACCTGTTCCTTGGCGAACTTCACATAGTTAGCCACGGTGTGCACGGGAGAGAAGGTGTAGCAAATCGTACCCTGAGCGTGACCGCCGTACTTCTTCACTGCCTTGATAGCAGCTTCAAGGTTGCGCACGTCATTGAGTGCGTCGAAGCAACGGAAGATGTCCATGCCGTTTTCGCACATTTTTGCCACGCAACGATCCAACACGTCATCCGGGTAGTGCTTGTAACCCAAGCAGTTCTGACCGCGCAACAACATCTGGAGCGGAGTCTTCTTGCAAACCGCCTTAATCTGGCGCAGGCGTTCCCACGGATCTTCACGGAGGAAGCGCATGCAGACGTCGAACGTCGCACCGCCCCAACATTCAATCGCGTAGAAACCAGCGTCATCCACGGCTTCCAGAATGCCAAGGATATCCTTGGTGCGCATACGTGTCGCCCACAAAGACTGGTGGGCATCGCGTAACGTCGTATCGACGAAACGGACGGTCTTCTTTTCGGTCTTGGCCATATACAGTTTCCTTTCGGCTAAATCGTGTTGGCACAATTGAAGTCTAAAACATTACTATTATCCCATTTTCAAGGGGTAGAAGTCAATACGTCAGACTAAATAAATCGGTGATAAATTGAAAATTTATTGGGTAAAATGCGAATAGACAGGGGCAGGAGAGCTAAAACGGAGGAGAATTCCTCTCTTAATTCCCTTCAATATTTAATAATGTACGCTTTATTTGCGTGCACTACATGCCTTCGTAAGACTGCAACTGCAGGAAATTCGTAGGCTATTGATGGACGTTATTTGCGTGCGCTACGTGCCTTCGTGAGGGTGTGAAAAGACTTGTCTTTCTCTATGCGCTTACAGTTTCTTCAATGTCGTGGGGTATCTTCTTCTGTGAGGATTGTTCCTCTATCTGCTTGCTAGTTTGTGCAAATCCGTGGGGAAATTTTCCTTGTGAAGTGTTTGTCGCTAAATTGTTTTTTTGCTCCAAAATCGCCTGCGCGAAAAGTTCATTTTTTCGAAAATTTTAACGATTTTTCGCCTGTTGAAAACTTTTTTTGAGTTATCAACAAGTTATCAACAATGCAAGTTTTTTGACGCAGTTTTCTAAAAAATTTTCGGCTAGGTGGCGATTTTTAAGGCGAAAATCAAACGGTTGCTTAAAATGCATAACTCCTTTAGGGAAAAAGAGATAGTGCAAAAAATGGGGTCAATCAACTCCGCTACAGCGGCTTCCTTGCGAAAAAATGGGGCGGTGAGGGGAGGAAAAGTTATCAACAATTTACCCGTTTTTAGGGGAGGTCTTCAGAAAATTTGGGTCAATATTAGCGAAATTGGATCCCAATACTAGCGAAATTGGGGGAGTAAAACAAGCGAAATTGAGTTGCAATTTCGCTTGTTTTGAAGGGCAAATTTTGAGCCTTTTTTGCGATATTTTAGAGGGGCCTTAAATGACGATTTGACAATCGTGAAAGACTTTGCTACACTTTTAGTGTGTGTGGGAAGAAGAGGTTGTAATTATTACTGTAATTATTTTTGAAAAGCCTTGCCACGGCTAAAGCCGATGAACGGGCGGAGCGCACGCGCTCCTACTGACACACGCTATGCGTGGGATAAGGAGAGTCTAGGGGGATGGTGACAAGCAGCGCGTGGGGTGAGGGTGGGGGCACATAACGAGAAAATTTGTAGCGCGAGGGGCTCAAATAGAGGGATTCTAAATGAATCGGTTGCGGTTGGCATGAGCATGTGTAATTTTCTGAAAAATAAAAGGTAACTCTTGGGCGGAAGAGGACGCTCGCTAAAAGTGCTTATTTAACGGGGTTTGAGGGTGTTTTAGTGTTGAAAAAATGGGTGAAAAAAAGGTGGGGTAATTTTTTATTTATATTTTTATTTATGGAGATGCGATTTTATTCGTTTTTATGGGGCTAATTATGTTATGATTTGTGCTTTGTAGTAGGGAGATGGTCTCTTTATTACGGGTGCGTTTTCATTTCTAACAGGAGCGAGTTCCGGACGATGGAAATCCTGCGTTTTGAGAATATCACTAAGCGGTATGGCGATAATACCGTTTTGGATAATGTGACACTTTCGATTGGAGCGGGAGAGGTCTTCTCCTTGCTGGGCCCGAGTGGATGTGGCAAGACGACTTTGCTGCGTATTTGCGGTGGTTTTGAGCGACCTGATTCTGGGCGTGTGATTTTGGATGGCGTGGATATTACGGATTTGCCACCGAATCGCCGTGAAGTGCGTACAGTCTTCCAAAACTACGCATTGTTTCCGCATATGAGTGTATGGGAAAATGTGGCATTTGGTTTGAAGACGGCCGGAATGGACGCGAAGCGAATCGCAGAAGCGGTGCCACGTTATTTGGATTTGGTGCAGTTGGCAGGCTTTGAGGATCGTAAGCCTGGACAGCTTTCGGGTGGTCAGCGTCAGCGTGTGGCGATTGCCCGTGCATTGATTAATCGTCCTAAGGTGTTGCTCTTGGACGAACCGCTCGCCGCGCTTGACTTGAAATTGCGTCAGCGGATGTTGATTGAGTTGGATGCGTTGCATGATGACGTGGGAATTACCTTCCTTTTCGTGACGCATGACCAACAGGAAGCAATGAGTATCAGCGATCATATCGCGGTATTGCGAGGGGGGCATGTGGAGCAGATTGGCACGCCTCCGGAGTTGTATGAAGCGCCGAAGACGAGTTTTGTGGCGGCCTTCATCGGTGATACAAACTTCTTCCCTGGCACGGTGCGTCGTGTGGAAGGGGATTACTGCGATTTGGAAATCGAGGATTTCCCGACGTTGCGTCTTTACAACGATAAGAAGATCCGTGAGGGCGGTAGTGTACATATCAGCATTCGCCCTGAAAAGTTCATGATTTCCTTGGATAAGCCTGAAAACATCAAGCCGAATACCAACTTGCTTCAGGGCAAGGTGGAGGATGTGGTTTATTTGGGCGCTCATACGCGTTATTGGGTGCGCGTCAATGATTGGCGTGTGGCGGTGGTGAAGCAACACTACGGTTATGCGCTCGATGAACGTCGAATCACTTGGGGCGACGATGTGTGGTTGCGCTTTGAAGCAGATAATGCTTACATGCTTGACCGCTATGCAGAAGCAGATGAAAATCTCCTGTTGCTGCCCGATACGGAAGAAGTGTCGGCCACTCCATCTGATGCGGATGAGGTGGCAAATGCCACTGCAGCTGAAGGTGCGACGGCGTCTACGTTTTCTGGAACAACGCCCTAAAAGGGTTAAGCTTTATCCGCCTGTTAAGTGAAGGTGCTGACGCATGTGGTTTAAAAAAGCATCCAACTTTTTTGTCGGCTTGCCAACGTTCGTTTGGTTGCTGATTTTCTATGCACTTCCGGTATTGATTGTCTTTCTTTTGGCCTTTAAGCCTGTGGATTCTGCAGGTGGTATTGGGGCGGGATGGACGTTAAGCACGTTGTGTGAATTGGGAAATCCAAACTATCCGCTGATTATTTGGCGAACCTTTTGGTTGGGCATTGTCGCAACGGCGGTGTGCATTGCGGTGGCGATTCCGATTAGTTATTGCCTTTCGCGTATGTCATCGCAATTGCGTAACGTCTTTTTAATGCTGATTATCGTACCGTTCTGGACGAACTTCTTGATTCGCATTTATGCATGGCGCGTTTTTTTGCACTCGGATGGCGTGTTTAAGCATTTGCTCGTGCTGATTGGGTTGGCCGATGAATCAACGGTATTGCTTTACAATCAGTGGGCCGTGCTGACGGTGATGATTTACACGTACATTCCCTTTGCAGTCTTACCCATCTATGCAGTGGCGGAAAAATTTGATTTTTCGCTTTTGGATGCGGCAAAGGATTTGGGCGCAAGCTCCTTCTATGGCTTCCGTAAGGTCTTTTTTCCTGGGATTGCCAAAGGTGTGTGGACGGCCGTGATGGTGGTGTTGATCCCTGCATTTGGTGCGTATTTGATTCCCGACTTGGTGGGTGGACCTACGAGTGAATTGGTCGGGGATAAGATTGCGCAACGTGTCTTTAATGACCGTAACCTGCCCCATGCAAGTGCGCTTTCGGCACTCTTAATGATGGCAGTTTTCTTGCCTTTGATTGGCACGGTCTGGATTCGCAAATTGAAGAGCCGCAAGGCAAATGCGGAGGTGGCCGATGCGTAGTTATACTCATAGGAGCCGATTCCCGTTCTTTATGACGATGTTGACTTTGGTGTTTCTCTACACACCATTGATTGTCGTGGCGGTGGCTTCCTTCAATGCCAGTAAGTATGGTGGTGCATGGACTGGATTCTCGCTGAAGTGGTATGAACGCCTCTTTCAGGATAATGCAATTTGGGATGCGCTCGTAAATACATTAGTCATTGCGTTGATTGCGACCTTCTTTGCGACCCTATTGGGGACGTTGGCGGCTTTAGCGCTTCATCGAAGCAAGAATAAGCTGAAGGGGGTCTATTCTGCTTTGGTTTACACACCTTTGGTGGTGCCAGATATTTTGCAAGGGATTGGGTTGCTCCTTCTCTTTGAGATTGTGCTCTCGACCTTTGGCGAATGGATGCGACGCACCTTTGGCATTGAGATGGGGCTGGGGATGACGACGATTGTCATTGCCCACATTACCTTCTGTTTGAGTTATGTGACAATGGTGGTGTTGGGGCGCTTGCAAGAATTTGACCGTTCGGTCATTGAGGCGGCGCAAGACTTGGGCGCGAGCGGTTTGTACACCTTCTTCCGTGTGACGCTGCCGATTATTTCGCCTGGTATTATTGCAGGTGCGCTCTTCTCATTTACACTTTCTATTGACGATTTTGTCATCACGTTCTTCGTGAAGGGGGCAGGCGATACGACATTGCCCATCTACATTCAGAGCGCGATGCGCCGTGGCACGCCGGCTGTAATCAATGCGTTGTCGGTCATCTTCCTCTTGATGACATTTGTGCTGGTATTTGTTACCCAGCGCCTCTTAACTGATAAGAAAGGTCTGAAAAAGTGAAACAGAAAACCTTTTTCCGTGCAACCGTGATGGCGGCTTTACTTGCTCCGCTCGTCTTTTTGACTGCTTGTGGTGAACCCAAAGAGACGCTTTACATCTATAACTGGGGTGATTATCTCTCTGAAGATGTGGTTCGTCAGTTTGAGAAAGAGTTTAATTGCGAAGTGCAGATGGACGTCTTTGACTCGAATGAGGCGATGTATGCGAAGTTGAAGGCGGGCGCAAGTGGATATGACATCCTCGTGCCGTCGTCTTACATGGCAAAGTTGATGTACGCGCAGGGTATGTTGCAAGAGATTGATTTGGCGCAGCTCCCCACCGTGAAGCAGAACTTTGACAACACCTATGCACCGCTCTCCTTGGATGCGGCAATGACCTATTCGGTGCCGTACTTCGTGAGTTTCTCGGGTATTGGTTACGATACCGAGCGCGTGAAGGATTTTCAGCCGACGTGGCACATGTTTGAACGTGCGGATATCCATCGCCGTTCTTCCTTGTTGAATGACCAACGTGAAGTGATGGGTTGCGCTCTGCGGACGCTGGGTTATGATGTGAACTCCGTGGATCCTGCGCAGATTGATGCGGCAGTTGAGCTCGTGAAGAAGTGGAAGGGTAACATCGCGAAGTTCGAAGTGGATGATGCGAAGCGTGCACTCGCTTCTGGTGAATTCTTCTTAATCCACACCTATAGCGGTGATATGCTTCAAGTGTCGATGGAAAAGCCTTCGGTGCGCTTTGTGATTCCGGAAGAAGGTGCCACCGTCACCTTTGATAACTTCGTCATTCACAAAAATAGTGCAAATCCGAAGTTGGCCCACGCGTTCATTGACTTTATGTATCGTCCGGAGGTCTCTGCGGCGAATATGAATGAGATTATGTATGTCTCTCCGAACACGGAAGCCGTGAAGTTGGTGGATGAACAGTTGCGCAATAACCCTGCTTTCAATATCCCTGCAGAGGTGCGTGCACGTTGTTCCACAATGACCGACTTGGGTGATAACAACATCTTGTACATTAAGGCTTGGGATCGTATTCGCGCTGAGTAATCTCTCCGCAAGTCACTAAAAGCAAACAGACGCGCAGTCGCGCGGCTGTTTTTGTTTGTGCTAAGCGGCTTTTACTTAAGCAGCGGCGAAATCGCCTTTGCCAACGCCACAGGTGGGGCACACCCAATCTTCGGGCAACTGCTCGAAGGGAATCCCATCATTCTCTGCAGGGTCGTAAACATAGCCGCAAACTTGGCAAACGTAGGTCATGGTCTCACTCCTTAATGTGTTTGTTTAAGATGTTGTAATAATAACAAATCGTACTTGAATAGTCTACAAAAAAGTATATTTTGTTAAAATTATTTTTCTGTGAGTTTCAAAAGTAGCACCACTTTCATCACCGAGGGGGCGTGTATTAGCGTGTTGCCTTGGCTAAGAAGTGGGGCATCGGTGGTGGAATGGGAGCGCAGGTAAAGTGGGAGAGGCCTGCAGCGGTCATCCATGTTTGCAATTCTTCTGTGGAGAAGACCCACCCATTATCGGTGGTAAGGGCCATGTTAACGGCAAAGAGTGCAGAGAAGGGTGGTGTGGTGTGGTCGGGGCCCGTCATTAAGTCGAGCACATAGACGGTGCCACCAGGCTTTAATGCACGTGTGGCGCGGGTCAAAATATCAATGATTGCTTCGGGGGATTCCTGGTGTAAGCACCCGAAGAGGGTGACGACATCGTAGGTGTTTTCTGGATAGAGGTCGGTGTGATAGTCACCTGCATGACAAGTAATGCGGTCTGCGCATGGTGCAGTAATCTCTTTTGCAACTGCGGAAATGGCTGGCAGGTCATAGGTGTCACAGGTGAGTTCGGGGTCGCTCTGCGCCATTAAAAGGGCATAGGTGCCTGGTCCCCCAGCGAGATCAAGGACCTTGGCGCCCTTTGGAAGGTTGAGCGCAGGCACGACGGCTTTCCCGATTCCCATGGCACGACCATGCATGGAGAGGGCGAATCGACGCGTGCGTTCGGGGTCATCTCCTAAGTGAATTTGGGGCGCTTCAACGGGTTTTCCCGTGCGGACCAATTCAGTAAGGCGCCCCCATGCAGGATAGACATCACGATTATAAGCGATTGCCTTGGTCAAGTCATGCGGCGCACCCCGCACGAGGGTGGCTTGAGTGGCAGGGGTAAGCGCATAGCGGAGGTCGGATTTAGTGAGGAGCCCCGTTGCGACTGCGGCATCTAAAAGCAATCGCAAGCCGCGCGTGTCCACTGAAAGGGTGTCGGCCAAAGCCTCAACGGTGGGGTCGTTGCTTTCCGCAATCGCAGTGAAGAGATCTAATTCCAAGGCGGAAAAGAGGACCGAGGAACCGTAAAAGGCGCTCGCGAGGGAGATGATTTCGGGGATTTGCAGGGACATGATAATGAACCTTTTAGGATGATTGGAGTAAAAAAGGGGTGTGAAGCTGTGAATAAAGGATTAGGATTTGGGCTTTAATGTTTTGCGCGAGGCTTCTGCTTGGGTGGGGTCTTCGGGCCAATAGTGCTTGGGATAGCGTCCGCGTAAATCTTTTCGAACGACGGCATAGCCATTTGCCCAGAAGGATGCGAGATCGGAGGTGACCTGGACGGGACGTTGGGCAGGGGAGAGTAAGTGCAACAGAATGGGCACTTTTTCGTGGGCAAGACGTGGGGTGGCTTTAAGACCGAAGACCTCTTGGATTTTAACGGCGACGTAGGGTTGGTCGGCGTCATAATGAATGGTCATATTTGAGCCACTCGGGACGCGGAATTTCGTTGGGGCTTCACGGTCAATTTCTTGTTGGGTATGGCCAGAAGCGGAGAGCAAATTGAGGATGGCTTGCTGCACCGAAAGACCTGGAGCGGCGGCAAGTTCACTGATGAGGTCTTCTGTTTCAAGGGCGGGATAGCCCGCTTCGGGAAGGTGTTTACGAAGGAAGGCGATTCGTTCGGCGAGCGCGTGCGCAGCGGGTGTCCATGGGAGCCCTTCGTGACGGAGGCGGCAACGCTCTGCTTCAAGGTGTAACTCTGGCGGAATCGACTTTAAGGGACGCGACTTAACGACAATTTCGCCGTAACAAACTTCCTCTGCGGCAATGAGGCGTTTGGTTGATTTATCCCATTCAATTCGTGTACGCGTCTCGGGGGTTAGGCGCGAAAGGTCGGCTTCGGTTAAGGGGAAACACCACCGAATCGTGGCCTCTGCGTCACCATCACTCATCCGTACCGCAAAGAGCCACTCGGCGTTAATCATCAGCGAGTCTGACGGTAATACGGCGCCGAAGCCCGCCGCGAGCAGATAACGTCCGCTCGCTGTATTGCGCCGTTTGGCTAGATGCCCCGGGAAAGCCCAGAGTAGATAAGGGGCTAATTCATCAATGGAGAGACGCGGCACAGGAGAACCCTCGGCCCAACGGGTCGCCAATTGCCAAATATCACGTGGACGATCTTGCAACACGGTGGCCAAAACGCGGCGAAAATCTTGTTGCGTGCGCAATGACGGAATGCGTTCACCCTCCGAGCAGATGGCTGCAAGCAAGGCTCCTCCAGCCTTATCAATCGTGCGCAGTTTAAGCATCATCGCCGCCAATGAGGGATGAACAGGGAATCGAATCATCTGATGGCCTAATGGCGTCATGCGCCGTTCGGCATCAACTGCGCCTAAAGCAATTAATAATTGCCATGCCTTTTGCCATGCAGAGGGAGGTGGTGGCGTCAACCAAGGGAGTTCGGCGGTGCCCCATTCTGCGCAGAGTAACGCGATTTGTGAGAGGTCTGCACTTAAGATTTCAGGCTTGGAGACCTTGGGGAAGGTCAACTCTTCCGCTTGGTTCCACAAGCGATAACAGACGCCAGGACAGGTGCGGCCCGCACGACCGGTGCGTTGGGTAATGCGATCCAAAGGAATTTGGCGCGTGACTAACTTCGTTAGCCCATTGCGTGAGGAGAATTGGGGGATGCGTGCTAAGCCTGTATCAATGACTACGCGCACCCCTTCAATGGTGAGTGAGCTTTCTGCAATGGAGGTGGCCAAGACAATTTTGCGTTCGCCAGGACGCGGCGGTGCCACGGCGGCATCTTGTTCTCGGCGGTCCAATGCGGCATAAAGTGGTGCAATTTTGACTGTGTTTGGTAGCGACTCCGCATGAAGCGCCTCTGCGAGCGCGCGAATCTCCCCCTCGCCAGGAAGGAAGACCAAAATGGAACCTTCAGTTTCTGCGAGTGCTTTGCGGATTGCCGTTAATGGTGAGAGGGGGCCAACCCATTGAATCTCCACGGGATAAGTCTTCGCAGGGATTTCAATGAAGACTGCGTCAGGCAGGATGTCGGGTTGAAGGGTGGCTGACATAATCAGCACACGCAAGT
Organism: Candidatus Spyradenecus sp.; assembly: GCA_045605345.1. GTDB lineage: Bacteria > Verrucomicrobiota > Kiritimatiellia > RFP12 > DVOR01 > Spyradenecus. Next base: position 28,542 of record JAZUPT010000024.1, read on the forward strand.
CGGGTCGCAAGCCTTCGCGTACTTCTTTCGTTAGCGCAAAGGCAACCTCTAAGGGTAGCGCACGTTCGTGGAATTCGTCAAAAATGATTAAACCGACATCGGAGAGTTCGGGGTCTTCAAGGATTTTACGTGCGAGTAGACCTTCAGTCAGGAATTCAATGCGTGTCTTTGGTCCCACGCAACGTTCTAAACGTACCTGCCAGCCCACCGTTTCGCCAGGGGACTCGTGCAACGTTTCGGCAATGTATTGCGCTGCGCGACGAGCCGCCAAACGGCGCGGTTCAAGGACAATAATCTTTTTCCCTTCCAACCATGGTTCGGCAAGCAATGCAGGTGGAATCGTAGTGGTCTTACCTGTGCCGGGGGGCGCAGTGAGGACAACTGGACGACTCTCCGAGAGTGCTGCACGAAGTGCGGTTAGATCAAGGGCCATAAGGGAAAGCGTGAGGGCCGTTATGGGATAGGAGTGTGAGGGGGTTATGGAAACAGCCTGTCGGAAAGACAGGCTGCAACAGGGCGGCAAAGGAGGAATCTCGCCACCTGAACAGCGGTGAGGCGGTTAGTCTTCAAAACGCGCGGTAGCGGCATAGGCGTGGGCATCAAGGCCTTCCAACATGCCAAAGGTTTCAATTGCTTCTCGCGTTTCGGCAAGATCTTCCTTCGTAAAACGAACAAAGGAGCTACGACGGCGGAAGGTTTCGGCCGTTAAGCCGCTGAACATACGTGCCGCGCCGCCAGTGGGCAGAACGTGGCTAGGGCCCGCCACGAAGTCGCCGGCGCTCTCTGGCGTCCAGTACCCAACGAAGACTGCGCCCGCGCAGTTGATCAAGGGGAGGAGGTCATCGGCATTTTCCGTCTGGAGTTCAAGGTGTTCCGCAGCAAAACGGTTGCACAACGTGGTGCCATCGGTTGCCAAATCGGGCACAACGGCGAAGAGCATGCCACCATTTTCAACCATACGTTCGATAATCGCCTTACGATTGCGAACGGCGGTCTGGGCAATCACTTCAGCCTTAACGGCTTCTGCGAAGTCGCGACTGTCGGTGACGAGCAGGCTCTTTTCGAGGCCACTGCCATGTTCAGCTTGAGAGAGAAGGTCGGCGGCAACCCATTTTGCCTTGGCGGCCTTGTCGGCAAGAACGCAGATTTCCGAGGGGCCTGCTACTTGGTCAATGGCGACGGTGCCGTAGACCTGGCGCTTCGCTGCGGTTACATAGGCATTGCCAGGACCTGCGATGAGTTCAACGGGTTTGATGCCAGCGCCGTAGGCCATCAAGCCAATGGACTGGATACCACCGATACGATAAATTTCTGTTGCACCCGCCACGCGCAATGCGTACAACAGCGGAGCGGAGACCTCTAAGCCATTACGGCACGGGGTGCAAGCCACAATTTCCTTAACACCTGCTGCCTTTGCGAGGACAACGGTCATCAAAGAGGTGGAGGCGAGCGGAGCAGTGCCGCCAGGGATGTAAACACCCACGCGATCCATTGGGTGGAAACGTTCGCCCAAAGAGCCACCACGTGGTGTGGGAATCGTCCAGTCTGGACGCAGCCCTGCACGCGCAAAGGTGTCAATGCGTTCGGCGGCCTGGGCAATGGCACGCTTAACCGTTTCGTCGCAAGCCGCTTCAGCAGCATCGAGTTCTGCCTCGGTGACCAACATATTTTCTGGGGTGACTTCGGCATTGTCAAAGGTCTTACAAGCTTCAAGGACTGCATCTAAGCCACGGGCGCGAATATCTGCAAGGCATTTTGAGGCGGCTGCTTCCGCTTTTTCATCGAAAGCGGGGCGGCTCAAAAAGGTTTCAACGGTTGCATTCGGATTGGAAATCTGCCAGTCAAGAATAGGAATAAGTTCTGGATTCATAAGGTCCGTTGGGGAGTTTTAAGGGATGAGTAAATCAATAAATTGGATGAAAGTGGGAGGCGTGAAGCGACGTGTATTAGGCAGGGGTTGCAGTTTCGCCATTTGCCTCTGCGGCTTCTGCGGCGGCCTTACGCTTTTCATATTGCTTCAAGGCTTCATCCTGCTTGTCCATGTCCTTTTGTACATTCTTATCGGCGCCAGCCACGGGGTCATAGATGAAGTGTTTGGGTACGGGACGATTGTACTTGAGCAACGCAGCCATCTCGATTTCCACCAATTCACCAATCTTTTCCTTGGCGGCATCCGCCATTTCTGCCTTTTCTGCATGGCGACGCTTTTTCTTGTCATCGCGATCTTTGTAACCAGCCGTAGCGCCAGCCTTGGCGGCCTTAATTGCATCCATTGCCGCTTTTGCTTTCGCAGTCATTTCACCATCTAAGCGTCCCTTCTGCTTGCTATACCACTCATTGGCGGCATCATCGGTGGAGAAGGTCTTGAACTTCGCCGTGCGCACCCACATGAAGGTCTTGGTGGGAAATTTTGGATAGTCCTTGTTGCCAGCCTTTAGGGCTGCGGTTTGATCTTTGGTCCATTGCTTTTTGACATTCGCGAAGGCCTTGTTGAAGACGCGTTTTTCTTCAGAGAGGTCGGCTTTCAAGGTACGCACTTCTTCAGAAGTCATCAAATAGACCGCTTCAGTGCGATACATGTCGTAGAGTTGCACGCCCACCTTAGCGGCGCAAACGGCACTGGAAATCAATGTGACAAGAGCGAGTGTTAGGGTTGAACGAAACATTAGTCGCGCCCCTTTCCGCCGAAAAGGCGCAAGATGTAGAGGAAGAGGTTGATAAAGTCAAGGTAGAGTTCAAGGGCACAAAGCAACCCAAGACGGCGCACCGTCTGGCCGTCCATGCGGTGTTGTTCTTCTGCAAGGATACGCACCTTTTGGGCGTCCCAAGCGGTCAACCCAATAAAGACCGCCACGCCGATGTAGGTCAAAACGGCATTAAGACCTGCGGATTTCATGAAAATATTGACGAAGGAGGCCAAGATAATCCCCCATAAAGCCATAATGCAGATGCGCCCGACCGTATTCAAGTTCGTCTTAGTCAGCGAACCAATGAGGGCGACGCCTGCAAAGGTTCCTGCACTTACAAAGAAGACAGATTGAATGGTGGAGAGTTCGTAGACGAGGAAAATAATCGAGAGCGTCACGCCATTCAGTGCCGAATAGGCAGCAAAGATTAATGCCGCCACGGGCAAGGAAAGCTTGTGAATCATCGCCGAAAGACCGAGTACGAGGAGAATTTCAACGATACCACAGGCCATGAAGAGGCCACGCGAGGGCGCAAAGGAACCTGCTTCAATGGCTTGTGCCACAAAGTAGGCCACCACACCAGAGAGTGCAAGCCCTACGGCCATCCACCCATAGGTGAAGTTATAGATGCGATTTAATCCTTTTGCAAAGTCGGAAGCATGAGAGCGTGCGAGTGTATCGGGATCATACATTGTATTCATGATAAAACCCTTTCCATAAGTAATGTATATGATAACAAAATATGGAGCGAAAACGGAAAAGAAAAAAGGAGAAGGAGAAGAATTGAAAGGTCTATGCACCCCCACTTGGAGGGGTTAAGGTGTGTTGTGGAATGAGAATGATTATTGGGCGAGCGCCGCGCTTGAACGGCGCATTTTAGCATGGATGATTTAGCAGACGCCCAAGAGCCAAAGACCAATTGGAACCGTAACAATGCAGACCGCGTGGGTGTTTAGGACCATTGCGGAGACGAAGGGAATGTCACCGCCATAGACCTCTGCCATCGAGACGCTCGCCATCACGCCAGGCATCAATGCAATGATGCCGAAGACAAGCCGTTGCGCTTCGGTCAATGGCAAGAGCATGAGGAGCGTGAGCGTAATGGCGGGGATGACAATCATGCGAAGGAGGGTGGTGAGGACTTGTGGGTAACAGAAGAGTCCTGCGGGTTTGAGTTGGGCTAAGCGCATGCCGCAGACGAGGGCGCAAGTCGGAATGGTTGCTCCTCCGAGATAGGTATAAAGCGTATTGAGGGCGACCTTGGTCGGATGGCAAGCGAAGAGGTCATCTGGGGTAATCCCGAAGCAGTGGAAGATGATTAAACAGAGTACTGCGAGCAATAAGGCGGCAACTGGCGGACGTAGGAGCATGGATGGCAAGGTCTTGAAGTTGAGCTTTTGTCCCGTAAAGGTCTTGAAGCCAAGCGTCCACATTAAGGTGTCGGAGGCAATGGTGGTCAATGCAACCATCGCAACGCCTGTCTCGCCCAAAGGCGTCCCTGCGATAATCATGATTGGCAGGAAGGAGTAGTTGTTCATCGTGCAGGAGAAGTGGAAGGCGCGACGGGTAGGCGCCTTAGCATGACGAAGTAAGGTGCGCTTAGCAACCCACCCTGCTGTCCACCCAATGAAGATGATACCCGCGGCGCCCACGGGCAAAATCCATGCTTCTGCGAGCGCAGAGAGGGTATACTTTCGTAGAATGGCTGAGAAGAGGAGTGAGGGATAGAAGACGCGAATCAATAGTAAGGAGAGCTGGGTCGAAAAGTCTTCCGAGAACCATTTACGTTTGGCGGCGAAGGTGCCAATGCCAATCATTGCAAAGATGGCGGAGATTTGAACGGCAATGGTAAACATAACAGATGCACTCCTTTAATAAAATGGGTCGAGCGGGTTCAGTCTCGGGCGACTACTTTCGGCGAAAGGCGAGGCGAAGCACCAAGAAAATCGCCTCCTTGGCAATGGCCAAGGACATCTTTGAGGTGCCTGCTACACGGTCAGCAAAGACGATGGGAATTTCTTTAATCGAAAAGCCCTTGCGCCAAGCCGAGTGGGTGACTTCAATTTGGAAACCATACCCTTCGGCAGCGATACGTTCAAGTTCAATTGAGGCAAGGACGTTGCGACGGAAACATTTAAAGCCGCCGGTGGGATCCATTACGGGGAGTCGCGTCAGTAAGCGCACATAAATCCCTGCGCCGTAACTCAACATCAAACGTGGGAGTGGCCAATTCAATACGCGACACCCGCCCTTATAGCGCGAGCCAATGATTAAATCATCGGTTTGAGCCGCTTCAAGCAGGCGCGGTAAATCCTTCGGGTCGTGCGAGAAGTCAGCATCCGTCTGAATGATAAAGTCATATTCGTGGCGAAGTGCCCATTGAAAACCCTCCACATAGGCCTTGCCCAGCCCCTCTTTTTGGGTGCGATGCAAGACATGAATGGTGGAATCCGTTGCGGCAAGTTGATCAGCAATCACCCCTGTGCCGTCGGGTGAATTATCATCCACGATTAGAAGATGGGCGCCAGGAAGGTTGGTCTTGACTGCGGCGACGAAGGCCTCAATATTTTCTTTTTCGTTGTAGGTGGGGACAACAACGAGGATTTTTTGATTCAAAGGGGGTTGATTTTCCATAAAAAGAGCTTACTTTTGCGCTTCTTCAGCGAGCAAACGCAGGAGGGTTTCAACGGCTTCAGTCGCAGGAAGCGTGGCGAGATGTTCGCCTTTTCGATAGAGTGCGAAGGTGCCTGTACCGCCACAAAGGGCAAGGTCAGCCTCACGAGCTTCGCCAGGGCCATTGACAACGCATCCCATTACGGCGATATGCAAACGTTTCGCAGTGGGATTTTGGCGATAAAATTGTTCTAACACGTCCGAAATATGCTCTGCGGCGGCCTGAACATCGACCTTGGTACGGCCACAAGTGGGGCAACTTGTCACCCATGCGCCAAGTGCACGTAAGCCACAGGCACGCAGGAGTTCAACACCCACGCGCACTTCTTCGTCAATCGGTGCAGTCAAAGAGATGCGAAGGGTGTCACCGATGCCGTCCTCTAAAAGGCGTGAGAGGGCAATCGCACTGGTGATGGTGCCACGACGCACGGTGCCCGCTTCGGTTAATCCGAGATGCAAAGGATAGGGGACGCGTTCGGAGAGGAGGCGATAAGCAGCCACGGTGCGTGGGATATCGGAGGCTTTTACGGAGATTTTAATCTCGCGATAGTCTAATGCCTCCAAGAGCGCCACGTGTTTAAGTGCGCTTTCCACCAAAGCCTCTGGGGTGGCCGAACCGTACTTTTCGAGGAGTTCGCGTTCCAAAGAGCCTCCATTAACGCCGATGCGAATAGGGATCTGACGGGGGCGAACGGCCTCAACGACTGCCTTAACACGGTCGGCACTGCCGATATTGCCAGGGTTAATGCGCAGTGCCGAGATGCCCGCTTCCACTGCCGCAATGGCTAAACGATAGTCAAAATGGATATCCGCAATGAGGGGGAGGGGGCTTTTGGCGCAGAGCGTCTTGAGCGCATCGGCGGCGGCTTGGTCGGGTACTGCAACGCGAAAGAGGTCGCACCCTAATTCTGCGGCGCGCGAAATCTGGTTGAGCACGGCTGGGATATCAGTCGTGGGCACATTTGCCATCGTCTGAACCGAGATTGGGGCGCCACCACCGATGGCCACGTTCCCAATGTGAATCTGACGTGTTTCAGTGCGTTTCATAGAGCACTCCCAATTAGAAGAGTTGAAGGACGAAGCGACGAACGTCAGAGAAGAGGAACCAAATCATCATGCAGATGAGGAGGATGCCGAAGGCGCCAGTTGCCCATTTCACAACCAGTTCGCTCGGTTCTTTACGACGAATGATGGCGTAAAGCGCGAAAAGGGTGTGGCCACCATCCAAAACAGGAATCGGCAAGAGATTGAGCAATGCAAGGTTCATGCAGATGAGACGCAAAAAGCCAAGGCTTGCCCAGAGTCCTGTTTGAATGACGCGAATGAAGAGCCCGAAAATCATGAGTGGGCCACCCAAACCTTTTGCTGCGCGACCGCGTTCACCTTCGGTTTTTGGGGTGGCTAATGCACGCAATACGCGCACTACTCCCATGATGTCAGATTCCAATTGTGCATAGATGCCACGTTCCGTCATCCACTGGAAACGTCCCTTTCCAAAGAGGGCTAATGAAACGCCAATGCGCGGCTTGGAGTCGAAGTCAGGCATCACTTCGGGTTGCACCGTGACCGTAAAGGTTTCATTACCACGCAGGATTTCCATAGTGATGGGTGCGGTAGGATCCCAAGGATCGGTGAGCTGTTCAAGCGTTTCAAGGTTGAAGCCGTTTACGGTGTTGACGATGTCTCCGATTTTGAGACCTGCACGTGCGGCGGGGGAGTTTTCAATGATGTCTGCAAAGCCCATTGCCAAAGGTCCGGGTTGCAACCCGCCCACGCCATAGATGGATTCAGTTTCGGAAATCTGAGTGTCCAGGACGGCGTCAGTGGTGGTAATCGTCTCACCGCGTTGGTAGGTAATCCGCACAACGTCATTGGTGCCACCAGAGAGGAAACATTCGGTTAAGAATCCACTCCAAGAGTTGACGGGCTCTTCGTTGACCGCCAAAATGGTGTCACCTCGGCGCAAACCGGCCTTCCATCCCGCAGTATCCTTGACAACATAGCCCACTTCAGTGGAGCCTCCCGTGGCATCTTCTGGGGCAAACCACGCAATCATCGTCGCACAGAAGAGAGCAAGCACGATGTTGCCGAGCGGACCTGCGACGGCAACAATAATGCGTTTCCATGGGGCGGCCGGCGGAAGGGTTTCACCATGGTCACCCTGGATTTGCTTCATGCCTTCAGGGTCAAGCTGCGGAAGGGAGACATAACCACCGAAGGGAATCATTGAGATGCGGAGCTCCGTCTCGCCTACAGTGCGTTTCCACAATGCGGGCCCAAAGCCAATAGAGAAGACGTCAGCCTTCAGTCCCAATAAGCGAGCTGCAATGAAGTGGCCGAATTCGTGGATAAAAACGGCTAAACTAAAGAGGAAAATCGCGAGAATAATCGAGACCGGCCAGAGGAAGTAGGGGGAGGTAAAAAGGGAGTCAAGCATAGGAAAACCTTGAGATTGAGAACAAAAAGAGGTTAACGGGCGAGGGGCTCAAGCGTCCGCTCGCGTTGGGTAAAGTGTGCAAGCTCGGTATAGCCCACACGGGAAAGAATGTCATAGGCACGATTGAAGTCTGCCGCCACAAGATGCGCTTGGTGGGCATCAGAGGAGACCACAATTGGGATATTACGTTTGCGGCAAGCAATGAGCAGATCATCGGTCGGATAGCAGGCTTTACAATCCTTTCGCCATCCCGCGGTGTTGAGCTCAATCGCCATATCTGCATCATGAATTGCGTCTAACGCCTCGGTGATAACATCGCTCATGTCGTCGGTGGGATAGAAGCCGAACTTCTTGTAGAGGTCAAGATGACCTGCGATATCAAAGAGGTGGCTTGATGCCATATCGCGAAGGGTTTGCCAATAGCGGCGCACCACGGCATTGATTTCATCAACTGTTAGACGTTCCCAATAGTAACGTGTAAGGTCAATGCTATCTTGCCCAACGAAGTGAACGGAACCGATTGTGTAGTCCAATCGTGCATCTTGTGCTAAGGGCGCTAACCATGTCGCAGAGCCATCCAACCAGTCAAATTCAAGGCCAGCCTTGATTTCAATCTGAGTGCTACGCGCTTTGAGTTCATAAATCGTCTCAAAGTAACGATCTACGGCATCAAGTTGGAGCGCCCACTCGGGTGCTTCGGTGGCATCCGGCGAGGCTTTGTAGTAGTGGTCGGAAAAGCCTAATACGCTTAATCCTGCCGCTTCGGCATGGGTCAAAAAGACTTCTGGCGCATCCGCTCCGTCACTGAAGCAGGTGTGGTTGTGGTAGGAGGCGCGTCTCATTTGTCGCGCTTTCTCTTACCGAAGGGTTTTGGCGTATTGGGGGTGGTGGCGTTGTTGCGAAAACGTCCCGGGCCTTTACCACGTGCGCTCTTGCGACCGCGCGTCTTTGCGATGGCCGCTTTACGCGTCTCTTCTGCGTGGCGACCACCATTCCAAACATCCTTTGCGGACCCTTGCACATAGGCAAAGTCCAGACGACGCGCGGGGAAGTCAACCTTGGCGATGAAGACCTGGAGCTGCATGCCAGCCTTGATTTCCAATTTACCTGCGTTTAAGGTTTCGGTGGTGGGGTTGAAATTGACAAATTGCTTGGAGATGCCAGAGATGTGCACCATGCCAGAGACTTGCAAGTCAATGACGTCCACGAAGAAGCCGTAGTTCTTAACCGAGACAACAACGGCATCGTAGGTGACGGGTTTGCGGTCATCGAGTTGTTGCTGTAAGAAGCGATACTTCTTAATTTCTGTGAGGGCGCGTTCGGCTTCGTCGGCCACCATTTCACGTTCGGTCGCATAGGCTGCGGCGCGGTCCAACCATGCTTGCCCCACGCGTCCACCAGAAACGCCTCCGCAGAGATACCCCGCTAATTGACGATGCAATACGAGGTCTGGATAACGACGGATTGGCGAGGTGAAGTGTGCGTAGTACGTTAACGCTAAACCGAAGTGGCCATGTTGCTTCGCCGAGTAGAGCGCACGACGCATCGCACGCAACACCAATGCGTGGATGTGGTACTTGAGCGGATGATCAGCCGTGTTCTTCAAGAGCGCGGCCAATTCCTTGGGTTCGCGCAGATTACGTGGGCGAATGCCAAGCTTGCGCAGTTCCAATTCCACCTTGGCAATCTTTTCCTCATCAGGCGACTCATGGAAACGATTTAAGATGGGAATCTGATTTGTGATTAATGCCTTGGCCACAGCCTCATTCGCTGCCACCATGCAACACTCAATCAACTGATGCGACTCGTCATTGGAGGCTGCATGAATGCCTGTCATGCGACCTTCACTATCCAAAATGATGTCCACCTCCTGAGAGGCCATCTCAAGTGCCGCATTGCGCTCGCGCAACTTCTTCAGTTGGCGAGTGAGCTCAAGTGTCGCCTTCAACATCGGCGTAGTGCGTGGATCAAGCGGCCCACATACAGGCGTCACGGGGCGATCTTCCAAGAGGGCAATCGCTTCCTCATAGGCTAAGCGTTGGGAAGAACGAATAATCGTTTTGGCGAAACGACTCTTTAAGACCTTAGCATTGGCATCATAGGTGATAAATACCGAGAAGGTGAGGCGATCCTCGCCGGGCATCAATGAGCAGATGCTATTGGAGAGTTGCTCCGGAAGCATCGGCACCACTTTGTCAATCAAATAGACACTGCGATTGCGACGATAGGCTTCGCGATCAAGGAGGCTATCCTTCTGCACAAAGTGGCTGACATCTGCGATATGAACGCCAAGGACGCGATTGCCTTCAGCATCTTGTTCCAAACTAATCGCATCGTCAAAGTCGCGCGCAGAAGCGGGGTCGATGGTCAGGATAAAGCGGTCGCGCAAATCTTCACGCGGCCCCGGGTCGCTCAAACGTGCGGCAACTTGTTCCGCCTCGGCAACCACCTCTGCAGGGAATGCTTCAGGCAATTCATACTGGCGGAGGATGGCTAACGTATCCAAAGAGGGCTTATCTTCTGGTCCAATTACTTCTAAAAGCGTTGCCACCAATTGGTCATCGCGCCGATCGCCACGTTGGACGCGCACTACGACACGGTCGCCAGGCTTGGCATTACCAGGCTCTGCGAGGAGAAAATCATTGTGATACACAGGATTTAAGGGCGAGACATAGGTCTTTTCGCCAATTTGACGGATTGTACCCACCACATCACGTACCGCAGACTCATCAATCGAACGAATAATTCCCACAGGATCCGTTCGGCCACCCTTGCGGTAAGAAACGGTGACACGGTCGCCATGAATTGCGCGGCCCACATCGTGACTCTCCACAAAGACTTGCTGCCCAGTCGTGTCATCGGTCACCACGCCAGCACCACTGCGCGTCAAACGCAACGTGCCCGTTAATGACCCAACACCCACACCAGCACGATAATACCCTCGACGCTTTTCGATTAATTCGCCACTCCGCACCATCTCACGCAACAAAGAGGGCAGGCGCTTGGCGGCTTTACCGCGTAACCCCAAGGTTTTGATAATCGCAGGAACGCAGAAAACGGTTTCTGGTTCACTCTGAAATAAGTAACGTATAGCTTGTTCTTCAATATTCATGCTTACATTATACCATAGTGCACGCGCACACATGCGCCCACCTTTGTGCGAAATCTTCGTGTTGTATGCTTCATCATGCGGGTGAAGGAGGGGGCTCTTTGGGAAGATTTAAGCAACGTAAAAAGGAGGAGGGGAGGCGTGGCGAAGTCAATGAGGGGTTGCTGGGGAGTGTCATCCCAATGCGAAACGCAGGGGAAACTGACTGGAAAGAGTGTGTAAAGAAGGCAAGCGCTCATCTTTCAAAAAAGTAGATAAAGTTTTGAAATTTCGATTTAAAAGCAGACAAAGTGCTAGAAAACAGATTTAAAAGCAGACAACGTGTTGGAAATCAGATGCACTTGGTGGTACAATAGGAGGATGAGTTCAATCATAAGTAAGAGATCGCCGAGGTTTTAAGTATGATGAAAAAAGCATTTCTGTTTCTCAATATCGTTCTCCTTCTTCCTCTCTTTGCAAAAACGTCTGCAGTTGATATTGTCACCGCAGCACGCAACCAAATTGGTGTGACGGTGGAATACGATGGGAGTTACCGTAAATTAGACTATCCAAATGGTGATTTTACGCGTACGACAGGTGTCTGTACAGATGTAGTGATTCGCGCACTTCGAGATGCGCGTTCCATGGACTTACAACGGTTGGTCCATGAGGATATGAAGGCGAATTTTCCCAAATATCCACAACATTGGGGTTTAAAACGACCCGATAAAAATATTGATCATCGTCGCGTTCCCAATTTGCAATGTTACTTCAAACGCAAAGGCTGGAGTCTCTCCCCAACAAAGGTGGCGAAAGATTACCTCCCTGGTGACCTTGTTACGGTAACCGTTGGTGGGAGTTTGCCGCACATCATGATTGTGAGCGATCGGAAATCTGCCAATGGAACACCGCTTGTACTCCACAATATTGGGGGCGGTACGCAGGAAGAGGATGAGCTCTTCACCTATCCGTTAACGGGACATTATCGCATCCAGCAGTAATCCATCATCGGTCACATGATGAATCTCTATTCAAAGCATCGTGTGACCTTATTTTTTTGACAGCTTTTTATTTTCTTTTTTCTTCAAAATCCTCTGCACAGGTGTGTCACTTTTTGAACTTTTTTAGCGATTTTTCGCCTGTTGAAAACTTTTTTGAGTTATCAACAGGTTATCAACAATTCACCTTTTTCGACGCAGTTTTTGGAAAAACCTTCGGCGTGACGATCCATTTTCGGCACGTTTTCTCGCATTTGCTAAAAAGTCATAACTCTTTGAAAAGTAAAGAGATAACGCAAAAATAGGGCGTAATCAACTCCGCTACAGTGGCTTCCTTGCGAAAATTTGGGGTAGAAGTGGTAGAAAAGTTATCAACAATTGGGAGCTTTTTTGGGGAAAGCTAAAGGAATTCCGGGTCAATATAAGCGAAATTGATGAGCAAAATAAGCGAAGTTGATGAGCAAAATAGGCGAAATTGGGTAGGTAAAGTCGCCTATTTTTCTTTGGGAAAATCGCCTACTTTCCGCGGGAGTTTAACTGACTTGGGTCAGCGGAGTTGACGACTTCTCTTCGGTTTGCTACACGTTTAGTGTGCGTAGAGAAGAATGTTATTCGGATTTTTTATAGCAAATATTAACGTTAACGAAGCGAGTGCCTTCTGCATTGAGGGGATGCAGAAGCGCGAAGGCGCGTGCGTTAACATTTACCCCGTCTGATTAGGTTACGGGGTTGGGGGGAGTGTATTGAAGAGATGGGTGAAGGTGGCGGTTTTACCATCCGGGGTGAAGGCGTAGGCTACGAGGCGCCAGGTGGTAATCTTATTGGGGATAGAGAGGGTAAAGCGAACTTTTCCCTGCTCAAGGGGCGCTTTGGGCAACCAAAGGAGTGTCTTACGAGAGTCCTGCTGTCCTTGCGTTAGGGCGGCGACCAGGTCGGGGTGGTATGCGACGGTGGGGAGATCACGCAAGGGCGGCTCGCCAAAATTGCGTGGGGAGTAGTGTCCAAAGGAGAGACCTTGAAGTCCGTCTTTGAGTTTAGAGGAGTACCATGTTTGGCTAAATGGTGGGTACTGAAACATCCGCTCAGCCTTCATTGAGCGATCATTGAAGAGAAGGGTGTATGAACGCTTATACCTATAGGGGTCGCAGATGTCAAATGGAGGACACTCAGAGGTTTGGATCGTACATCCGGTCATGAAGGGGGAGTAGAAGTCAAGATGCGTAAAGGAGGTCCATTTTGTGGGGGTAAAGGTTGCAAAGTCAAAGCGCGCTCGTGTGGGGGCGAAGCCTTGTTCTACCGCGTAGTCATAACACACAAGCGCAATTTCTGCATTAGGGTCATTGACGGTGAGCTCCCACGTTTGTTCGGAATTGATGGGGACTGTGGTCGGAAGGGGGGTTGCTTCAATGCACAAAGTCTGGGGAGGCGTCACCTCAATTGTTTGACCAACGGTGCGGATGGTGTTGCAATCAAGGGTGAAGAGGGCCACCTCAGTTGTGCCGCGTAGGTCATTGGGGATGGAGAGGTCGAAAAATGGCTCATGAATACGCTGTATTTTGAAGAGACCATTAAGGGTGCGGATGGTAAGAAAGGTGGGGGTGTCACCTTTGAGCCATGCGTAACCCTTGAGCGTGGTACCTGCGGGGATGGGCTGATAGTGAATCGGATCATTTTCATTGACAATGACGCAACCGATGTGCATTTTCGTCTTTTTTCGCTGGGGCCACTGAAAGAGCACTGCGCCATCTTCGTCAGGCGTGAATGTGGTCGTCGCAGTCTCGGCACTGAGGGGGTAAACACAAACCTCACAGAGCGGAGTCTTAGTGTCGGGAGTCTTGGCTCTTAAGGTGTAGTAACCTGCGGGCAACGTGATGGGCACGGCACCCATTTTTGTGAAGGGGAAGGTGTAGCTCGGAGGGGTGTCGGGCGTTTCGTAAATCCATGGAAGTTGTTGCTTGCCGTTCGAGGGATAGACCTCGATTTCACCACTAAGGTCGGTGCGTTCGTCACAGGTGAGCAACACATTAAAGGGGCGGTTTTCAAAACACCAATGTTCCTCGGGAAGGGTACACTTAAGCGAGTAGCCTGCCGGCTGAATTTGGGTATAAAGGGTTCGGGAGGTTGGCTTGCCATTGGGTTGCAACATGCGTACGCGAAGGGCGATGTTTTGCACCGAGACGCCTGTATCGGGTAATGCAATGGGGTGGGTGAGAAGGGCCCTCCCGTGTTCATCCAGTGTTACTTCGCCTTTGTACTCGGCATTGCGTGTGGACTCAAGGTCTAATCTCCACTGCACCTTTGTGCCAGCGAGCGGAATCCCACTGATGGCGCGCCCGCGAATCTCAAATTGGCGTTCGCTTGGAAGAGGGGCGCTACAGGGAAGAGCGGTGACTTCAAGTTGGCTCATGGGCGGGGTGTAGGCCGAGGCGCTGATGAGGATGGAGGGGTGGGTGAGTCGCTCTTCATTCCATGTGAATGTAACGTTCGTGTTGCCTGTTTCGGGCGGGAGGGGAAGTTCCCCTATTAGGCATCCCGTCGCATCGGCGGTGAGCGTTTCCTCAAAGGAGAGTGCGCCATCGGTGTTAGAAATGGAGAGGCGTCCCGTCGCATTTGGGCTGGGAACAAAGGTGTTTTTTTCGGAATCAAAGTGTGTGACAATCACTTTCCAGCGCATGGTGTCACCCGCGTGATACCAAGGACTGTCGGTAACGAGTGCAACGCGCGTCTCAGGCGCCTCTTTTTTCACTTCTCTCGACGAGGAATGTTCGTAGAAATTCCCATGTTGAAGGGAGTGTGTTTCGCCGCGCGCGGAGATAAGGACGTTTTCGCAGGTGTTATGGTCAGGAAGATCTTGAAGCGGAATCATCCCATTTGCATCGGAGGTGAAGGTGGTCCCTTGAATGGTGATGGGGGTGTTTGCAAGGGGTTCGTACGTTGTGGAGTCCGCAAAATAAAGGAGACCTGCGTAGCCATAATGGAGCGGGGTGCGTGTGCCATCCTTCGTACTCCATCCTTTTGGCGTGGCATGCTTCTTTGGATCGCGGATGCGTGTCACCGTGAAGGAGGAGACGGTGAGCGACGTAACGTTAACAACGGGATAGGACTGTAGGTTGCCAACGGTGGTCCATCTTAGAGAGTACTCGCCAAGGGGTAGCTCGGGTAATTCAATCTCCGTGGTCATCCAAGCATAGGGGTGGGATGGCGGAGGAAGCGTAAAGACCTTTTTTGTTAACGGAGGAGTGCTTGAATAGTCATAATCACCTTTGTAAATCTCTACCGTGAGGCGCTCCATATTGCGGTAACGAAGTGTGCCCTTAAAGGGCTTCGGTGGCGTTAAACTGGGGATGTCAGAAAGGTCAAACGTTGCAAGGCGCAACTCATTAAGGTCCAATTGAGCGCGCACTTTCGTCGTATAGTCTGTGGCGCGTTCAACAATCTGTGTGAGGCAGTTAGCCTTCTGTTGAAGTTCGTGGTCGGCGGTATAGGTCTTTGCCTCTTCTGCGAGCATGAGGGCCCAGAGGGTGTCTGGCCATGGCTTGGATTCGCGCAATGTAATCAGAGCCTTTCGGTCGGGCCATTCTTCGGAGTAATGCTCAAGTTCTTTGAGTGCCATGTATCCCTCAAGTGTCCAATCGCCACTCGCATTGGCAATGGCAAGAATCTGGTCAAAACGTTCATCTCGCATGCCGATGAGCCGGTGATTCTTAAAGGGTGGCAACTCAGGAATGAGGTATAAAATCGGTTGGTTTGGCCAACGTGGTACATCGGCTTTACGAAAAACAGGGAAGGAATCCCACGGCAGATTGGGATGAGCGGCCAAAAAATCAAGGTCTTGTTCAAGGCGTTTTTCAATGAGATGGGCAACTTGAAGACTGGTCCATAAACGCGAAGTAACGGTCTCGTCGGGGAGGTCTTTAGGGGAGTAGTTGTATTCAAAACGCTCAAGCCCCTCAGACAAGAGTAGCGTTAGGTAAAGGTGAAGATGGGGTGCATCCTCGGGCGTTGCCGCTTTCTCCAAATCGCGCACGCGGTCAATCGTGAGGAAAATTTCCTCGTCCTTCTCACGAAATGTCGCCTCAGACGTTAAAATTGCACGCCAATCCGCCCGAGCCCAACTCGCAAAGAGTCCACACAAAAGAAGCAATACAATTGATTTCATTACAAAGTCCTCAAGGTCACAATCATAAAGTCCTCAACTCACATCATTATTAGTATAACATCATTAGTGTAACATAATCAATACAACATACTTGTTTAGATTGACCTGTTAGTTAATTGGGGTAGGTTTGAGGTTTGAACAGTACGGGAATATTGCAATGTTCCCAACTTCAAAGAAAAGTGAATTGCAAGTTAAATCGCGGGGGGATATCGGAAAAGGTTAAAGATCTTCATACTGCCACCTTCTTTTTGGATTGCGCAGGATTGGAAAGTTTAGTATCCTCTGAACGGATTTTTCTGGAGTCTCTTGATGAACAACACCTTCCATTGGCTCACCTTTTTACAATCTCTTCAAAGTATTGCCCAAGCAGGTCTCGCTTATCCTGGCGATAAATATGACAAAGAGCGCTTCCAACAGCTTCGCGACCTTACCGCAGAAGCCATGGCAAATATAGGCGATTTGCCCATTGCACACGTTAAAGATCTTTTTTGTAGTGAAACGGGTTTCCAAACACCCAAACTTGATACGCGTGCTGTCATCTTAAATGAGGCCAACGAAATACTCCTTGTACGTGAAGGTGAACAAAATAAGTGGTCTCTCCCCGGCGGATGGTGTGAAGTGACCCTTGCTCCTGCTGAAAATACGATTAAAGAAGCTCTTGAAGAAGCAGGACTTACAGTGCGTGTAGAGCGTTTAATTATGACTCAATGGTATGCTAAGCACAATCAGCCTCCCATCGCCTATGGTTGTCTCAAACTATTCTACCATTGCACTGCGCTGAATGGCGCTTTCCAACCCAATATTGAAACCACTGCGGCGCGCTATTTTTCTATTGAAGCACTTCCTCCTCTATGGGAAAATCGCAACACAACGGAGCAGGTCCTTCTTGCGCATCACCTTGCCACTCACCCAGACCATCCTCCAATCTGGGAATAATTCCTAGGCGCCTTTATCCTAAAATTGAGTTTGTGGAAGTGTTTTGTGTTCTTTGGTGTGTAATAAGTCCTTATGGGGCAACTCGTTGTTTAGTGTTTGAGTCGTTCTTTTTTCTGCCTCGTTTGCGTAATGAATCGGGGTGTTCAGGAGGCGTAAGTCGCTTCCATTTGTAAGTTGGTTTCCTTTTTCATGGATACGCCAGTCTTGAGGCAGTGGTGAATGGAATGGGGTGTTGGCCCCTTAAAGGGGGTGTGTTGGTTTGTAGACGGGTGGGAGATTTGGGGGAGGCGGGGGAAGTAAAGGTTGAACTAAGTTTACTAATTTGTTATAGTACTTATTAGTAGAAAGGAATTCAACTATGATGCGACTCTCGCTATTGACTTCGTTGCTTTGCGTAACGGGGATGCTGACGGCAGCTCCGGCGTGGGAGGACGAGACGGTTTATCAAATTAATCGTGAACCGGCGCGTGCTTCTTTGATGCCCACGGATGCAACTGCATGTATGACCTTGAATGGGATGTGGAGTTTCCACTTCGCAATGACGCCTGAAGAACGCTCAACAACCTTCTGGGAACCCACGTTTGACGTTTCGGGTTGGGATAAGATTGAAGTACCATTGAGCTGGCAGATCGCTGGCTACGGGACGCCGATTTACTCCAATGAAGAATATCCTTTCCGCGTTAATCCGCCTTCGGTGACCTCAACGCCGCCGAAGCATTGGACGGCATTTAAGGAACGTAACTCGGTGGGGAGTTATCGTCGCTCCTTTACGTTGCCAGAAAATTTCTCAAAGGGTAAGGTTTATTTGCGCTTTGATGGCGTGGAATCGGCCTACTTCGTGTGGATTAACGGCACGATGATTGGGTATAGCGAAGACTCCTTTACAGCAGGTGAATTTGATATTACCTCAGCATTGAAGTCTGGTGAGAACACCATCGCAGTGCAGGTGTATCGTTGGTCTGATGGTAGCTACTTGGAAGACCAAGACTTTTGGCGATTGGCGGGTATTTTTCGTGACGTGACGCTGTTCACCACTCCTGCGGTTCAGATTCGTGACGTGTGGGTGAAGTCGGGTTTAGCCGATGACTACACCACAGGTACGGTGGCGGGCAACGTTTGGGTTCGCAATGCTGGGGCTACCTCGAGCGCCGCAACGACGGTCTCTGTGAAGTTGGGTAATGTTTATTCTGAAACGATTCAGGTGCCTGCATTGGCAGCAGGTGCAGAGGTGGCAGTGGCTTTGCCAGAAAAGCAATTGCCGAATGTGCTCCGATGGACGGCTGAAACGCCGAATCTCTATGATGTGACGGTGGCTTTGCCCAATGGCGATGCGCGTGCATTTAAGACGGGCTTCCGTCGTGTTGAAGTGGGTAAGCAGGGTGAGTTATTGGTCAATGGCGTTCGCACAATTATCAAGGGGGTGAATCGTCACGAAATGGATCCCGACCGCGGGCGTGCCTTGACGCGTGAACGTATGGAGCAGGATGCGCGCTTAATGAAGGCGGCAAACTTCAATGCCGTGCGTACCTCTCACTATCCGAACCATCCGTACTGGTACGAAATCTGCGACCGCGTGGGTCTCTATGTGATGGATGAAGCCAATATTGAAGCGCACCAGATTCGTGGTACTGCGCAATGCTTGAATAACGTGCCTTCTTGGCATGCGGCGTATGCCTTCCGTGTGAAGAACGCTTTTGAACGTTCCAAGAACCACCCCTCCATCATTATGTGGTCTCTGGGCAATGAAACGGGCCCGGGTAAGAATTTGGAAGATCAGGGTGATTGGTTGAAGCAGGTGGATCCCAGTCGCTTGGTGCACTACTGCGACTTCCCTGAAAACTCTCCGCACAACGATATGGACAGTGCGATGTATCGTACGCATGATGCCTTGAGGGATCGGGCGAAGCGTCATCAACATCGCCCCTTCATCCATGTGGAATACGCACACTCCATGGGTAATGCCTGCGGTAATTTCGATGAATACATTGAAATCTACGAACAGAATCCGCGCATGATTGGCGGTTTCATTTGGGACTTTGTTGATCAAAGTCTGCGCGCAGAAAAAGATGAAGCCACTGGGCTTTATCGCGTGAAGCCGAAAACGGGCAAAGCACTCGCATGGGGAGGGAAGTTTGGGGATGCTCCGAACTTTGGTAGCTTCTGTGATAATGGCGTGATTACAGCTGATCGTCTACCGAAGGGGCAGTATTGGACCGTGAAGCATGCACAGCAGTATTTCGGCTTTGCTTGGGATGTTAAGGCTCAAGTGCTGACGGTTACGAACAAGTTCTTCCACAAGGATGCCGAAGGGTATGCACTTTTCAACAAGAGTGGTCATAAGTTGGCGACACTGCCCACGTTGAAGCCCGGCGAAAGCACGAAGATCCCGTTGGTCGTGCCGACGACAAAATTCGTTGAAGACTTCCCTGTATTCGTTGCTAAGGCCGCAGACTCGACTGCGGACATTGTACATACCGCAGAAGCCTGGTTCGCAGTGCCGTGCGCTACGAAGCCTGAAAAATTGGCGGTCAATAAGACTTGGCCGGAAGTGAAGTATAACGTCACAAAGCAGACCGATGGCTCCATTGAGGTGGCTGATCGCGCGAAGGAATGCACACGCTTAATCTTCAAGGATGGTGTGTTGGCGCAGATCCACTACAATAACAAAACCCTCTTGGCTTCTGCTCCTGAGTTCACGCTCTATCGTGCACCCGTCAACAATGACCGTTGGATTAAGTATGGTGCGACTTGGCGCTCCTTGCTTACACAAAAGAATAAGTGCCTCTCGATGGAATGGCGTAAGCTTGATGGCGATGCCGAAACGGTGCAAGTGATTGCCCGTATGACGACCGAGGGGGGTAACGTTCCTTATGAATATACGCTCGTGTGGACGGTCTTCATGAACACCGTTTCTTGCGAAGGTGTCTTCTATCCGCAGTCTCCTGAAGAAGTGGTGCCGCGTCTCGGCTTCCAGTTGGCCGTGGACAAGTCGCTCTCGAAGATTCAGTACAACGCACTCGGTCCTTGGGAAAACTACTCCGACCGTCTCCGCGCTTGCTGGAATGGCATCTTTACGGCAAAGCCTGAAGATTTCTTCATCCCCTACAGCGAAACGCAGGAATATGGCAACCACGAGAATGCACGTTGGATTCTGATGGACGACGGGGAGGATTCGCTCTGCTTCTTCCCCTTGGTGACGGGTGATGTATTCCCGTTCTCTGTCAATCAGTGGGATGCTGTTACGTTGCACAAGGCGAGCTTACCCGCAGAATTGCCGACGCCTGACAAGATTTGGTTGCACATTGACTATGACCAGACAGGTATTGGTAACGGTTCTTGCGGTCCTCGTCCGTGGGCAGAACATTTGGTTTACAACAAGCCCTTCACCTTTGGTTTCGCCATGCGCTTCGGTTCTCGTCCGTTCCGCACGCGTCCCTTCCGCGAAAGCGCAGGTTTGGCGTTGATTACGCGTGACTCCAAGAATATGGTGACCGTCACGCCGCATCGTAAAAATGCCAAGGTCATGGTCTCTGTGAATGGTGCAGAGCCCACGCTTTACACCAAGCCCTTTGCATTGCAGAGCGGTAAGGTCGCAGTGACGGTGGTTCCGGAAGAGGGGCAAATTGCATTGCCGCCTGTGGAACGTACCTTCTCGAAGGAAATTGTGCGTGCCGCATGGAAGGTGCTCTCGGTCTCCTCTGAAGAGCCCGGTGAAGGCATGGTGACCTACGCCTTTGACAACAAGCCCAACACCTATTGGCACACCGACTGGCGTAATGTGAACCCCGATTACCCGCACAACTTCGTGGTGGATCTCGGGGAAACCTTGGACATCGCCGCAGTGAAATTGTTGCCGCGTATGGATGCGGTTAATGGCTTGATTGGTGAATGCAAGATCGAACTGAGTGAAGATGGTAAGACCTGGAAGACCGTTTTTGAAGGGAAGACGGGTTGGACCACTCAGCAGCGCGGTCTGAAGAAGATTGAAATTCAAAAGACCTCCGCGCACTATCTGCGCTTTACCGCAGTGGCACCGGTGATCTCCGGTCAGCACTGGGCGACGTTGAGCGAAATCTCCTTCGACGTGCTCTAAAGATTCGTTGAATCTTTTCTACTGCGATGCTCGGTTCCCGCCGAGCATCGTTTTTTTATAAGGAGGGAAAACGTTGCTTAATCCTAAGACGATGCAATGACAGGTCAAAAAGCACACTATGCTTTGAGCGTGAAGTACGGCAAGGAAGGCAAGCCCGTGCCGCAGTATGACTGAGCAGACCCGATTGACTACGGCGATGAAGGTGTACCGACACCTGTTGTGGACGCAGGTGATAATGCAGGCTTGTTGCGTGAAGCGAAAATTCCGCGGAAACGCAAAAAACTGAATCCTGCTCAAGATTGGTTTGATAGGTTGCCAAAGGCTGAAAAGGCTATATTCTATAAAGAACTCAACAGTGCACTTTCAACATTAACAGATGATGACTAGACGCATTCTACAATAGTTGTTGTGAACACCTATGAGCATGGTTTTGTTTGCGATGTCTTTGGAGATGACAATTTTACAATTCTTCAAATGTGGAATCTTGAAAAGAAACATGGTAAACTGTCAGCAGTTCAAGTGGAGGTTCGCAATGCCATTAACAGAGGTGGAGAAAGACTTAATACACGGAATGGTCTATTCTGGAGTAAGCGAACAGACTATTACGGGAATTATAATGGCGTTACCGATGGAGAAGCAGAAGGTGTGCATGATGAAGTGGATTATCTTGTACGAAAAAAAGCATGGATCCTTACCTCCGCCAGAACTTTACCCGATAGCATTGAGGGCGGTTTTGGAGGAGATTCCAACGGAAGCGGAGTAGGCAAAAATGCAGGCTCTCTCCGTGAAGACACTCCGCTTGACGAGCATCTTCAGGCTTTGCGTGATGCGATGCCGATAGAGGAAGATTGCTAAAAATAAACTAGCGCATTGCGAGTTGCAATGCGCTAGTTTGTTAGATGTGGTAGGGGATTGATTAGGCGAGGGTGTAACCGGCGCGTAAGATGTGTTCTTTATCCTGCGCCACGGTCTTGCCCAAAGTGGTTAAGAGGTCACCTTCAATTGCAGCGTTGATGCCGATTCGCAAGGCGGCATCTAAGGTCTCTTCGGAGAGTCTGGCGCGACCGCCTGCAAAGCGTAGATAGGCAGAGGGGTGGATCAGACGGAAGAGGGCAATGGTTCGAAGGATGTCACGTTCGGAAATGAGCGGGACATTTTCCAAAGGTGTGCCAGGGATAGGCGAGAGGATATTAATTGGAATTGAAGCAACGTCTAATTCGCGGAGTGCAAAGGCGAGATCAATGCGATCTGCTTCTGTTTCACCCATGCCAATGATCCCGCCAGAACAAATCTCCATGCCAGCCTCACGAGCAGCCTTTAAGGTGGCAATTTTATCCTCAAGGGTGTGGGTGGTGCAGAGGAGGGGGAAGCGTGCGGGGGAGGCTTCAAGATTGCAGTGGTAGCGTGTCACGCCCGCAGCGGCGAGCTGCTTTAATGCGGCAAGGGAGGGGAGCCCGAGCGAGGCGCAGAGTTCAAGCGAGGTCTCGCGACGTAAGGTGCGGAATAATTCGCAGAGGTGCTGCACTTCATCATCGGTGGGACGGCGTCCACTATTAACAATGGAAAAGCGGCGAATCCCCTGGGCTTCGTTTGCCTTTGCATGGCGGAGGCATTCGGCTTCGGAGATTAAGTCATGTGCTTCGCAGGCGGTCTTGTGGTGGGCTGATTGGGCACACCACTTACAATCCTCGGAGCACTTGCCGCACTTACCTGTGACAATCGAGCACATATCAAAGGTGCGCGGTGCGATATCACGGGTGAGGCGTTCTGCTTCGGCGAAGAGTTCAGCGTCAGGGCGTGCTGCCCATGCGGTGATGTCGGAGCGGGAATAGTTGGGAGGTGTAGACATTCCGTTGCTTTCACTCAACGATTATCATTGCGCGGACGCATGCCGCGCATGGGCCCCATGCGTATAATCTGGCCATTGGTGGCATTGAAAACTTCGTTGACTAAGGTTGAAAAATCACCCACAGCATCACCTTCAAGACCCATAGAGGTGGCGATGGCATCCAAGAGTGCGGCGCGTTCTGCGTCGCGCGTTTGATTGATTTCGCGGAAGGTGTCGTGCATCTGGATGCGCAATTCTTCAGGAGGCTCTTCGCCGGCATCCATGAGTGCCATTATTTCACGTTGTAATTCACCTTGGCGTGCGATGGCAGAGGTGAAGCGCGAGTGGGTTTCTTGGGCCTCGGAAGAGAGGAGTGAGGTGTCAATTGAATCAAGGAAGCCAATGCGTTCAGCGCGGAGTTGATCCATCGTATTGATGAAGTTCTGGCGACGCTGAACTTCCATCTCATAACGTTCGGGATCTTTTTCTTTGAGTTCATCCATGTGTTCACGCCACGTTTGAGGGCGATGCGTGGGCATTGGTTCCTCGATGTTGGGTTGCGTTTCTGCAAGGGGATGAGGTTCTTCAATCGAGGATTTTAAACGTTCGTTTTCTGCTTTGAGTGCGTCAATTTCAGAGAGTGCCTTTGAGAGCGCAACGGCATCGGTGGCATCCTTCACAGAAATGGTACGCGTTTCGCCTTTTTCGGAAATAACTTCGACCTTAGGGTCGGCAGTGAAGCGGCCAACGGCATAACCAGATCCTGCAAGAAAGAGCGTGACAAGGAGGTGTAAGAAGAGAGAGGAACGTTTTGTCATGGCGGAACCCTTTTTGTTGGGATTAATCAAGTGATTTGTAATTGGCAATAAAGTGCTTTGCGAGGCGATAGACAATGCCGTGAACAAACAGAAGAATCACGGGCAGAAGGGAGAACATTTGCCATGAAAGCACGTCATGATGATGGTGGTGATGGTGGTGGCAACAGCAAGTTTCTGCGGCGGGAAGGGTAAGGTTAAGCCCCAGAATGAGGTCAATGAACAACGCAAACCCGATGCCACAGCCAATGATGGCAATAACGTAAAGCAGAACCGTGCGCAGACCGAGCTTTTTGCTCAAGACAAAGAGCGCACCGAGGTGCGTGGTGGGGGCGCAGGCCATAAAGAGGAAGGTGGCGCCAGGCGTGAGCCCTCCCGCGATTAATCCTGCGGCTACGGGCACAATCGCCAAGGAGCAGGCATAGGTGGGCAGACCAATGATAATTGCTAAGCCATAGGCTAGCCAAAGAGGAAGTGATGCGAGTAAGTCGGCTGGGAGGAGGACAGCGATTGCCGCGGCGGCCGCAACACCGAGGGTAAGTAGGAGGGCGATTTCTCCAGGCAGGTGAATAAAGGCATAACGTAATGCATCCCGAAGACGTTCGGTGCGGCTGGCAAATTCGTGGTGATGGTCCTCATGATGGTTGTGCGGATGGGCAACATCATGATGGTGGCAGGCGCAGACCGCAGCACAGTTGTCGGTCAAATCTTCTGGCGCATCTTCAGGGGTGGTGTGGATGCCAAACCACCGCACAAGTGCCCCCGCCGCAATGCCAGAGCAAAATGCACCAAGAAAGCGCAACAGGGTGAAGAGCGGGCCGAGTAGGGGGAGCGAGACCAAGAGTGCATCAGTGCCCGATTGCGGCGTTGAGGCGAGAAAGGCGCACACAGGAGCCTTTCGTGCGCCGCTCTTACGAAGCGCTAAAGCGACCAACAGGACGCCACAGGAGCAAATGGGCAAGGGCAACCCCATGAAGGAGGCCTTGAGCACTGGCACCCAACCCCGTCCGCCCAAGTGGCGGCGAATCCAACGTTCAGAGAGGAAGTAGGAACAGATGAATGCCAAGAAAAAGCCCGCTAAGAGCCATGGTGCCATGTCAATCCAAATGTCACAGAAGTGGTGTAGAAAGTCGTGTAACATAGTCAATGAGAGAACAGAAGGGAAGGGTTAGTCGCGGGTCCCGAGTGTGCGCGCCAATTCAGGTAAGCCAGGGTCGCGTGCACCAAAGATGGCTAAGGCAGTGTCTGGCGTAGCAAGTGCGCGTAAGACAGTCTCGGCTTCGGTTAGGTTGGGCACGAAATCGACCGGAATTTTGTCGGTCAGTAGTTGGTAAAGGAGGTCGCTATTGACCGAACGATCGGCCGTGCCGCCCGCATCATAGACGGGCAACAACAGTAAACGGTCACAAGGTCGCACGACCTGCGTGAACATTTCGGCCAAGCCGTCCATCATTTTGCGCAAGGGCGCGTAGCCATGCGGACGCCAAACACCGAAGACGCCCTTGGGGAAGACCTGCGAAAGGGTTGTCCAAGCCGCCGCCAACTTCTCAATGTTGTGCGCATAGTCATCAATGACGCAGGCGCCATTGCAGGTGCCGGTGCGTTCTAAGCGACGGCGAATGCCGCGAAACGAAGGAAGGGCATTGACCAAATCGTCTTCGGCACACCCCAATGCGGCGGCCATCTCAAGCGCAACCTTGATGTTGGCCACGTTGTGTGCGCCAGGCATGGGGAGACAACACGCCTTGCCACGCCAAGTGAATCGCGCTTCCCATCCCTCGCCTTCGGGGGTGGGTTCGGGCGCACTGCCACGCGTATCAATCACAATACCTGTGGCCTTTGCACGAAATGCATCAAAAAGCGTCTCGGCTTCTTCTTTCGGAAAATGGTCACCAGAGGCATTCGTGATGATGACATCGGTCGGGGAGAGGGTCATGAGCGAACGGTCAGACTCGTCTGCCTCTGCCACGAAAAAGCCCCCAGGTGTCGCAGCGGTGCGAACAGAACCGACGCGTGTGCCGTCCATATCTAGACCAGCAATCTCTGCGCCATTCACAATGGTGGGGTCTTTTCCGCAGGCGGTTAAGAGATGACCGAGCATTGCCGTTACGGAAGATTTACCGCAGGTGCCCGTCACAGCGATAAAACGATGCCCCTTGGAGAGTTCGGCAAGTGCTTCACTGCGATGCAATAAGGGCACTTCAAGCGCTTTAGCCTTGGCATAATCGGGATTGTCAGCCTCAATTGCCGTAGAGTAAACAACCGTAGACTCCGCCGCAATGCCGCTACCATCTTGCGGAAAGAGGGCTACACCCTGCGCACGAAGCGTTTCAAGCACGGGGGTCGTCTGCCCAGAAGCGAGGAGGCGATCCGAACCGCTAACGGCGTAATTACGATCTAAAAAGGCTTGGGCGAGAGCACTCATGCCCACGCCGCCAATGCCGATAAAGTGAATGTGTGGTTGCATAGTCATTTAACGTACGTAAAAGTGGAATCCGGGTTTGGCCTCGGGAGAGGTGAGGGTAATCGTGACGGGGCCGCTAATCGCGTCGGAGAAGGTAATCGTCTTGTCGGGATTAAGGGTCGCTGCATCTGCAGGGGTCACCGATAAGGTTTCGAGTGTAACCGTTGGGTCTGCTGTGTACACTTTAATCGTTGTACCAGGGAAAGCGGTTGCGGGACCAATAATGCCCTCGCCATAGGTGACATCAAAGGCGGTAAGTGCCTCGGAGAAGGTCGCTTCCAACGTCGTATCTGCCGTAATCGTAAGCGGCGTCTCTAACGTTGTGTAAGGTTCACCATTGACTTGCCATCCCTTAAACTGGCACCCTAGCTTCACCTGAGGCTTCAAGGTAATGGTTTGGTCCGCTAAGACCTGCATCGATTGGTCTGCTTCAGGTAAATTCAAGAGTTTGACGGTATACCGCGGCTTCACCTCAATCGCTGGACGAATCGCACCATTGAGGAAGGCTCCAACATTGGATTCAATTGTCTTTGTGAGGGTGCAGTTTGTGAATGCTGTGGAATAATAGCCACACCAAAGCCACCCATTGCCATCCTCTAAATCTTCCGCGGCATTACCAAAGAGGTCATAAAAGCCGTAAGGGTCTGCTGTTTGCGAACCGCTTTGTAATCCCTGATTATCCTCGTTAGAGTTGACCATCGCCGCAGAGATTTCCTTGTCTCCGTACTTTGCAATAATTCCAGCGATCTGCGCCTGGGTAGGTTTCGAAAAGGTTTCGCCGTAGTGCTTCCCTAAAAATGTAAGGAATGTATTCGCTTCGTAACGCGATCCCCCAGTTGTTGCATGCGGAAGGAGACTTTCTTTCGCTTCTTCAATGGAGTTGTTGGGGAGGGTGCCATGAAGAAGGGTGTATTTTGTGTCCGTCGCGCTATGGATTCCCAAGTATTGCGCATGGGTGACTTCGTGGATGCCAACGTAGTAAGGCGCACCGTTTTCGGGTTTGATACGCTTCATGACAAGCGCAGTCTTGCGATTCGCTTCAGTGTTGGCGGTGTCAGCGGTAACGGTGGTGTAGTCAATCGCCTTTGGGTCAAAGACTAATTGAGCATAATCCGATTCTGGCTCAGAGGTGCCGTAGTAGTAGATTGGGTTCTTTTTGTTTTCATAGGAAAGGTCTTTGGGCTCATTTGCGAGGTAACCAAATCCAGTCCGCGTCGTTTTTACATCGTCTGTTTCAGAGACAACGCCGATGTAGATGGGCTCTGCATCGGAGATGGTGTCGTCGGCTTCGTAAACCGCCGTGAGGGTCTCTGTGGTGTTGTTTTTGCCGACGGTGTACGTCGCTTCTGTGAGTTTTTCACCATTTGTTGTTTGCCAGTGGCTGAAGCGGTAGCCTTCAGGGTAGTCGTCATAAGGCGTTAAGGAGAGCTCCGCGCCTGTCTCGTAGTAACCATTTCCGTGGTCGTTGGCAGAAATCTTTGCGGTTGCAGTACCGCCGAAGACCAAGACACGTGGGCGACTGTTAAAGACTGCGGTATAGGTCAACTGCGCACCGTCGGCCAAGTTCTCCCCAAGCGTGATGGTTAAGGGGTTGGTTTTCGCATTGTTCGATGTGATCCCATGTCCATCTTCCCAATGGCTGAAGGTTTGCCATACATTTTGGGTCGCGGTGATTGTAATCGTTTCGCCCTTCTTTGCCTTTGAGGGGTCTGCGGTGCCACCAATAACCTTAATCGTAATCGCAGGGTCAAAGACTGCAGTATAGGTGAGCGTCCCACCTGCGGGGACATCAGCGAGGGTCAACGTTAACGGGTTTTGCGTTGCATTTTCGCCTGTGATACCGGGTCCACTCCAGTTAAGGAACGTACGCGTCGGGTCTGCGGTCAACGTAAATGGCTCCTGGGTGCAGACCATCTCCTTGTCGGCCGTGCCGCCGTTCACGGTCAACGTTGCTTGCGCTGAAGAGGTGTACGCGAGGGTTACATGATCCATTGGCATCGTAAAGGTTGCGGAGTTTTCATTGAATTGAATTGTCAAGTCCGCAGGGGTTACGACGGGTTCTGGGTTTAAACGATAACCTTCGTTAGGCGTCGGAGGCAGATTGTTGACCGTAATGGTCTCGTCAGGTTCAAGCCCTGTCAGGGTAAACGGTTCAAGTGTACGACCATCTAAGGTGACGGTTACGGTATACGTTTGATTCTCTGGCGGGACATAAATTGGGCGAACACCAGCTACGGCGTTGTCAATCTTTCCCTTATTCGCTTGAATCGCGGCAAGTGTTGTCTCTGCACCCTCGCGGGTAATCTGGTCAAATGGAACTGATGTTTCAGCGTACCATCCTTGGAAGGTGAGGTTGCCTTCGGCATCAATGGTGCCCTCCGCGACATTACCAAAGGTGTCATAAAGGCCATAAGCATTCTTAGCAGACTCACCATTTACAAGATAGTCTGTCATCCAACTCTCAAGGCTCAAAACCGCCTCAGAGGCCACACTTCTGCCAAAACTAAGATTACAACGACGTTTGGGGTTCTCCTCCACGTAGGCTTTCCACTGATCTGGCGTCGGGTAAAAGAGGGGGGCGGGGAGCGCCTTAGACGAGTTCACGTCGCCGAACGCAATCATGGAGGGGTCGTCTTCAGTTGTCCACCCCAAAGCCTTTGCTTGCGCACGGGTTAATTCAAAGACCGCAATGTAGTAGGAGGCGTCCGTTTTTGTTGTATCGCGGACGAAGAGTATCTTCTCTGCAGTATTGAGGGTCCACGCCTCCACACCATCTGCGGGGACAGTGTCCAACGTCTTAAAACTTTGGGTGGAGAGGTCGTATTGCGCATACTCCAGGTTTGGCTGCGGTGAAACCTCAGCCAAGAGGGGCGCTGCGAATAAGCAAAAGGTCGCAATTAGGCTGGGGGTAATTCTCTTCATGTGAACCTCCGGTCAAATTACAAAAATGGAACGTTGGATTCCTTCTATTAAACAAGAGTAGTATGACAAATTTGGAGAGGAAATACTATTCTTTTTGGAATGACTTTTAAAGTTGTGACTCGCAGTATCACTATGGAAGCGCTACGGCGTGAAGGGAGAGGTCACGCCGCACCCCTGCTGGAAGCGTCCCCGCCTCCTTCAAAATTAGCAACAGGTACGTTGGACGCGAGAGCCGATAGAACAAATAATGTCATAGGCATGCGTCCCTTTAATGTTCGCCCAATCCTGCACACGGATCTCATGTATTCCGTCGCGCCCAAGGAGGGTGACGGTGTCGCCAACCGTTGCATCGGGCACGTCTTCCAACGAAACCGTGAGGTAGTCCATGGAGATGCGGCCGAGAATGGGTGCCGACGTGCCACGAATTAAGACGTGACCACGGTTGGAAAGCGCCAAGGGGAGGCCATCAGCATACCCCGCACAGACCGTTCCTACGCGGAGCGGGCGCGTGGTGCAGTAGGTGTGTCCATAACCGATGGGCGTGCCGGCGGGGAGGGTGCGCACTTGGGTGAGGCGGGTGGTCAAGGTAAGGACGGGCTTTAAGGGGATGCGTAAAGAGCCTGCGGCATCAAAAGCGCCGTGGAGATTGATGCCGCATCGCACCAAATTAAAGGGGGAACTGCACGCTTCGGGCGCATTGTTGATGGCATCTGAATTAGCGGCATGGAGATAACGGAAGGAGAGCCCGAGCGCTTGTGCCGCCGCTAAGACCTGCTTAAAGCGGTTTAATTGTTCCAAGGTAAATTCCGAACCGCTCTCATAGGCCAAGGGGAAGTGGGTGAATAAGCCCTCAATGTTCAAGCCTGGAAGGGGGGCGATTTCACGTAATGCTTCTGCCGCCTCATGCCAAAGCAATCCCGCACGGCCCATGCCGGTGTCAAGCTTGATGTGCACCGTGGCTCGCTTGCCTTGTGCCATTGCTGCGGCGGAGAGTTGCTTCGCGCTTTCCACTGAGACGACGGGCAGTACGACGTCATGGGCAATCATTTCTGCCATTTCATCTGGCAGGATGCCACTAAGAATCTGCACGGGCACGCCGAGGTTAAGGAGTTGCAAGGCTTCAAAGGGTTCTGCCACGGCGATACGCGGCGCGCCAGCCTTCACTAATGCGTGAGCAATCTGCGCAACGCCGAGCCCATAGGCATTCGCCTTGAGGACTGGCATCACTGTGCAAGGCGCAGCGATATCACAGACTGCGTGGTAATTTGCCGCTAAGACAGAGAGATTGATGGCGAGGGTAACGCGATGTTGCATAGCATGGAGACTTGAAAAAAGACCCGCCGCGGCGGGTCTTTGTGTTCGATCGGATTAACCGACGCGTGGTACTGCGGCAATCAATCTCTGGGTGTACGCTTCCTGCGGATTGAGCAACACATCCGTTGCGGCGCCACGTTCAACGATTTCACCCTTGTACATCACGATGATATTGTCGGCGATGTGTTCCACCACGCCGATATCGTGGGTGATGAAGAGATAGGCGAGGCTGTACTTTTCCTTGAGTTCCATCAAGAGGTTGAGCACCTGTGCACGGATGGAGAGGTCAAGCGCAGAGACTGCTTCGTCGCAGATAATCATCTTCGGCTTGAGGGCCAAGGCACGTGCGATGCAGATACGCTGACGCTGACCGCCCGAGAAGGCGTGCGGATAACGGTGCATTGCATCGGGCTGCAGGCCCACGTCCTGCAAAAGTTGTGCGGCCACGTCTTCTGCTTCATTCTGCTTAATCAGACCATGCACCAACATGCCTTCGGTCAAGATGTCCAAAATGGAGTGACGGGGGTTCAACGTTGCGTGCGGATCCTGGAAGACCACCTGCATATCGCGGCGATACTGTTGGAGGGCGGCACCCTTCATGGAGAAAACGTCCTGACCCATGAAGCGAACCGAACCGCTGTGCGCCTTTTCCAAACGCAGGATTGTGCGGGAGAGCGTACTCTTACCGCAGCCCGATTCACCCACCACGCCAAGCGTTTCGCCGGGCTTCATGGAGAAAGTGACGCCGTTGACGGCCTTCACATGGCCCACTGTACGCGCGAAAATACCCTTCTTAATGGGGAACCACGTATTGAGATCCTCCACTTCGAGAATGGGTTGTTCAGCAATAATCGGTGCAACAGGCGGCTTGACTTTGATACGGGCGGCGGCCTCTTCAAGGGATAAAGCTTGCTCGGACATAGGTGAAAGCCTTTTGAGATGAGAAGAAAAAAAGGGGCGAACCTTCTTACCGGAGCGTAAATTCACTCCAGTAAGAGGTGTATCAACGCGATTAGGTGCGGTAGTTCGGCGCTTCCTTCGTGATGGTCACATCGTGCGGATGTGCTTCACGAACGCCATTCGCGGTGACGCGATAGAACTTTCCACGTTCCTGAAGTTCGGAGATGGTACGGCATCCGCAGTAACCGAGCGAAGCGCTCAAGCCACCGCAGAACTGCGTCATGATGCGATGGACGGGGCCAGAGTAGGGCACCATGCCTTCGATACCCTGCGGCACCAAATCGTCATCCGATTCGTTGTCCTGGAAGTAACGTGCACGGGAGCCCTTGCCATTCTTAAGTGCAGCGAGCGAACCCATGCCGCGATAGATGACGTACTGACGGCCGCCATTGATAATCTTTTCGCCAGGAGATTCTTCGGTACCTGCCAAAACGGAACCGAGCATCACGCTGTCTGCACCTGCCACGATAGCCTTCGGCACGTCGCCAGAGAGCTTGATGCCACCGTCGCCGATGACAGGGATGGAGCCTTGGAGCGCCTTGCGAGCATTGTAGATGGCCGTGAGCTGCGGGATGCCGACGCCACAAACCACACGCGTGGTGCAGATGGAGCCAGGGCCGATACCCACCTTCACTGCATGCGCACCTGCATCGCGCAGCGCGATGGCAGCTTCAGAGGTGGCGATGTTACCTGCAATGATGTCAATTTCGGGATAGTGCTTGGCAATCCACTTCACCATGTCCATGATGCCCTTGGTGTGACCATGTGCGGAGTCCACCACGACCACGTCCACGTCTTCGGCTGCGAGTTTTTCCATGCGCTGATAGTCGCCCGTGCCACCGGAAACGGAGGCCGAGACGCGCAGACGGTGCTTGGCATCACGATTATAAAGGGGATTCTGATTTTCGATCAACTGCTGTACGTCAGAGAAGGAGTAGAGACCTGCGAGCTTGCCATCCTTGTCCACCAAGGGGAGCTTGCCGATCTTGTGCTGACGCATAATCTCATAGGCTTCTTCCAACGACGTACCGGGGGCGGCCGTCACCGTAGCCTTGGTCATGATTTCAGAGAGCTTATCGGTCGTACGATTGCAGTAACGGATATCCTGGCCAGCCACCATACCGACCAAACGATCCTGGTCGTCAAGAATCGGGAACCCACCGAACTTCAGGCCGCGACGGCGCTTTTCGGAGATGAGGTAACCCACTTCTTCGTTTTCGTGGAAGCAGACCGGACGTGCGATCAAACCATTTAAGTAGTGCTTTACGCGTGCTACCTGTGCGGCCTGTTCATCTTCGGTCAAATTTTTGTGAATCACGCCGATGCCGCCAGCGAGCGCCATTGCGATTGCCATCGGTGCTTCGGTCACGGTGTCCATTGCGGCAGAGACGAACGGGATGTTCATCTCAATACGGCTGGTCAGACGCGTTTTAAGGGAAGTGTCGTCCGGCAAGAAATCAGCATACTGCGTCACGAGCGTCACGTCGTCGTAGGTCAATCCTTCAAAGGGGAATTGATCCATAAAACGTGTCAAGTACTCATTCATCATAGGAAGCTCCTTATTGATTCGCTTTCCTTTTACTATATAACAAAAAATGAAGATTTAGACAAGAAAAACCCTTTGGGTGCTTCTTTTGTGAGGTTTCGTTATTTTGTTTAATTCATTTATTTTGAATGAGTTATTGAGAAATGGGGAGGGTTTTGTTTTCTCTTTTAGTTTTTCATTAAAAATAATAAATGCGTCTTTCTGCGAATCTCGCTATACTATCTCTTGTTCCATTTCATTCACACCTTGGATTTGACGATGTCAAAAATACGACCCTTTTCTGCTGCGACCCTGGCTGAAGCGCTGCCGATTTTGAATCGAGGTGGCGTGTTGATTGTCCCCACCGATACGGTTTATGGGCTGGTGTGTCACCCAGATTTCCCCGAGGCATTAGCGCGCATTCGGCAGATGAAGTCGCGTGACCAGGACAAACCCTTTCAGTTGCTCGCCGCCTCCACGGAGCAGGTGCGCCGCATGGGCGCACTGCAGTCGCCGCTTGCCGAACGTTACGCCGCCTTTTGGCCTGGTGCATTGACCTTAGTTTTAGAGACGGCTGCGGGCACAACAGAGGGCTTTCGCGTGCCAGAGGGAGCGCTCTTGAGTGATCTCTTGGCGCGGTGCGGAGGCTATTTGCGTGCGACGAGTGTCAATGTGAGTGGGGAGCCTCCTGCGACCTCGCTTGAAGAGGTGCCAAAGCAGATTCTTGAAGCGGTCGATTTGATTTTGGATGGCGGCAAATTGCCGATGGGCGTTGCCTCTTCGGTGATTCGTGTCTCCTCAGAGGGAAGGGCTACCCAACTCCGCGCTGGCGCCGTCCCTTTGTTGTCTGAGGATTAAGCCGCCCTTCCTTTTTAGTTTCTTTAAGATTGCGCAGGGTGATGATGGCTTGGGCTGGTTCAATCACGCTTTCGGTTAGTTGCATACCAGCGAGAGGGGATGCGTGCTTCTGCGTTTGTGTATCATTAGAGAAAAGAAGGGCGAATGGGGGAGCCATTCGCCCGACAGGAGAGATAGGAAATGCGTCTCTGCGCGAAAACGTGTGACCTTATTCAGCCAAACGGCGATAGATTGCCAGACGGGTCTTCCCATAGAGGCGATCACGAACGAGGCTATAACCTGGCAGTTCCACGGCATCCGTGCGGTAGTCGGTCTCCGTAATCAAATAGCCCTCGGGCGCCAAGAGGTTGCGTTGGGCCAATACGGTCGCGATGGGTTCAAACCCATTTTCCTTTGCCCACAGATAGGGCGGATCGGCAAAGACGATGGTGTAGGGGCGCGCCGCAGAGACCGTGGCGGGAGGCGCAGAGAATTGGCGGCGTCCTGTGGTGGGTTTACTCGTATCGCTTAGGCCGAGCCAGGAGAGGGTGTTAACATTGTGGGCGAAGTATGTATCAACGCCAAAGGCTTCCAAGTTCTTCTTCAACGTCGTAAAGACCGCCTTATCTTGTTCCAAGAAGGTGACTTCTGCCACGCCACGGCTCAGCGCATCCAATCCTACCGCCCCAGAACCTGCGAAGAGGTCCAAGAAGCGCGCCCCTTCAAGCACGGGCGTAAGGAGGTTGAAGAGGGCCTCGCGAACCCGATCTTGCGTTGGGCGAACGAGTTCAGATTTGGGCATTAAGAGGGTGCGTCCACACCATTGTCCACCGGTGATTCTCATGTGTGTCCTATGGGGTTGTGACGGGTTCACCTGCGTAAGCGCGATAACGTGAGGTGCCGTCGGCGTTGCGAAAATAGAGATGTTTGAGGCATTCCGCATTCAGTTCTGGAGCGCCATTATCATGTTGAAGCGTATGTGGCAGGGAGATGGTGTGCGCGTGGGTGGCATAGAGCAAGGCGAAGGGATCAAGCGCCACCACGGTAAAGTGGGTGCCACGGTAGTCAAAGTGCGCAGGAATAATCCATTCTTCTACGCCAAAAACGGGCCGCGTGACAATGGCATGCCCATTCCCATAGTTGAGCCGAAAGCGTGTATCGCCGATGGCAATGCCCAGAACCATGTCTGGGTCGGCCCCTTCTCCTAAATAATCAGGGTCAACATAGTTGCGGTTTTCATTTCGAATGCGGACGGAAACCTGCGCAGGAAGAAGTTCAGCATAGTCTGCAATGAAATACAAGATTGCGAAGGGAAGGAGCGACCAGAGGAGCAACCGAAGGGCGATTCGGTCACGTTTGGCGCGGGCAAGTTCTTGTTGTTCTCGGTTCATGCGCTGAGTTGCCGTGCACAGGCGATGGCGTGGATCATACTTTCGGCAGAGGCCTTCCCCTGCCAAGCGAGGTTAAAGGCGGTTCCGTGGTCTGGGCTTGTGCGAATAAGGGGCAGTCCTAACGTGACATTGACGCCGCAATCAAAGGCGCGCAACTTGAAGGGAATGAGCCCCTGATCGTGATACATCGCGACAAAGGCATCATAACGATTCGCCCCATTACTCTCAATGAGCGCCGTATCGGGCACCA
The DNA here is from genome assembly GCA_045605345.1 of Candidatus Spyradenecus sp. Lineage (GTDB taxonomy): Bacteria > Verrucomicrobiota > Kiritimatiellia > RFP12 > DVOR01 > Spyradenecus. The sequence continues at coordinate 63,919 of JAZUPT010000024.1, forward strand.
GTGGCCCCTCAAAATCTGCCCATTCAGAGGCGAGGGCCATCGTGGGTTGGATAACCCGCGCCTCTTCATCCCCAAAGGCACCTCCCTCACCAGCATGCGGATTGAGGGCGAGCACTCCGATGCGCGGGCGGCGTTGCTTCAAACGTTGCACGGCATCTGCGGTATCTTTGAGTACACGCAGCAGACGATCTTGGGTAATTAATGCAGGCACTTCGCGTAGCGCACAGTGAATCGTAACGAGCGAGACGAGGAGATTGGGTGAGAAGAAGGCCATGGTGGCCTCAGGCTTGCCGCAGAGACGCGCGAGTAATTCGGTGTGCCCTGGGACGTCCGTGTGGCCGGCGAGGTGAATCGCCGCCTTATTGAAGGGTGCTGTGACAATGCCGCGTGTGAGGCCCGAAAGCGTGTCTTGCCCTGCTTGAACCACGGCACGATAGGCCAAATCGCCAGTGGCCGCCTGAACGCATCCGGGTTGAATGGAGTCCACGGGGGCAGTGAGGGGTAAATCACACCAAATGACATTAGTGGGAAGGGGCACTCCTGCAGTTTGGCAGGCGCGCTCAAAGAGGGCGCGGTTTGTGTAAAGGCGAAAGGTCTCTTCTGGGAAGGACGCCAATGCTCGCGCCGTAATTTCAGGTCCGATGCCAGCACAGTCGCCGGCGGTAATGGCCAAGGGTGCTTTCATAGTCGGATTAGAACCCTTGTACTTCGGGGATGAAATCGGTTTGCGTCTGTTGCTGTAGGGCGTGTTGCATCTTTTGCATCAGCGCTAAGATATCCGAACCATTACATCCCTCTTCTGTTGCAATGACATTTGCATGGACAGGGGCCACGAATGCGCCCCCCACGCGCCATTGCTTTGCGCCGAGTTTGTCTAATTCAGCTCCTGCTAAAAGCGTGTCAATATTGCGGAAGACCGAACCACACGAGTGCAAGCCTGCGAAGTTGGTGCGCTTGGCGCCAAAGGTTTTGCGCGCTTCATGGATGGTTTCGGGTGCCACTCCACCTGTTAAACGGAAGGTAACTGAGAGCAGGGTCATTCCCGTGACCCCGCGCACCGAACGATACCCCGTTGTGACCGCGGCGGCAGGGATGTGCCGTAATTGGCCATCACTCAAGACTGCACGCAGTTCGGTGACGCATTCCCACACGGCGTGGTGGTGCGCCCCTGCATTCATGCGGACCCATCCGCCGATGGTGCCAGGAATGCCATGCATAAATTCCAAACCCGAAAGGCCGTCGGTTTCAAGCTTGTCGAGCAAGACTGCACCCGGCAGACCTGCGCCCACCGTCACGGTATTGCCCGTGCGCTCATACTGTTCAAAGCACTCGCCCTTCAACATACAGAGTACGCCCGGCAGGCCCAAGTCAGAGAACCACGTATTGGAGCCACTGCCAATCACCTGTAAGGGAATCTCATTCTTCTGACAGAAGAGGGACAAGGCCGAGAGTGCGGCAATGCTCTTGGGTTCCGCATAGACATCTGCTACGCCCCCTGCACGATAAAAGGTGTGGCGGGCAAGCGGTTCTGCAGCGCGGAGCAACACCTCATCTGGCGTGAAGATGGCAGAGAGTTGGGCAAAATAGGCATTCGTTGTCGCAGGTTCTATTGGGTGTGCATTGATTTCTTGGCCGATGCGCTCCACATCCCCTGCGCCCACAATCATTAAGAGATCGCCCTCTTGTGCACTTTGACGGAGATAAGACAAGACCTCAGTTGTGTCGCGGGCGAGCAACACCTTTTGTTCCGGTGCCGCGGCACGCATGGCGGCGTAGAGCTCATGGCTGTCGCACCCCTTTTGACGTTCTTCACTCGCTGCGTAAACCGGCAGGAGAATCACCTCTTGGTCACCCTTCAAAGCAGAGACGAAGTCATCCAAGAATTTTAAGGTGCGCGAGTAACGGTGTGGTTGGAAGACGATACGCAGCCGTTTGGGATTCTGCAGACGCGCCATCGAGAGCATTGCCAAGAGTTCCGCGGGATGGTGTGCATAGTCAATGACTGCACGCACGGGAGCGGCCTGCGGGGTCATCCATTGGAAGCGACGCTTCGGTAATTCAGAACACGCCTGAGGCAGGTTGGCGAGCAACACCTCCTTGGGGAAACCAAGCAAAAGTCCTGCCGCCATTGCACCTAAAGCATTTAGGACATTGTGGTCGCCTGGCACCGGCAGGCGCAGTTCACCGAGCGGTTCGTTGTGCAACCAAAGGGTCAAATCCGTTCCATCTGCAAAACGACGTAAGGACGTCGCGCGCAGCATCGCACTCTCGTTAAACCCATAGGTCAGAATCGGCCCCGACTTAAACCGTGTCGCCACCCGCATCGCCCGCGGGGCATCTGCACAAACCGCCACACTTTCACGCGTATTCTCAACGGCCGAGGTGAAGCACTCCTCAATCTCTTCAGAGTTTTTGAAGTGGTCCAAATGGTCCAGGTCAATATTGGTAATCACCGTCACGGCGGGATGTTCGTAGGCGAGGGTGCCATCACTTTCATCCGCTTCAGCCACAGCGAGCTGTTCCTCAGAGAGAATGTTCAGATTTGCCCCGTGGATGGGGCCCGCATTCGTGTGCAGACGAGGCGTGTAACCCCCTAAGCACCAGAGCGGATTTTCACCAATGCACTGTAAGAGACGCGTGGTAAAGCAGCTCGTCGTTGTCTTGCCGTGGGTGCCACAGACCGCCACCGAGCGCAAGACGCTGACCCATCCCGCAAGGCACTCGCCACGGGAGAGCACTGGAATCCCCGCCTCACGTGCCATAACCAATTCTGCTTCACCATCGCTAACAGCGGCGCTATAGACGAGCGCATCGCAATCGGTCAAGTGGGAGGTGTCGTGATTTTGATAAACGTGGATATCATTACGCTCAAAAAACTTCGCCAGTGCCGGCGGAATGTGACAATCGCATCCCGAGACCTTCCATCCACGAAGGTGGAGCATCCAAGCAATTGCGGCGGCACCCACCCCACAGATGCCCATGATATGGACGCGTTGCGGGGGACGAGTGAAGAGATTGACGGGTTGGGGCTTCTTCATTAGGGGCATTCCTCAAGCAATTCAATCAAAAAAGGACCATGACCTCCCGCGCAGACTTCGTTTGCGCGTGCGAGGGTTTGTGAGAGCGCATCAGGACGGATACGGGCGCCACGAATTCGAAAGGCGGGGGCCAAATCCACTAAACAGGGATTGGCAAAGGCAAGGGGAAGGGGCGTCTCCCCTGCGTAACCCGTGTTGTGAATCAGGAAAATCACCGACTCATGCGCTAAGGCGGCACGATTAAGCCGCAGGAAGAACCCTTCTTCAAGCAAGTCGGCGGGGTGGAGATGACAGAGGGTAACGGCGGGATTATTCAAGGTTTTGGACCTGTTCACGAACGGTTTCAAGGAGCGTCTTGAATTCAATTGTCAGGGTCGAAATGGTATTACTCGCACACTTGGAGCCCGTGGTGTTAATCTCGCGGAAGAACTCCTGGCAGAGAAAATCAAGCGGACGACCACACGGCGCATCACCCTTGAGCAAGGTCTCGGCATGGGCGAAGTGCGCCTCAAGACGGGTTAACTCCTCAGAGATATCTGCGCGATCGGCAAAGAGCGCGACTTCACGTTCCAAATGACCTTCATCTAAGGTAATCGTGGTTGGCAAGAGATCGCTAATGCGCTTGGCGAGTTGCTCGCGATAGAGCGCAGGGAGAGTAGGGGCAATCGCCGCAATCTCCGTATACATCGTGTGCAACTTCGCCATGCGCGCACGAATATCTTCGGCAATGCGTGCGCCCTCATGAGTGCGCATCGCTTGGAGTTGGTCCAATGCTGCTAAGACGGCGCGCTGCAACGCCTCCCAATGCGCCTCGGTGGGTTCTGGTAAAGGGGCATCCTCTGCGTCAGCAGTGGCTAAAGCAATCAGATCCGAGAGGGTGGGGGTGCAGGGCACCGAGAGGCTTTCGGCCAAGGCACAGACCTGTTGGAAGCGTGCCGTGAGCGCCCCCGTGGCATCCGTTGCACCTGTTGCCTTCACCGTAATAGCACACTTAACCGCACCACGTGCGATAGAGGCCTTGAGGAGATTTAAAACCTTGACCTCAAAGCCCATCCACTCGCGTGGCAACCAAATGGACGCATCAAATTGCTTACGATTCACCGTGGCAATTTCCACCGTAATCGTATATGCATCACACGCGGCAACCCCGCGCCCGAAACCTGTCATTGACTTCACCATAATGCACACATTTTATCAAAACAACTGCCCGCACACACGCGTGTGAGTATAATTAGTGGCGAGTTAAGCGGCTATGTCGCTGGTTAACGAGCTGCGCTCGTGGATATTCTCCACGGGGGAGCACGTTATGCACGCTGCGAGAAATGGGCACATATCCATTTCTTCGCCAGCGTGCGCTCAGGACTGCATAGGCTTCGCCCACGAAAAGCCAACGCATCTGCGAAGCATATAAAGGACTGCATGTTGATTTTCCGCGAGCCACGCCATGCGGGTAGCTGCTCATCGCGGCGCGATGGCGCTTTCAGCGCCCCACGATGACAGCTCACCCTCTGCACACTATAGCGGTGAATTAAAATGGTGGTTCATATCCCATGTCTGCCCCTGCAAGAATCACACGACGATAGCGCGTTGCACTTGTTGCACCAAAATTAATTACAAGCCCTAAGGGGACGTCTAATAGTTTCATGTAGGACAATAACTGCATACGAAATTCTGGTCGAATATTACCCTCAACCGATTTTAATTCAATTACAACACAGTCGTCCACAATCAAATCTGCTCGAAGGAGATGGATGAATTGATGCCCCTTGTAGCAAATCGTAACCTGTTTTTCTTTTTCAATGCGATGTCCTCGCAATTCAAGTTCACGCAAAAGACATTGCTCATAAACGATCTCTAACAATCCAGGACCAATCACCCTCAGAACCTCTTCTGCTGCATCATGGATGTCTTGGATGACTTCTTCTGCTTTTGGATATTTTAGATGCATAACACGTCTCCTTGAGGTGTATGCTACTAAAAAGATAAGGACTTTGCAAATGCTTCGCAGAGGGCGAGCAGTAATCGTGGGGCGCTGAAAGCGCCATCGCGCCGCGATTAGCTGCTGCCCGCATGGCGTTGTTAGCGGAAAATCCACATGCAGTCCTTTTACATGCTGTCCTTTTTTTGAGTGTTCTGTGGTTTTAAAATATTCGTAAAATTCGTGGTTAAAATCCCGTGCGCGAAAAGTTCACTTTTTCCATTTTTTCATCAATTTTTCGGCTGTTGAAAACTTTTTTGAGTTATCAACAAGTTATCAACAATTCACCTTTTTTGACGCAGTTTTTGGAAAATTCTTCGGTGGATTGGCGGATTTTTGGCACTTTTGCTCAACTTTGTTAAAACTGCATAACCCATTGAAAAATAAAGATATAAAGTAAAAATAGGGCGAAATCAACTCCGCTACAGTGGCTTCCTTGTGAAAAAATGGTCCCGAAGGGGAGGAAAAGTTATCAACAATTTGCCCGTTTTTTAGGGAAGTCTAAAGAAATTCTAGGTCAATATGGGCGAAATTGAGTCGCAATATGGGCGAAATTGGGTACCCAAAATGGGCGAAATTGCGACTCAATTTCGCCTGTTTTCAAGACCAATTCTTCAGCACTTTTTGTCATATTTCATATCTATCTAAAATGACGATTTGACAATCTTTCTCCAGTTTGCTACACTTTTAGTGTATGTAGAGAAAAGAGATTGGCTTCGCCATGTTTTGGGGTTTTGGGTTTAGGTTCTAGGTTCGGAGTTCGGGGTTCGCGGCTGCGCCGCAGGACTGCATGTGGATTTTCCGCCAGCAACGCCATGCGGGCAGCAGCTAATCGCGGCGCGATGGCGCTTTCAGCGCCCCACGATTACTGCTCGCCCTCTAAGGACAGCATGTAGGGGGTGGCTGCGCCCTTGCAGTAAGAAGTGAGAAGTAAGAAGTAAGAAGAGGTAAGCGCACGCTAGCAGAGCACGGATATGTGCCCGTGCGATGTAGCGTGCATGACTGTGCGACTCGTGGAGACCCCCACCTGGCAAATGGGGACGAGCCTGCCGAGTCAGAGAGCATAGCGAACGTCAGTCCTGTGGCAAAGCCACCATCCATGCCGTTAGGTATTAACCACGAGCGAGCTCGTCAACCAGCGCCATAGGTGCTTAACCAGTGGCTCTGCCGCTTAACCACGGTGCGAAGCGCCGTTAATCAGCGCCGTAGGCGTCAACTGGCCACTGTCGAATAGCCACGAGCTAATCGCAAGAGATGTGCTATAATGTATGCATTACCTCTTCGACCCTAAAGACCTTAAAGATCCGTAAGCCTACCTATTTGTAGGAGAAAGTGTAAAAAATGTCGAATTTGACATCTGCAGATAATACGCATCTCCGCGTGTTAAAGTTTGCTCGTCGTTTATATTGTTTGCCACTCCCTGAGGGCTTCTTGCCACCGAGGGAGGCGGAGGCGCTTGCTACGTTGGCAACGCATGTGGGGGATGCATTGGGCATTGAACAACTCACCCCCAAGGTGGTGCACTTAGGTAGTGCACAGTGGATGATGATCTTTTTCCATGGCCCAGATCGGTTACGCCGCCTCTCAACCTATGAAGCGGGCCAACCCCGTTCCTTGTCTTATTCACCGCGAGAGATGGCGATGGTGGTCGTCGATGGCCAACATCACCTGATGTATGTCTCAATGTCCCAACATCGGAAATCATTGCGACTCTTTCTTTCAGCGCTGAATGGCACCCTCTTTCCAGAACGTCCCTCCGCTGCACCCTTTGAGTCTTTCAGATTTAATTTGGATATCTTACCCGCGTTGCAATTAGTCGATCGCCACCCTCAAGGGGATGGATTGCCGTGGCAACACCTCACCTTAAAATCCATTGTCTCACAAGATCCCGGCAGAGATCTCGCGTGGTCCACCAGAAAGTGGGGGCGAGATGGCTTTGAAGAATTAGCCCAACAAGCCTTTTCGTGGCCGCGCCACCTCTGCGAAGTGGGGTTGGCCATACAGGCCATCGATGCGAAAAAGACCTTTTCGGTTCACCTCTTTCAAGGGCAAAGCTTCCTTCGCGCCGCGTTAGTGACCAAACATCTCTCCGCCTTGGCAGGGGTGGTGAATCTCTGTTCCAATAATGGTGAAAATCGTATGTGGGTGGAGTAAGCGCGATGGAGATGGAAATTTATGAATTGCCCAATGTGGTTGAAATCCTGGGGCCCACTCCCTTGCCGCAGGCCCCTAAACCCTTTGAGTGCGCCCTCACGCCGAATGGAAAAGTCTCGTGGTTTGTGAGACCGCGAGGGCGGTTAGAGGTTTTTCAAGTGGCCAATCGCGTGCGCACCCACCCCGAAGTGCACTGTGTACTGCTTGATTTGCCGAGAGAACCTAACGAGCTTACGCGGGTAGATTTGAGGTGTTGGGCAGAAGAGGTGGCAGAGAGAGCGGAGCGCCCTGTTGTTTTGACTAATCCCGAGGCGCGTTATCCCTGTGGGGAAGAGGCGTGTTGCCGTTGCCATCACGGGACACAACTCCGTGAGGCGCACGCATGCTTTGAGACATTAGTCCAACGCGCCGACTCCGTGGATGCGGTGATTGGCCAAGCCTTTAAGCAATTATCGCCCAAAGATCGCCAATTGTTGCGACGGTGGGCGACCCAAGAGGACGTGGAGAAACCGAAGACGCCCATCCGTCAAAAGATGTTGGCCGCAGAGATGAAGATAACGGAGCGTCAAGTGCGACGTATTCTGGAAGCGGCGAAGAAAGCGAACAAGGCCGCCTTTGCCCAATTGGAGCACCTGCGCACCTTCCGCTACAAGCGCACCGGCGCCTATGAAGTAAGGTAACCTGCGAACTCACGCGAGCACCGCGAGCGTAATCTACAGGTGCGAAGCACCGTAATCCACTGTGCATCGGCACATAATTCGCGCGCCCCAACGGGTCACAGTGGGGAAGCCACTCCTCATTATTAAATATTTACGTAGACGTGTGTGTTGTTCGTTAAATATTTATAGATTTTATGAAATATATTTCAACTGTGCGTAGTTTTATGCGTTAGAAGTGTTTGTTTATTTTTCGTGAAAAGAAAATATTTGAAAAATGTTGACAATATTTTGAAAATGTGAAAAACTAATAATGTCTTTTGATTTGAAGAGAGGAAGGATTTGTTATGAAAAAGGCTGATACAGAAAACAAACGTGACAAGTTTGTTCGTATTGCAGAAGCGCGTACGATCAAAATTATTTCAATGTTACGTTTATTGGGTAATTGCTCAAACCAGAGCGTTTACGAATACAGCGACAAAGACGTGCAGAAGATTTTTGCGGCGATTGAAAACGCAACGGCTGATGCCAAGCGTCGTTTCAAGAATTCGCCCGAAAAGTCTAAAAAGGTCTTTTCGCTTGATTAACTGTTGTTGTTACCAAAGTGAGGTGTGTTATGACGTTAGAGCTTGGATGTGACTGGTTGTTTGGGCCTGAAGGACCAAAAGGTCGTGGTGCAACATCTCTTGCAAAAGGGACGTTTCCTGCTACTAAAGAAATTAATTTAGTTCGTGAAGCAATTCAGAACTCATTGGACGCGGCCTCTGGAGACAAGGCTGTGGAGGTTCGCTTTACATTTAGTAAAATTCGTTTTGTGGACTTTCCTAATCTTTTTAATGTCCGCGACCGTATTTTCCGTTCATTGGAAAACTGGACTAAATCTAGACGAGCTTGGGAGGTTTATCCACCGATGCTCACGCTTCTGAGTAAGAATGAGTGGAATGAGGAAAATCTATCCTATTTGCGGGAGCGAAAAATTAAACCAACAGATTCGTTGGGCGAGTACGCTGATGAGCTAGATGTGCTCACTATTAGTGACTATAACACGATGGGTATGAGTTATGTGGAAGGTGACGACACTTCTCCTTTTAATGCATTTTTGAAAACCGATGGTGCAAGCCCAGAGAAAGAACCTGGGGCAGGAGGATCTAATGGACTTGGAAAAGCAACTCTTTATAGTATGTCTGGAATTAAGACGCTTCTCTTGTCGTCTCGCACAATAAAAGGGGATGTTGTATTTCAAGGTGCGACAGAGTTGTCTACGCATTTTAATAAAGATGGCCAAAAGAATTCTTATGGTGGTTATTATGGAGGGACCGAAACAGGGGAGCCGATAATTGAAGAAGATAAGATTCCCGTAAGATTTCGACGTAGCACCCCCGGCACAGATATTCATCTTGTTGGAGTAAGGATTCCTGATAAAGAGGAACTTAAAGTCAACTTGATTCAAGCTGTCTTGAATCATTTTTGGCTTGCAATTCATGCAGGTAAACTAAATGTATACATTGAAGATGTTGAAATCTCTGCTACAACATTAAAGAAATTAATATTCTGTTATTTTAAAGACAAAAAAGATGGTGCGGTTCATAAACCTGAAAACTGGAATCCTGTCGCGTATTATGAAGCCGTTTGTGATGCAGAACAAGGAAAACAAAAGACCGTCATTATAAAGAAAACCTTAGACACGGTCGGTGACGTAACCCTCTATTTGAATTGGGCTACAGATGATTTGCCCAAGCGAGTTGTTTATATGCGCCAACCTAAGATGGTTATCTACAAAAAGACACGTCCTGGATTCCCCCCGTTTGCTGCGGTGTTTGTATGCAACAATGATGTTGGAAATGGTGTCCTGCGTAATGCTGAACCCCCAGCACATAACGCATGGGATATAAGCAATTATGGTGGTGAGAACAATCAAGAAAAAAGGAAGATTAGTTCTGGACTGAAAAACGTAGAAGACTTCATCAATGAGTCTTTAGATATGTATTTGAGACCTCAATCTGACCAATCAGAGATTATTATCCCTGGCTTGGCAGAATTGTTGCCAGATGTAGACGAAGAATCTCCTCCTGGGAACCCAGGAACAGCAGGAAGTGGCACGTCAGAAGGATTAAAGCCCTCTGGAAAGCCTGCTGGGCATGAGACAGGAGCACGCTCTACTCACATTGAACACCCTCCTAAAAAGAAGTCAATAAAACGTTTACCAGGCACAGGACGTGGTATTGTAGAAGGAACTACAAACGAAGAAGGGGAGGATATCGTTCTTGCTCCACCAGTTCCTGACCCCAACCCTCCTGGTCCTCCCAACCCTCCTGGCCCTGAGCCTAATCCCAATCCTGAACCTGAGCCTAATCCCAATCCTGAACCTAAGCCTACACCTCAGACTAACACTGTTATTCCGGGTGTGTCAAACACGGTAGAGGTTGAAGTCGATGTTAACGCCCGAGTAGCGATGATGTCGAAAGACCAGAAACGGTGGTATCGAATTATTTTACGACCTGGAAGTAAAAAGAAGTCTCATTATGCAGCAGTTACAATCTCTTTTCTTTCAGGAACGGATAATAATCGCGCTGAGCATCTTCGAATTGAAGATGTCAACAATCTCCCTCCGGGAGCAACTTTTGACTCGTCTAAAATTTCAAGCTTGAATGTTCAAGAACAACGCGTGATCGATGTATTGTTTACCGATTCTTACATGCATACAGTAAAGGTGCGAGCATATGAGCACAAGAGAAAATGAGTTTTGTTTTCCTTATCCTGTTCTTGGTGTTCAAGATTCTATTCTTGGAGACGAGCCTGTTATAACAGTTACAGAGAATTTACCACCCAAGTTACAGCTAAGCGTTCCTTATCGATGGGTGTTTGATATTGATCTTAAAAATGACGGAATCTCTCAGTTAGTTGAAGCGGGGAAAGCTCAGTACATGTGTGAAATCATGTGTTCTGCAACATTGATGAGAAGATGTATCTATTCAGAAACACCTAAAATTTCTGTTGTAATTGAACGAAAAGAAGTTCTTGGACCTGTGAGTTTTGCGCTTTTCGTTGTTGCTGTACAACCAATTCCTGGATATACCAATTCAAAAGCTCATCCAGACTACCAAATCGTTGGGTCGTTTGACTTAGACGCAGGGTCTCCCCTTGCGATTTTAGGTTCGTATAAATGGGATGCTGAACTATGCTACGAAGATTTGACCTCATTACGTTCAATTATCAAATTGAGTAAGAGCGCAGAGAAGTCGGATATTCCTGTTCTTAATCTTGAAGGTGACTATATTGAATTAATGCTTCCAGAAAATCAATACGACATCCTTCGGAAATATGGGCAAAATTTGCATCTTGCAGACGTTCTGCATTCGTCACTTTTTCTCTTTGCAATTCAGGGTGCTGTTATAGAATGGAAAACACATCAGGATCGTCGTTGGGCGCGAGCAATAAATAGCATGATTGAGGGAAATCAGGAAAAATTTTCGGACCTTTCCTTAGATTCTCCTGCAGACTCTTCTCGAATTGCGATGTTGTTATTGAACAATCCAATTAAACGTATGATTGATGTTCTTCCTAATATCTCTTCTTCGATTGATACTGCGCGTACTGTTGAATATGAAGAAGATGATGGTGAAGAAATCTAATTGGAGGCAGTTATGAATTTTCAGAAAATTTTTCCTCAAGATGTGGTTAGCAAATTAACTTCAGATGCGAAAACTGGAACATCTGTTGAGAAGTATTTGCAATCAACGCCATTTGCTCAAGATCTGCCGGCATTGGAGGCGCCGTCTATTCCTGCGCCAATTGGTCTTTCTGCGAAAGTAAATCCAGACAATCATTTTGAAACGGCAATTGCGCTTTGGGAGGCCTTCCAAACATTAAATCCTCTTGAGGTAGCAGACAGAGGATTGTGGACTTATCTTACACATGTTGACCTATGGGATTATATGCGTAAGCGATTCAAGCTGGATGGGTGCAGCGCAGAAGATTTGAATAAAAAAATATGTCAGCACTGGTTTCTTAACTCTCAATCTCAAGCTGCCTTAATGGAGCATCCACTTGCAGGTTTCTGGCTTGCAGTAAAATTATCTATTGAGCCAGAGCGAGGAGATCAAAAATACGAATTAACAAAAATTCTTTTTCGTAACCTTGACTTGCCTACTCGCACACTTGGGACATATTGGCTTGGAAGATTGCCTGCTGCGGTTAAGGGTATTCTTCGTTATATTCAAACACACCCGGACGATTTTCAAAACTTCTATGAAGCAAAGGTTCGCGCAATTACCAAATACTTTAACTCCATGGGTGGCGCCCTAATGTTGGGATATTTTGGTGAAGATTTTTATACCAAGGAACTAGATGAAAACCGCGACAAGTGGATTAATGCAAGAAGATAAACGTTTGCAGATGTGGGGTGTGTGATTTATCTTTTGAGAAGAGATATTGGATTTGGTATACTAAATATAGTAAAGATTTTTCATCGTAAGACCCTAGCTTTTAGGGTTCTGTGGATGGTTTATTTCGGCGGAGTTTAGCATGGCAGAATATGATAAAACGATTGTCTTAATTGGCACATATAAGGGCAATCAGTTAGAAAAGTGGCCAGACTATTACAATTACCCCATTTCTGAGGCAGATAAAATCACTGCGGCAGATGCTACGCGTATTAACGAGCTGTGGCTTTTTAAGGGCGACGATGAAGTAAAAGCGTTCAAAGCTGAATTCCTTGGATTTAAAACGTATGAAGAATTAATTGCAGATTATGCATATCCCGTAAAGGGAAAAGCGCATGGCGACAAATATCTTCTTTTCAAGATTGAACGTAAAGAATATCCATGTACAAATGACTATAAGGCAATTCTTCGTGCGCGTGATTTTACGCATTCAAAGAAGATCCAAAATAGCGTAAAGGTTTATTTGGAATCTGAGGCTCGCGAAGAGTCTAGTATTTCTTCATGCATTCCTTCTATTTTACGCTCTGTTCCTAAAGAGTGTTTACATGTTTGTGAATCCGCTTTTCAATTAAACTTTTTTGAAACATTGTATTCTTCAAGCACTCCCGAACCACTTGTTTATGAAATTGAGACCGCGACCAAAAAGTTGCGATCTATTGACTTGTTTGCAGGTATTGGTGGTATTCGTTTAGGTTTTGACAAGGCATTTGGAAATGCAATTGAAACAGTCTTTGTTTCTGAATGGGATGAATACGCACAGAAGACCTACCGGACAAACTTTGGGATGTTGCCTACGATTGCAGGTGACATCACCAAGGTGGACGAAAAGGATATCCCTGAGTTTGATATTTGCTTGGCAGGATTTCCGTGTCAGGCATTTAGCCTCGCTGGTCAGCGTATGGGTTTTCAAGATAATTACAAGGGCTTATGCCGTGGTACGCTGTTTATGGATGTGGCGCGTATTTGTGAATATCATAAGCCGAAAGTTATCTTTTGTGAAAATGTGAAGGGCTTGGTGATTCACGACCGCGGCCGCACGTTTAAGATTATTTGTAAAACGTTTGAAGATTTAGGCTATAAGGTCTTCTATCAAGTTCTGAATAGTAAAGACTTTGGTGTGCCTCAGAACCGTGAACGCATTTATGTGGTTGCGTTCCGTAATGATGTGGCCCCTGAAACGTTTGAATTTCCTAAGGCAACGGATACATCAAAACGTATTTGTGACATCCTTGAAAAAAAACCTGTTCCTGCAAAGTATTATTTGAGTGACGTTTATGTGGAAACATTGAGAAAGCACAAAGAACGTCATGCGGCCAAAGGACATGGGTTTGGCTATGAAATTCGCAGCTTAGATGGCATCGCGGGCGCGATTGTGTGTGGCGGTATGGGACGTGAGCGTAATTTGCTTATTGATAAGCGTCAAACAAATCTTACGCCAACCACGCATATTAAGGGTAAGATTAATGAGGAAGGTATTCGTAAGATGACGCCTCGCGAATGGGCTCGCTTACAGGGTTTCCCAGATGATTACCAATTGAAGATTGCAGACGTGCATCTGTACAAGCAGTTTGGTAACAGTGTTACGGTGAATGTGATTGAGGCAATTGCACATGCGATTAAAGAGGTGTTGAATGATAAATAAGAAGTACAATAAGGGCGAATGGAGCGAGCCATATGTTGCAATTCGCATTTTAGGAGATAAAAAACTCTACGCTGCAGATGATTCGGGGAATAGAAATCCGAATCAATGGATGGAGGTTATTGAGTTAATTCGTCATAAAACGAACGCGCGAATTGTCAGATATAAATGTAGCGATTCAGATGTAAACATAACGATTGAGGTTAACGGGGCTCATATTATTTCAGTGCCTTCAACTGAGTTTTTTGAAATCGCAGATAAGTTAAAAGATGAAATTATATCTTCTTCTGGAAGTTCGTTTTCATTGTCGGAAACGATAACAACATTTTTTAAAAAGATTGAGCTGTTAACTGTAAAAGCCGCGAGCATTAATAAGAGTGATGTTTTCCTTTCTCTTCGAGATTCGAGAGCATCGTTAGTACGAAATGAGATTGGATTCTCAATTAAATCTGAATTTGGCCAAAATCCAACACTTTTTAATACTGCACAGGCATCGGCTTTGATATACAAAGTGTCAGGAATGTCCGATGAACTGATGGAGGAAATTAATTCAATTGTTGATGACGAGGGAAAGGTTTCTACTCTAAGACGTTGTGACGAAATGAGACGGAGTGGATGTGCGTTTGAGTTTATGGGATTTCCGATAGCCGCAAGGGCTAAGGTTAGGGCATTTAAAGAGAATTTAGAGTTAATCAACCCTCGATTAACGACGTGTCTTGATTATTTATTGCGGACTCACTTTTTTGAACATGAAAGGGAGCTTCAGTTAAATGTTTTAACCGAAAAAATGACAGAGGCAAATCCATGCGAGATGGAAAATCCTGAAAATAAGTATGAATATATGATAAAAGCGTTTTTGTATGCTGCATATTGTGGAATGACCGCGTCAACATTGTGGAATGGAGAGTCACATGTAAACGGCGGATTTATTAAGGTAAATGCTAATGGAGATGTCGTTGTTTATCATGCATTAGAGTCTGATTTATTTAAGACGTATTTGTTTAATCATTGCTATTTAGAATTTCCATCAACAAGCCCAAAACATGGTAATTATGGGCGAGTCTATAAAGAGAATGATGAATACTTTTTCCGTCTAAACTTTCAGGTTCGATATAAAGTGTAATCTCTGATTGAAGTGTAGGATTACGTCAAAAACGGAATTAATTATGAAAGAAATGATTAATCAGTATAAGTCTTTTTTGAGTACGGTTGTAAACCCAAATACTGGGACAATTCATTCATATATTCGTGCGATGCGAATTGTGGATGAAGTCCTTCGAACACAAACAGATGTTTTAAATGAAGGAGAATCGTTGTGGGGGATTCGTAATGAAACGCGATTACGAGAAATTTTGATGCTTATAAAGCAAGAAAGAGCTAAGCCAGAGTTTGGCATTTTTAAAGTAGAGAAGTCTGTAAGTTACATTAAAAAGAATTTTTGCTCCGCTGCAGTGAGAATGTTTCGCG
Source organism: Candidatus Spyradenecus sp. (assembly GCA_045605345.1). Classification (GTDB taxonomy): domain Bacteria; phylum Verrucomicrobiota; class Kiritimatiellia; order RFP12; family DVOR01; genus Spyradenecus. The sequence goes on from JAZUPT010000024.1 coordinate 79,293, forward strand.
AGTTCATTCTTAGCGGAGATGTTACACAAGAAATTTTTGACGAAACGGCTTCTATTTTTGATGGTACTAAAGTTGAAAAAACGGCCATTAAGAAACTTAAAGTTAGCGAACAGAAAATTCTTGAGGCGTTCGATAATAAAAAAGAAGGCAAAGAGCGTGCACAGGTTGTTATGGCCCGTGTTAATCAAGGGTTATTTAGAAAATACGTATTAGCAAATTTCCAATGCCGGTGTTGTATAACTGGATTGGACATGCCAGAAGTTCTTCGGGCAAGCCATATTGTCGCGTGGAAAAAGGACGGAACCAATCGTATTAATCCAGAAAACGGTCTTTGTCTTTCTGCGACCTATGATGCGGCTTTTGATCGTCATTTAATCTCTTTTGATAAAGATTATCGAATGATTGTTTCAAAACGCATTAAAGACTTTTATACAAACGACGCAGCTTTGGAATATTTTCAGAAACGAGAAGGTCAGAGGATGACAACGCCGATAAAGTTCTTGCCTTCTCAGTTTTTTTTAGAAAAACATCGTGCATTACTTAAACACTAATCTTTGCGTGGTTCAACTAATGTACTGTAATTTTATGCGAGGGGGTTATGGAAGATTTACTGAATGATTTTAAGGAAATACGAGAGTGTGATTATAAAGGGGAACATTATTCTGTGCGTGATAATGGGGCGGTCATGCGTCATGTGCGGCCTGGCAAACGCGCGCGCAAAGATGATAATGTATGGACTTTTGGGTTGCGTGACGAGCGAACTGCGTATATGATTTTGGGTACACATCGTGTTCACATTATTGTTGCGACAGCATTTTTAGGCGCTAAAGACTCAAAAATTTATGTGGTTGATCACATTGATACGAATCGATGTAATAATCGAATTGTCAACCTGAGATGGTTTACACGTTTAGAGAATGCATTAAACAATCCAATAACGCGGCGAAGAATTGAAATTTTATGTGGAGGAGACATCCAGAAGTTTATTGACAACCCAGCTTGCTTACGTGCGAGTGTTGGGAGTCCCCAAACTAGAGACTTAGCATGGATGCGGACGGTTACAGCGGAAGAAGCAAAAAATGCATATGAGAATTTATTGAATTGGGCGAAGCAAACGCAAGGGATTGGTGCAGATGGGTTGATAACGGATAAAAAAGACGTAGAATGGATGTATAAGAAGCGCATAGGTAGTCGACCCAGAAATTTTGTACTGAATGTCACTTTTGTTAAAAAGCCTGAAAACAAAGATGCAACATTAAATGATTATTTGGTAGCGCTTAAAACGGGTGAAGTGTTTGCAAAAATTGCGAATGGAGAGCAACACATTATTCAAGCGCTTAAATCAAAGGATGAGACAAGTATTGGTGTTGCGGTGATGTGTACTCATGATAAAGTTAAACCGTTCGCTGCGTATAAAATTACATTACGAGAGGGACGTTTTGAACATGAGTTCTTGCACACATGTTTTGATATCAATGGAGCATTACAGCGAATGACAGAAGCTATAGGTGAAGTGTGGACAGGGCCTGATAGTATTGATAACTATTGTTAATCAAAATATCCCGCTTAGCACTTTCGTCGCGTGGCCGTAGTTGTAGCCCATAGCCCACAATGCTTCCTTGTCTTTAAATGATATGTTTGATAGGATAGTGGTATTCACTGGTTAGAGAAGGATACTACGAGATGAAACTTGGAGTAATTACGCGGCGCCCATTGAAGAAGGTGTGGGCAGGTCCTTTGTTGTTTTGTGCAATGATTTTGTCGGGATGTTCAACGTATTTAATTGATAGTAATCCACGAGGGTTACGTGCCTCTGTGGATAATGTTGAATTAGGCGTAACGCCGTGTGAATATACGTGGGAGCATGGAGGTGCGATGGGGTGGACGAAGGTTATTCGTGTGACGCCTCCCAATCGCCAACAAATGAGGGACTATGAGAAGCGCACGAATAAGATTGTTTCTACATGGGTGACGAGTGAAATTGCAAAAACGATTTATTCTGAACACGGTGGCGGAACTGTATTTTTCCAATTTGTGACAAATGAGTATGATCAACCGCAGACGCCTGAAGATGCTGAATGGGTGAAGAATGCTATGCAACAGGATGCGGAGCATCTTGAGGAGCAGCGCGAATTAATTTTGAAGCAGAAGTAAGCGCTTTAGTTATTGGAAGACGGTGTATTTGGGTATCATTATGAGAGATTTCTTGATTACATTTAATTGGTTTATGGTCCCTCTTGCATTCGTACTTGTTTCGTTGTGTTTTTGGTTGAGAACGAAGCATGCTAAGGGTGTTTTGGGTGAGTTCGCTGGGAAACTTGCTGTAAAACAGTGGTTGCCTGAGTCGGGTTATGAGCTTTTCTCGGATGTCATGTTACAGGATAAGCGTGGCACAACGCAAATTGATCATATGGTGGTGTCACGGTTTGGCATCTTTGTGATTGAGGCGAAGGGCATTTCTGGAAAGTTGTATGCTTCCAGTGAGACGAAGTATCGCACGTGGAAGGTTTACCGAAATGGACGTGGGTATACGTTTCAGAATCCGTATTTGCAGAATTATCGTCATCGGTGTGCATTATCAGAAGTGCTTGATGTTCCATTAGAGGCATTGCATGATGTTATCTTTTTTCCACATGAGGATTTGGAGCTTGCTACTCCTGAGAAGGTGTCGGCGAGTTTTGTTACGGGTAGACGAAAATTGGCCGAGTATATCCTTTCATTTAAGGAACAACGTTTTACCGCTGAAGAGGTCGCACGCTTAACCGCCATTCTGAATTTGAAGCGAATGGAAAATTCGCGAGAAAATAAGAAAAAGCATACGGCAGACCTAAAAGCTCGTTGGGAAAAGAAATCTTAACTTACCCTCTCACACGCCTCAACCGAGGCGCTTTTTCGTGTAGACTCGTAAAATTCGCGATAAAATCCTCCCTGGCAGTGCTTACTATGCTTCGCAAAAGCACGAGACAGCATCCACGGGGCCGCAGGCCATCGCGCCGTGGTGCGGTCGTGCGCCTCGCGTAATTCGCGGAAAATCCACACTGGCAGTCCTGCGCCGCAGGCACCGATGGCGCAGGTTGATGATCTGCGCTCGTGGAGAGTTTCGGGCACGGTGTGCCCTACAGTTCCCAGTTTCTCAGCACTTCGTGCTCGAGCGCATATTCCCCAGTGGGGCGGCGAATTGGAAGGGATAAAGGGACCTAAGGGACAAAGGGACGCCGCCTTAGATCTTGGTGAGCGCACGCTGGCGAAGAAATGGAAATGTGCCCATTTCTCGCAGCGTGCATGACGTGCTCCCCCGTGGAAAACCTAAACACATGTAGTCCTGCGCCGTAGGCGCTTTCCGTGGTTTAGATGTGATAGAATAGTGGTATGAAAAAGAAGATTTGGGAATGGGTTTTTGAGGCGGTCGCGCTCTGCTTGGCGTGGTTGCTTTTATGGTGGAGTGTGGTGGCCTTTGTTTGTGTGGTGGCAGTGGGTGTCGTGGGCTTCATCTGCTTTATTCTCTTCATTGATACCATCGGTGGATGGATCCAGAGGAAGCGTTAGTGGCTTCGCCACGGTTAAGCGCCGCAGCCGCTGGTTGACGAGCTGCGCTCGTGGTTAATGCCTGGCGGCATGGATGGTGGCTTCGCCACAGGACTGACGTTCGCTATGCTCTCTGACTCGGCAGGCTCGTCCCCATTTGCCAGTGTGGGGTCTCCACGAGTCGCACAGTCATGCACGCTACATCGCACGGGCACATATCCGTGCTCTGCTAGCGTGCGCTTTGCAAGAGCCAAGGCGGCGTCCCTTCGTATTCGCCGCAGGTGCCCACTCGCCACCAGCCACTAAAAGCGAGCTTTGCGAGCGCACGCTCAACTGGTGGCTCCGCCACCCCCTACATGTTGCCCGCATCGCGTGGCTCGCGGAAGTGGCTCCGCCACAGTTTACAGTTTCGGGCACGGGGTGCCCTACAGTTGCCAGTTGCCAGTTAAGCGGCAGAGCCGCTGGTTGACGAGCTACGCTCGTGGAGTGCAAAGCGCACGCTGGCGAAGAAATGGATATGTGCCCATTTCTCGCAGCGTGCATGACTGTGCGACTCGTGGAAAACCACACTGGCAGTGCTTACTATGCTTCGCAAAAGCACGAGCCAGCATCCACGGGGCCGCAGGCCATCGCGCCGTGGTGCGGTCGTGCGCATCGCGTGGCTCGCGGAAAACCACATGCAGTCCTTTGCACACGCAGTCCTTGTTTTGAGTATTTTGTGTGTTTTGTGGTTTTAATCCCTATGCAAGTGAGGCGCGCACGTTGGCAGAAGTGGCGAGCGAAATGATGATGCTCTATTTTATGGTATAATGTCTAGCGTTATGAATACTGAATTAGCTCCTCGTCGTACCGTTGTGATTGTCGGACGACCGAATGTTGGTAAATCTGCACTTTTTAATCGCATCGCCAATCGTCGTATTGCCATTGTGCATGACCAGAGTGGTGTGACACGTGATCGTATTGTGCGTGAAGTGGCATGGCATGATGAAAGTTTCCATTTGGTGGATACTGGTGGTATTCGTCTCTTTGATGGAACGCGTGAGGATAATGTCATTGAGATGGCGGTGCGCGATCAGGTGGATGTGGCATTGGCTGATGCTGCTGCGGTGATTTTGGTGGTGGATGTACAGGCGGGGTTGCAACCTGCAGATGAAGAGGTGGCTCGCCTGGTTCACAAGAGTGGTCGCCCGTGTTTTGTGGCAATCAATAAGTGTGACTTGCCGAAGCATGAGAGCGGAGCAGGGGATTTTGATCGTTTGGTCTTCCCGCGCTTCGTGGTCTCGGCGCAACATAATCGTGGCGTAGATGAATTGATGGCTGAGGTGGTAAAGGTGTTGCCACCGAAGACTGAGGCTGAATTGGCTGAGGCAGCTAAGCCGCTGCGCGTGGCGATTGTGGGTCGTCCGAATGCAGGTAAGAGCAGTTACATCAACCAGATTCTGCGCAGTGATCGTGTGATTGTGAGTAATGTGGCAGGGACGACGCGCGATTGCGTGGATGTGCCCTTCACGATTGGTTCGGGGCCGACAGCGCGTCATTATACGTTGGTCGATACGGCTGGGATGCGCCATGTGCACAAGATTGACACCTCGGTGGAACGTTTTTCGCTCTTCCGCAGTGAAGAGGCGGTGCGTGAGTGTGATGTGGCAGTTTTGGTGATGGATGCTGAAATTGGGCCGACCACTCAGGATAAGTTTATCGCGTCGATGATTCAACGTGAGGCGAAGGCGTGTATCATTTTGGTGAATAAGTGGGATATTGCGCGCGCTAAGGGGTACACGGAAACGGCGGCTATTGCGCATATGCGTGAGATGTTGCCTTACTTGCGCCATGTGCCGGTGGTCTTCATGAGTGCTCAGGATGGCTACAATGTGCGCAATAGTATCGAAGAGATTGATCGTGTGGCTGAGCACCAACGGCGCGTCTTGCCGACGGGGGTCTTGAATCGTACGCTCGCTGCGGCGATGACGCGTACGCAGATGCCGAGTAAGAATGGGCGTCAGATGCGTTTCCACTATGCCACGCAGACGGGGGCAAACCCGATGATTCTGCGTCTCTTCGTGAATGATGCGCGTTTGGCAACGAAACCCTTCCAGGACTTCTTGATTCGTAATATCCGTGAAGCGTTTGATTTGGAAGGTGCGGCAATTATTCTGCAGTTCCGCTCGCGTGTTAAGTCTGCGGGTAAGGGGAGCAGTGCTTCTGGAACAGATGAGGCTGATGCTGAACCGGATGAAAACACCTTGCCCGACGGCTCTCCGCGTCGTCCCATTCAGAAGCCGCGTCGCGCAGGGGCAGGGAAACGTCCTGCGCGGAAGGGGCCGCCTTCGTTAGGGCGCGGAAAGAATAATCTGACGCCGAAGTCGCGTCGTCCGCGTCGCTAACGTGGCAAAACTACTGCTTCACGGCGACATCTTGTCGCCGTGAAGGCATCTGGGTGTGTTTATGGAATCCATTACGTCTGAGTATCTCTCCGCTTCAGCGGGCAGTGGTAAAACCTATGCCTTGTCGCAACGCTTTTGCCGTTTGGTGATGTCGGGCGTGCCACCAGAGGAGATTTGTGCGCTTACCTTTACGCGTCCTGCGACGCGTGAAATCTTCTCTGCCGTGATTAAACGTCTTTTGAGTGATGACTCTTTGGACGGGAAATTGCCCTATACGCGTGAGCAAGCGTTGGCGCGTGTCTTGAGGGTATTGCCACAACTTCAAATCTCCACGATTGATGCATTCTCTGCAAAAATCGCGCGTTTGTTTGCCTACGAAGTGGGGTTGGACCCTGACTTTACACTTTATGACGGGGGAAATAGTCCTGAGGGACAGGCCTTTTTGCATGAGATGCTTCGAAGAGCATTTGCGAAGAGCGATAAGGGGTCAACCCGAGAACTTTTGAGTCTCTTTGATATCCAAGATGCGCATACGGCGGAGAGTGCGCCGTTGTTGCAACAGTGGAAGCAATTTTGGATGGCCTATTCTTCGGCAATCCAAGCACATCCAGATGGATGGGGGGACTTAGAGCGCATTGGAAAGCCCTATGCGAAGCGTTGCGAGCGGCCAGAGGATTTGGTGGGACGTGCACTTGCGATGCTTGATGCGCTCGAAGGCGAGAAGGGGGCGAACAAAAGAGGTATTAAGCGGTTGCGCACGCTTTTGGCAGAATATCATGCAGAGGTCGTCTCGTTGCGTCGTCTTTACACCCTGTGGGGTGGACAGTGGAAGTCGGCAGAGACGTTTAACGCTTGCGCGACCGATGGTGCATTTACGTATTACAAACCTGTGATACTGGATGAACCGCTGCGGGAAATTTATGATGCGCTGTGGCAGGATTTGATTGCGCGTGATGTGGAGCAGACGGTGCAACACACACAAGCGCTCTACCGTGCATTAACAGCATTAAAGGCCGCAGAACGTCAGTTGGCCGAAGAGACTGGTATGGTCTCCTTTGATGGGGTGACGCGAACACTTTCAGAGGCGATTGGGGGGAATCTCTCCGTGCGCAACCCCAATGCCTTCTATGTGACGTACCGTTTGGATACGGCCATTCGCCATTTGATGATTGACGAGTTTCAGGATACCAGCACGGCTCAGTGGAAGGTGCTTTCGGGTGTGGCACATGAATTGGCCGCTGAAGAGGATGGCTCCTTCTTCTACGTGGGTGACACCAAACAATCGATCTACGCATGGCGTGGTGGAGACCCGACCTTATTTGCTGACCAGAGCCGTTTGCCAGCCATCCCCGCAGGCACCCCTCTCGTGGAATCGTACCGTTCGGGACCGGCGATTATCAAGTTTGTCAACACGGTCATGAAGTTTAACTTGGATGTCAGGTTTGATGAAAAGATCGCGTGGCAGTATGACAATTTGAAGCGCTGGAATGAGCAGTGGCAAGACCATGTCGCGCACTCGGATGTGCCTAATTATGTGCAAATGGTGGCCTTAGGCGGGAAGCGTGAGGAGTGGATTATTTCGGCGGCGCGCATGATTGCGGCGCGATGGCGTCAGGTCGCGGGGCAACATCGTACCATTGCGGTGATGGCGCCCGCGAATCCCATACTTCAAGGAGAAAAGGGACTTTTGCGTTATCTCCGCCAAGAGGGTGTGCCCTGTGCGGTGGATGGCAAGCGCAATATTGTTGATACGCCGATTGGTACCCTGGTGCTTCATCTATTGCACTGGATGGCCGATCCGCGTTCAACCCTCTCTTATGGCATTGCCCAACAGATTGGGGTGGTGGAGGCAACGCCACAAGAGACGTTGACCGAATGGATGCACTGCGTGAATCGTCATGGCTTTGCAGCGTGGATTGATTTGGTCTTCGGGGAGAGGTCGCCGGCCCGAAAGAGACTCTCGGGACTGGATTTAAATGTGCTCGATGCCGTGCGCCATGGCTTGGAGAAGGTCGACCAACAGGGTTCAGTGGATCCCACCAAGGCGAAGCGGATGTTGGAATTACTGCAGGTGCAGTGCTCCGCAGAGGATGAGGTGGTGAATTTGATGACGATTCACCACTCGAAGGGCTTGACCTATGATGTGGTCTTTACCGTGCTCGCTGGTAAGATCAATGATGAGCGTTATGTAACGCATGAGGCGGGGCTTGATTGGGTCTTGGAAAAGCCGATTTTAAATGAGACTTACCGACATTTGCCCGCGATGATGGAAGCGCGCGAATCGCGTTTGCATGACAAAATGTATGACACATTATGTATGCTCTATGTGGCCATTACGCGAGCACGCTATGAACAAATCGTGTTGGCACCCGACAGCGCCGCAAAGTCTTTGTCGTCGGTGGCAGGATGGTTGTATCAGAAGTTTGACGTTGATGCTGCACCGTCGTGTAAGGGTATCGCCGACACAGAGGTGACCTTCCCAACTTTTGAAAAGGTGGTCGTGCCCGCGGTGGACTGTTATCATGACGGAGATCCGACGTGGTGGCAGTCCCATAAGGGGGAAGAGAACAACACAGAAGAGACGTTGATTCAACTGGCGCAGTGGGAGCGCGAAGCGCCTACGGATGTGGCAGAGGTGGGATTGCCTTCTGAAAGCGCAAAGGCGAAGACTATTACGGAACTGCTTGCACAGCGAGGGAATGCTGCGCGTCTCATGGGTGTGTCGGTGCACGAACAGCTTTCGGCAATTGAGTGGAGCGATTCGCCTCCTGGAAAGCTTTTCCCAGCGGTCTTCCAGAAGCCGAATGAACGTTGTGAATTGTGGCGTGAACGTCCTTTCTCGGTGAACGTTTCGGATGATGGCTCACTGCGTTACTGTGCTGGTCAGTTTGACCGCGTGCATCTCTTCCCTGAACGCCGTGAGGCTGTGATTTACGACTTTAAGACCTCGCGCTTGGCTGAAGTTACGGAGGCGTATCGTAAGCAGATGGTGGACTATCGAAAGGCGTTAGCGGTGTTGACAGGGTATGATGAGGCAAAGATTCGGACCATTTTGCTCTTTACTCGTCATCATCAAGCCATCGAGGTGACCCATGATTGAGGAGATCACACGCACACCTGAGGTGGCGGCTGAGGGAAGTCGCATTGATGCATGGTTGGGGACGTGTTATCCCGAGGTGTCAAAGCGGGTGATTCGTAAGTGGATTGACGATGGAAATGTGGTGTGCAATGGGCGCGTTTGCTCAAAAGGCGATCGCGTTTCTGCAACGCAGACGTACGTTTTGAAGGGAGAGCCCAAGGTGGCTCGTCTCTCACCCAATGCGGCGCTGCCGCTGGTGGTGGTCTATGAAGATGAGTGGTTGATTGGCCTTTGTAAGCCCGCGGGGATGAATTGCCAACCCAATGACTTTGATGAAACCGATACCCTCGCCAATGCGTTATTGGCACGTTGGCCGGAATTGGAAGGCATTGGGGACACGCCACTCACGTGTGGCATCCTGCATCGAATTGATTGCGGGACGTCAGGCCTGGTGCTTGCTGCAAAGACACAGGCGGTGTATGATGCGATGCGTGCACAATTTGCAGCCCGAACCGTGGAGAAGCACTATCGGGCATTGGTGGTGGGTCAGGTGACCGCCGCCGCAAAAGTGGAGCATTTGTTAGCCCATAACCCGCGTTGTCCCGGGCGGATGGTGGATGCTTCGCAGTGGCATGATGTCAAACGCCCCATGCGTGCGGTGACAGAATATCGTCCCATGCATCCCGTGCGCGTCGGGGAATTACAGTGTACGCTCTTAGATGTGCTCATTTACACAGGGGTAACGCATCAGATTCGTGCGCAATTGTCGTTTTCAGGTGTGCCCATCTTGGGTGATGCGCGCTATGGGGGCCAACCCAAACAGCAGCCCCTTTCGCGGCATTTCTTGCACGCGTATACCGCAACGTTTCAACACCCGCAGACTGGTGAACGGAAGACATTGAAGGCTCCCTTGACGGAGGAGTTCCGTTCGATTTTAGGACATTGAGTAAGAAGGTAATTGACATGACATTTAATGAATTAGGGTTGCCGTCGGCATTGCTTCGCGCCGTTGAAGGGCTTGGATTTGATGAGCCGATGCCAATTCAGGCTGAGGCGATCCCTGCATTATTGCCAGAAAATCCACCGGACTGCGTCGCATTAGCCGCCACGGGCACGGGAAAGACTTGTGCCTATGGATTGCCTTTATTGGCACATACCCAGGCAGATACGGCACAGGTGCAGTCCTTGATTTTGGCTCCGACGCGTGAATTGTGCTTGCAAATCGGTGAAGAATTGGCCCGATTCGCAAAGCATTTGCCTGAAATCAAGGTGGTGGCCTGCTATGGCGGCGCCCCAATTGGTCAGCAAATCTTGAAGTTGCAACGCGGTGCACAGGTGGTGGTGGCAACGCCTGGCCGCTTGTGTGATTTGATTCGTCGCGAGGCAATCTCATTGGAGTCAGTGAAGATTTGCGTGCTTGACGAAGCAGATGAAATGTTGAATCTCGGTTTCCGCGATGAGTTGACGTTTATCTTGGATGCGACCCCTGAAGTGGCGGCGATGTGGCTCTTCTCGGCGACGATGCCACCGGAGGTGGAAAAGATCGCGCAGACGTATATCTCTGATCCATTAGAAATTACGGTGGGGACGCGCAATGAGGCGCAGGCCAACATTGTTCACCATGCTTATGCCGTGGCAGAACATAATCGTTATAATGCCCTGCGCCGTGTGATTGACTTTGTGCCTGAGATGTATGGTCTTGTTTTCTGCCGCACGCGTGTGGACACGCAGAAGTTGAGCGAGAGCTTGATGCATGATGGTGTCTATGCAGAAGCGTTGCACGGGGATCTTTCTCAGGCGCAGCGTGATGCCGTGATGCGTAAATTCCGTGAAAAGGCTGTGCGTATCTTGGTGGCTACCGATGTGGCGGCGCGTGGTCTGGATGTGGATGATATCACCCATGTGATTCATTATCACCTGCCAGATGAACCTGCGGTCTACACCCATCGCAGTGGACGTACGGCGCGTGCAGGCAAGAGTGGCGTCTCCATTACGTTGGTAACGCAACGTGAAAAGTCGCGTTTGCGCTTGATTGAACGCATCTGCGGGATGCGCTTTGAGCAGCGCTCCATCCCGACCGCAGATGAGGTGCGTCAAAAGCATGTCTTTTGGTTGGCCGAACAGGTGCATCAAGTGACGGAGATTAATCCTGCGATTCAGGAGTTGTTGCCCGCGGTTGCTCCAATGATTAATGGGCTTACGCCAGAGGATTTGCTTGCACGTGTGTTGCAATTGCGCCTCTCGGGTTTGATGGAGGCCTATGAGGATGCAGGGGATATCAATCCTGTGATGTCGCTTTCACGTGAAGAACGGGATGCCGCTTTTGGTGAACGTCAGCGTATCATGATTCGCGTGGGACGTTTGGACCGCTTGAAAGAGGGCGCGGTGGTGCGTTTGGCCTGTGAACGCGCAGGGATTAAGGCCACGGATATCGGTGCGATTGATATCAAACGTGAATTTGCCTTCTTTGATGTGCGCGCTGAATATGGTCGTCGCGTCTTGTCGGCTTTGACGGGGGCAGAGTTTGATGGTCGCCCCTTGGAGCCCAAGTTGGTGGATCCCTCGGAAGATTTGCATGCGAAGAAGGGCGGCAAGAAGGGTGGTAAACGCTTCGGTGGTGCCAAAAAGCCCTTTGTGACCAAGCGCCGTAATGGCAAGCCGCCGCGGAAGGGTGGCGCATCTACGGGTCGTGGAAAGCGAGAGGCGAAATGAAGAGCGTCTTTGATTCACTCAATTCGCAGTTGAAACGCGCCATTGATGAGATGGGGTATGCCACGCCTACGCCGATTCAGAAGCAGGCAATCCAACCCGTTCTTGAGGGTAAAGATGTCTTTGGCTGTGCGCAGACGGGCACGGGAAAGACGGCAGCCTTTAGTTTGCCATTGTTGCATCGCTTGGCGGCGCGTCGTGATCCAGTGCGTGCGGGGCGCCCGCAGGTCTTGATTTTGGCACCAACGCGAGAATTGGCGGCGCAGATTGGCGACAATATTGCGCTGTACGCCAAGCATCAAGGCACGACCCATTTGACGGTGTTCGGCGGCGTGAATATTCGTCCGCAAATGGAGGCCTTGCGTAAGGGTGTGGCTGTTTTGGTCGCAACGCCAGGGCGTTTGCTGGACCTCTGTGCGCAACAGGCACTCTTTTTGGATCAAGTGCGTGCGGTGGTCTTAGACGAAGCCGATCGCATGTTGGATATGGGCTTTTTGCCTGATATCAAGAAGATTTTGGTAAAACTGCCCAAAAAGCGTCAATCGCTTTTCTTCTCTGCAACCCTAACCCCTGAGATTTCAGAACTCGCAGGACAGTTTATCCGCACAGAGCCCGTGGAGATTCGCATTGACCCCGGAACGCCGACTGCGGAAAAGGTGGCCCAACGTGTCCTTTTTGTGGATAAGGAAAACAAGTACGCTTTGTTAAAGTGGGTCTTGGATAGCCCAAAATGTTTCCGTGTGATTGTCTTCCCGCGCATGAAACACAATGCAGACCGTCTCAGTAAGCAATTGACGCGCGATGGATTCCCGTCGGCATCGTTGCACGGAGACAAGAGTCAAAATGCGCGTATGAAGGCCTTAGAAGGGTTTAAGTCGGGCAAGATTCAGGTGTTGGTGGCGACGGATATCGCTGCGCGCGGCATTGACGTGGAGGATGTGACGCACGTCATTAACTATGACCTGCCAGATGAGCCTGAGACTTATGTGCATCGTATCGGGCGAACAGCGCGTGCTGGCGCAGGGGGCGAGGGGATTAGTTTAGTCTGCGCCCATGACCGTGATGCATTGCGCTCCATTGAGCAATTTATCGGGAAAAAGATCCCGCAACAGCTTGATCATCCATTGCACTCGGAGGCTGCGAGAACGGCAATGGGCGCCGCTGCTCGTCGTCCGCCAAAGCAGGCGCAGGCACGGCCCGCCACTGCACGTCAGAAACCTGCGAAGGATAATGGTCAAAAGCAACCCGCCAAGCGCCCTGCGGCGAAACCCTTTTGGAAGCATGTTCACCCAAAGGCGAATGCGGGGCGTAACTAATCGGATGCACGTCTCCTTTTCTTGAGAGGTAAAGAAATGTTAATTGTTACAAAAACCGTTTCATTTGATGCTGCCCATCTCTTAACAGGGCATGGCGGTCAGTGCAAAAATCTTCATGGGCACACCTACAAGGTGGTGGTGGAGCTCGGCAATACACCGCCGTTGCCCGGGCAACCCGATGATATGGTCATGGATTTTAAAGAATTGAAGGCTGTCCTTCAAGAAGAGGTGGTCACACCTTGTGATCATACTTTCCTTTATGATATGACCAGTGCGGTAGAGACGGATATCGCAAAGACGTTGGAAAAGCACGGCTTGCGCACCTATGCATTGAGCTATCGCTCCACGAGTGAAAACTTGGCTAAGCACTTCTTTGAGAAGATCGCGGGTAGGGGATTGCCCGTGACTGCGGTTTCGGTGAGCGAGACCCCAGAGTCGTGCGCCACCTATCGCGCGAATTAATGCTTCAATTAGCCAGTACGCCTCCTAAGTGTGATTGCCGTCGGCACGCAGTTAGGAGGCGATTCTGTAGGGAGTGAGCGCACGCATTGCGGAGGGGAAGCGCACGAAATAATCTTGTCATGCGGGTGAGAGGTGGAACGAGACTCCGCTAAAAGCTTGAAAAATCAAGGTTTTCTCTTGTTTTTTAGTTAAGTGCGAGGCGTGAATGTGAGACAAAAGGGGAGGTGATGGGATGAAGGTGAGGGCGTAAAACCGCCTAAAGGCTTGATTTTAAGGGGTTTTAGTAGATTTTTAAGGAGTTAAAAGTGTGTTGTGCAGGTGAGGGAAATTGACGCAGAAAGTGAAATTAGGTGCGCAGGAGGGGTGCAGAAAGCCTAAAATGAGGTACACAAGAAAAAAAAGTTTAAATTTGTCTTGTGATTGCTATTTAAGGAGTTGTGGTGTTTTGTCGCGCTTTAAACTGTAAAACTACACCATATATTGTGTGTTGACGAAAAAAGTGTAGCATATGTAGTTTGACAGAGAATTTCAGCTTTCGTATTCTATCAAGCGTTCTATCTGCGCAGTGTATGTTGCGTGATGTGCCTGGCAGATGATTACAACTTCCCCATGACGAACGAGGAGTTACTCGATGATTAAAACCGTAATCAAGCGCGACGGCCGTCAAGTGCCGTTTAATCTCGCTAAAATTGCGACCGCGATCTTGAAGGCGTTGGCGCAGACCCGTACCTGCGAACAACTTGCAGACAAGGACGATTTTGAATTGGAAGCCCTTGCCAATAAGTTGGCGGAAGAGGCTACGCGTAAGGTAACTATCGAATCTCCTGATATTGAACAGATTCAAGACGCCGTGGAACGCGTGCTGATGGATAACAACTTGCCGCACACGGCGAAGAGTTATATTCTCTATCGTGCAGATCGTTCTCGCGCTCGTGAGCGCAATACGAAGTTGATGCGTACGCTCTCTGATATCGTCTATTCATCGGCGAAGGAATCGGACGTCAAGCGTGAGAATGCAAACATTGACGGCGATACGGCGATGGGGTCGATGTTGAAGTTCGGCTCGGAGAGCTCGAAGCAGTTTTACATCAACAATATGTTGCGCCCCGAAGTGGCACGTGCTCATGAGCAGGGTGATATCCATATTCATGACTTGGACTTCTATAGCCTCACGATGACGTGCTGCCAGATTGACTTGGTGGACCTCTTGGGGCGTGGCTTCAGCACGGGACACGGTTTCTTGCGTCCGCCGAAAGATATCCGCTCCTTCGCCGCATTGGCGTGCATTGCAATTCAGTCCAACCAGAATGACCAGCATGGTGGTCAGTCTGTGCCGAACTTTGACTACGCAATGGCTAATGGCGTTCGCATGACCTATGCGCGTCACTACAAGGCGGCACTCCGTGAAGCAGTTGAACTGCTCTGCGACAACAAGGAACTCGCCAATTCGATTAAGCCCGTGGAAGAGCCGTGCTTGGCAAAGGCCAATGATGAAGCGACCCAGGTGGCAGAAGCGGATATGTTGAAGGCGGCGGGCATTGATGAAGCCTTGATTCCGAAGATTCAGAAGTTTACGCGCGAACATGCTTTTGCTGATACCGATAAGGATACTTATCAGGCAATGGAAGCATTGGTGCATAACCTGAACTCCATGCACTCTCGTGCGGGTGCGCAGACGCCGTTCTCCTCCATTAACTATGGTACCGACGTCTCCCCTGAAGGTCGTATGGTGATGCGCAACCTCTTGCTCGCAACGCAGGCTGGTTTAGGTGATGGCGAAACGCCAATCTTCCCGATTCAGATCTTCCGTGTGAAGAAGGGCGTGAGCTGCGATCCCGATGATCCGAACTACGATCTCTTCAAGCTCTCTTGCGAAGTTAGCGCAAAGCGTCTCTTCCCGAACTTCTGCTTCCAGGATGCCCCCTTCAATGCAGAACTTTATCGCGAAGGTCATCCGGAAACGGAAATCAGCTACATGGGTTGCCGTACCCGCGTGGGAACGAATGTCTACGATCCTTCCAAGTCGCAGGTGTGGAAGCGTGGTAACCTGAGCTTCACTTCGATCAACTTGCCGCGTTTGGCCATTCAGAGCCATGGCAACATCCGCACCTTCTATGCGCAGTTGGATGATATGTTGCAACTCGTGCGTGACCAGTTGTTGGACCGCTTTGAAGTGCAGGCCCGCAAGCGTGTGCGTAACTTCCCGTACTTGATGGGTGAAGGCATTTGGTTGGACTCCGAAAAACTTAGCCCGGATGATGAAGTGCGTGAAGTGATTAAGCACGGTTCCTTGACCTTCGGCTTCATCGGTTTGGCTGAAACCCTCAAGAGCTTGATTGGTAAGCATCACGGTGAAAGCGCTGAAGCGCAGAAGTTGGGCCTTGAAATCGTGAAGCATATGCGTGACTATGCGGATCGTTGCGCGAAGGAAACGGGCTTGAACTTTACCCTGATTGGTACGCCCGCTGAAGGTCTCTCTGGTCGTTTCGTCCGCATGGACCGCAAGCGTTTCGGGCTGATCCCTGAAATCACGGATCGTGAATACTACACGAACTCCTTCCACGTGCCGGTCTACTTCCCCATCAGCGCCTTCCGTAAGGTGGAGCTGGAAGCCCCGTACCATGCGTTGACGAATGGTGGCCATATCACCTATGTCGAACTGAACGGCAAGATGGCTGACAATCCTGAAGCATTCGAAAAGATTGTTCGTCACATGGCATCCTGTGGCATCGGTTATGGTTCGGTCAACCACCCGTTGGATCGTGACCCTGTTTGCGGTTATCGTGGTATTATTGACGATGTGTGCCCGAATTGCGGCCGTCGCGAAGATGATGGTGGCCCGAACTTTGAACGCATCCGTCGTATCACGGGTTATCTCGTCGGTACGCTGGATCGCTTCAATAATGCGAAGGCAGCGGAAGTCCGTGACCGCGTAAAGCACCTCTAAGAGGAGAAACCCGGAAGGCGATTGAGTCGCTCCATTCGTTTCATCGCCCTTCCGGCAATCGGGTGCTTCGGCAAAACAACGGCCGAAGCACCCTTTTCCTACGATACTCAATTCGTCCTGAATTGAAGCCCTTGTTCAAGCACTACACATGCCCTTGATGTTACGTATAGCAGGAACAATCCCAGAGTCCATCGTGGATGGGCCTGGATTCCGCTTTGCCTTATTTACACAAGGGTGTCCGCACCATTGTCCAGGGTGTCACAATCCGCAAACGCATGACCCGAATGGCGGTCGAGCCGTGTCGCTACTCGCATTGATGCGCCAAATTTGGCAGTCGCGTGCGCACATTGATGGCGTTACCTTCTCCGGAGGAGATCCCTTTTGCCAACCCGAACCCTTATATCATTTGGCGCGTTGGTGTCATCGTTTAGGGTTAAATGTGATGGCCTATTCGGGATGGACGCTGGAAGAATTGCGGGCAAAACCAGAGTGTCAAAATCTCTTAAATGAGATTGATGTGCTCGTGGATGGCCGTTTTATCATTGCGCGAAAGACACTGCAATGTCGATTTAGGGGCTCTTCTAATCAACGCCTCTACCATTTAAAGAATGGAAAAGTGCTTTCAGAGGAGTAGGGCAGTCGCGCAGAAAATGAAAAAATGGACGTTTTTTCAGAAAAAAGGTGTGACAAAAGAACATTATTAATAAAATGTAGTAAAAAGACTTTCATTTCCGTTGAAAAACGTGTATACTACATACTTAATTTTAGTTGGAAAGAAACTTTTAGCGTTTCAAGGAAAGCAAATGAACGAGACCGCATCGTCTACCCCTGTCGCCGTAACAGCTGGCACTACACAACCTATTGAAACCCCTGCAGAACAGCCTCAGCAGCCCGGAGGACTTATGGGCAGCATGGGCAGTTTCCTTCCTTTGGTTCTGCTCTTTGGCGTTTTTTATTTCATGTTGATTCGTCCGCAGCAGCGTAAGGAGAAGGAACGTCAGAAGATGATTTCCGAACTTCGTGCTGGGCGTCGTGTCTCTTTTGCAGGTGGCTTGATTGGTACAATCGTTGCAGCAAAAGAGCAGACTTTTATGATTGAACTTTGCGCAGGAACGACGGTTGAAGTCGCTCGTGGTGCGATTGCCGCCGTCATTGACGGTGAACAAAAATAAGTAAGTTGGAGTTACAGAAATGTTAAATTTCAAGCAGTTGGATACCCCGAGTCTTGTCAAGTGGGCAATTCTGGCGGTGTTGGTCGCCTTCTCTTGTTATGTCACCTTCCCCGCGAAGGAAAAGGTGCGTCTCGGTCTTGACCTCAAGGGCGGCACGAGCTTCACGGTTCAGATTGATGAACCCAAGTTGGTCGAAGACTTGAAGGCTCAGGCTTATGTGAAGGCAAAGATTGATCCCGCAACGGCTACGCCTGAACAGCATCAGCAGATTGAAGCCCAGGCAAAGGCTGAAGCTCAGAAGACGATGACCGAAGCGGACGACTTGACGCTCGAAGTGTTGCGTAAGCGTATTGATGCTATCGGTACGAATGAGCCGATTATTGCTAAGGGTAGCGATCACCGCATTTTGATCCAGATTCCTGGTGCAGACGCAGAACAGGCTCGCTTGGCAGAACAGTCTGTTAAGAGCGCAGCGTTCCTCGCTTTCCGCTTGGTGCATAAGGATAATGACACCAAGGTGCGTGAAGTCATTGATGGTACGCGTACGCCGGATGGTTTTGAACGTAGCACCTGCAATGGTCGCGTTTGCTTCGTGCGTAGCGCAGACTACTCGAAGCTTGCTGAAGCACCTGACTATGCTGTGAAATTGGGTCGTTTTGCCGCTCCTTCTGCATTGTATGAATGCGTGATGGAAGAAATCGGCAATGATCCTGCGGGTCGCAAGGCTTACTTGCCGATGTTTGTCTCTCGTAGCCGCGAGGCAACCGTTGGTGGTGAAACCGTGGTGAAGGCTACCCCCTCCAAGCGTCCGACAACGGGCCAGGTCGTGGTGGATGTGGAATTTGATAGCGCAGGCACTCAGGCTTTCGCTCGCTTGACGAGCCGTTATGTGGGCCGTCAGTTGGCAATCGTGTTGGACGATATCGTCCGTTCTGCACCTGTGTTGCGCTCTGAAATCTCTGATGGTCGTTGCGAAATCTCTGGTAGCTTTACGTGGAAGGAAGCAACAGAATTGGCGGGCGTGTTGAACGCGGGTGCTTTGAAGGCGCCGATTCGTATCATTGAAACGCGCTCTGTTTCTCCGAGCTTGGGTGAAGAAGCCATCTCCAAGGGCACGCTCTCTGCGCTTCTTGGCGTCTCGGCTGTCTTCGTCTTCATGTTGTTCTACTACCTCTGCTGCGGCGTGGTTGCAGACATTGCGCTCTTGTTGAACGTGATCCTCTGGCCGGCAGGCATGATTATCGCCTCTGGTTTGATGAGCGTCTTCATCTCTGATGGTACGGGCAGCAACGCATTGGGTCAGCTCCCTGTGCTCACGCTTCCTGGTATCGCAGGTCTCGTGCTTTCGGTCGGTATGGCCGTGGACGCAAACGTCTTGATTTTTGAACGTATTCGTGAAGAATTCCGTTTGGGTAAGACGGTGAAGAGCGCTGTGGCCGCTGGTTATGACCGCGCCTTCCTCGCCATCTTTGACTCCAACCTTACCACGTTGATTACCGGTGTGATTCTCTTCATCTTCGGTTCCGGTCCGATTCGTGGCTTCGCTGTGACGCTCTGCGGTGGTATCATCATCTCGATGTTCACGGCATTGGTTGTGACGCGCTTGATTTTCAACTTGGTCGCTAAGGACACCACTAAGCCTTACAAGATGCGTCAGTGGATTAAGGAAACGATTGACTTTGACTTCTTGCGTTGGGCAAAGCCTGCCGTAATCGCCTCTGCTTCGATTATCGTCATTACCTTGGGCATCTTCTTCGCTCGTGCATTCAACAATCCTGCGAGCGTGATGGCCGTTGACTTCACGGGCGGTGTGGCATTGATTTATGAAGCCACCGATAAGGATGGCAATGTGGTTGCCCTTGACACTGAAAAGGTGCGTGCAGTGGTTGCAGGTACGGGCGTGACCGACCAGACGGTGCAGAACACGATTGGTGAAAATGGCAAGACGCAGACACTCGTGAAGACCTCCACGGTCACCTTGCCTGTGCAGGACAAGGAAGAAGCTTCTGCAAATGTGATCGAAGCAGCACTTGATGCGGCTTATCCTGAATACAAGGTGAAGTTGGAAAGTAAGGATCTCGTGGGTTCTCAGATTGGCTCTGAACTCAAGAAGGACGCCACTTGGGCTGTGATCATCTCCTTGATCTGCATCATCGTGTACGTCAGTTTCCGCTTCCAGTTTGGTTTCGCCCTCGGTGGTGTGGTTGCTTTGGCTCACGACGCACTCATCACGCTGGGTATCTACACCATTTGTGGCAATCAGGTTAGCCTCACGACGGTCGCTGCGCTTCTCACTATCGTTGGTTACTCCATCAATGACACAATCGTTGTCTTTGACCGCATTCGTGAAGAGATGAACCGCGACGAAGATACGCCGTTCCCGGCCTTGGTGCGTAAGGCCTTGAATCAGACGCTCAGCCGTACGGTTTTGACTACGCTTTCGACCTTACTCCCTGTTTGTGCGCTCTACTTCTTCGGCGGTGCTGCAATGCACGACTTCGCCTTCGCGCTCTTCATCGGTATGGTCGTTGGTACCTATTCAACCCTCTTCATCGCGCCTTCTGTGATGCTGGCCTGGTATCGTGGCAAGCGCCCGCGCAAGGTGACGCTCGAAGAGGTTATCGCGAATAAGGAATAATCCCTTTTAGGAGAGGTGGCAGAGCGGTTGAATGCGGCGGTCTTGAAAACCGTTGAACCGCAAGGTTCCGGGGGTTCGAATCCCTCCCTCTCCGCCAAATTTAGAAAAGAGTCACACCGGTGACTCTTTTCTTTTTTATTCTTTTATTTGTGCAACTCGCACCTGAAGAGGTGCACCATGATTTTTGGAGTGACTCTCTTCTTTTTTTAGTTTTTATCTGTGCTACAGAGGATGTATTTTGTGTAAATCAGGGCGTATGTTTAAGATTTTTTTGGTTGTAAAATAAGCAAAAATGGTGTAACATATTGGCGAGAATTGGTAATTTTAGTCTATTGTTTTAGTTTGTTGTTATTGTAGACCAAAGGTGCGAGTATGGCAAAGCAACAGAAAAAACTAAAGGTCGCGATGGTTGGAGGCGGAAATGATTCTTTCGCCGGTAAGATTCATCGTGCGGCAATTGAGGCGAGCGGGTGTCTTGAGCTCGTCTGTGGTGCATTTGGATCAACGCGTCAACGTTCCTTTGAAACGGGTAAAGCTCTTGGACTTGATGTAACGCGTGTGTATGGTGTTTATCGCGATATGTTTCGTCGAGAAGCGAAAAATACTGGAGATGAACGGATTGATTTAGTCACGGTGATTGCGCCGAACAACATGCATTATCCTGTTACAATGGCGGCCTTTGATGCAGGGTTCCCTGTGTTTTCTGAAAAGCCGATGAGTTGCAATATGGATGAGGCGCAGAATTTAAAGCGCCGAACATTAATGAGTAAAGAGCTTTACGGCACAGCGTACGTTTTCCCGTTTTATCCAGCATTAGCCCAATTGCGTAAGTTTGTTCTCGAGGCAGGGATTGGTAATATTCGCCGTGTCGATACGCGTTATTATCATGGTTGGATGGGCGTCCGCTTGGAGACTGCGGGGAATCGTAGCGCAGGATGGCGTGTGGACCCGCGACGCTGTGGTGCGGCAGGCGCGATTTATGATTTGGCTGGTCCGTGTGCATTGTTGGCTGAGTGGGCGACGGGCCTTGAGATGTCGGCGCTTTGTGCAGTGGGACGACCTGCAGTGGCAGGGCGTCTGATGGATGATGATGCAACGGTTATGTTGCGCTTCAACAATGGTGCTTTGGGGATGATTGCGGTCAGTCAGATTGCTTTAGGTGAGGCTGACGGAATTAGTATCTCCATTTATGGTGACAAGGGGTCTGTCCATTGGAAGCAGTCCTCTGCAGAACGGTGGACTCTTGTAACTGCGGATGGCAAGGTGGCCGTGAAGGCGCCTAAGGCGGCAGTGGCAGCTACGGCAGGAAAGAATCGTTTTGCCGAACCGTATGGGGATGATGAGGCCTATGTGGCAGCATTGGCTGCGGCATACCGTGATTTTTCTGCGGCAATCATTGCGGAACGCGCGGGTAAGAAGAGTAAAGAAAACTATATCGGCGTCGATTTAGCTTTGCGCGTGGCCACGTTTAATGATTTAGCTTATCGTAGCATGGTCTTTACTTCAGAGGGGCGCCAAGAGAAGTGGACCGAATTTAAAGTGCCAGAAGTGATGTTACTGAGCTAAATTTATTTCAGGATATTTTTAATGCCGCGGCGTGAAAATACACCCGCGGTTTTTTTGGAGAAAAAGATGACGTGTCATGAGATTGCGGCGTTGTTGGATGCAGAGCTTCGCCTAAATGCTTTCAAAGATGTTTCCAACAATGGATTGCAGTTGGAGAATCGTGGGGAAATTTTCTCGGTCGCAACGGCTGTGGATGCCTCAATTGAAACGTTTGAGGCGGCAGCATTGCGTGGAGCACAGATGGTCATTGTGCATCATGGATTTTCTTGGGGCGGGTCGCTCGCACGGATTACTGGATTAAATTATCGTCTATTAGAGTGTGCGATTCGCTTAAATTTGGCGGTGTATGCCGCTCATTTGCCGTTGGATGCGCATCCACAATTGGGGAATAATGCGCAGTTGGCAAAGGGATTGGCCTTGCAGAATGTGCGACCATTTATGGACTATCACGGCCAAAAGATCGGCTTCGCGGGCGATCTTCAAGAACCGCTTTCGCGTGATGCATTTGCCGCGCTTGTCACAAAAGTGGTGCAACCGAAACGATTAGAGCGATTGGATTATGGCCCAGAGCGGATTCAACGCGTTGGGATTTGTTCGGGGGGTGCTCCAGAAGGCGTGGAAAATGCGGCGGCAGAGGGATTAGATGCGTACCTTTGCGGTGAAGTGAATTTGGTCGCTTACAATTTGGCAAAGCAATTAAACATGAATGGCTTTTTCGCTGGGCATTACGCAACGGAACGTTTTGGGGTGCGGGCCTTGGGAGAATGGCTTTCGGAAAAGGCAACATTGGACGTTTCATTCATTGATTTTGAGTTGCCATTCTAAACTTCTTTTTGAGGTAGCGTCGGATGTTTAATCGAACAGATTTACGTGGGTGGCTTTTAGGTGCCTTAGCACTTTTGGTGTGTTGTGCATTCGCACGAGACGTTGAACCCATGGCGCAGCCTGACATTGTGTTCTTTCTTGTAGACGATATGGGATGGCAAGATTCGGGTGTGCCGTTTTGGTATCCAAACAATGGCGCGCATCCGCGTAGGACTCCGTTAAATGAACGTTATCACACACCGCATCAAGCGCGCATGGCAACCGAGGGGATGCTTTTCTCTGCGGCGTATGCGCAACCCTCTTGTTCGTCAACGCGTGTCTCAATTTTAACAGGGATGAATGCTGCTCGCCATGCCGTAACGAATCCCGTGGGTAGGGTGAATCATCTGCCGAATGAAGGGGTGACTTTTGAGGAGGTGACAGAGGCGAATTGGGCAGTTAATGGGTTGCAACCCAAAGGAACGCTTCCAGTGGGCGTTACGCGGAATGCATTTAATCTGGATGGGGCAGTCTATCCAGCCACGGCAGAGGTGGCGTATACGCTTACGCGTCCGTATTGTTGCGCGATGACGCTACCCATGTTATTGAAGCAAGTAGGCTATACAACGATTTTAGCTGGGAAAGCACAGTTTGGCGCAGGGGATGGATTTGCAAAGACAGATGCAGTGACCCCTGGACAGAATCCGTGCCTTTTGGGATTTGATGTGAATATTTCGGGTTCACATCGCGGTCAAGCCTCCTCCTATCGTGCAGCATCGGCTTCGCATTACGGTGGTGATATCTTTGGCTTAGACGCACATCAAATAGGCGGTAAGATGTTGACGGCCGCACTGACGCGTGAGGCTTTGGCGGCTGTCGAGGCACAAGATGCGACAAAACCCACCTTTCTCTATTTGAGTCATTTCGCCCTTCATACACCCCATGGTGATGAATTTGCGCTTCATCCGAATCGAAAGGAGCGTGAAGATCCAGAGGATGCGTTCCCATGGAATGCGAATGAACGTAATTATTGTGATTTAGTTGAGGGGATTGATGCAAGCTTAGGGGAAGTTTTAGACTGGGCGATTGATCGTAAGGCGCGGACAGGGCGTGAGGTCTTGGTTATTTTCATGAGTGATAATGGCGGGCTTTCCGATCCGACGCAACGACCAGGTCTGGTTGACGCTTCGGCAAATTCTCCATTGAAGGAAGGCAAGGGTGCTTGTTATGAGGGGGGCATTCGTGTGCCGTTTATTGTTTGGATGCCGCAACGAATTAAGGGTGGAACTGTTTGTCATACACCAATCATTTGCGAAGATGTATTTTCTACGATTTTGGATTATGCAGGGATGGAGGAGGTTTCCTCTTTGGATTGCGCGGTGACTCCTGCAGAGGCCTCGGTGGATGGTCAAGCACGCATGCAACAAATTGATGGGATTTCGTTGCGCAAACTCTTTGAAGGGGAGGCGGGACCAGAAAAAACTCGCCCGATTTTGATTCATTACCCAACGATTTTGCGTGATTCCTCAAAGCGTGCATATCAGTGTTATTCGGTTTTACGGACGGGGGAATGGAAGCTGATTTGGCACCATGCTTCTGGTGAAAAAGAGCTGTATAACGTTGTTTCCGACGTCTCAGAAGAGAAGAATCAGGCAAAAAAACGTCCAGCACTCGTTAAGAAGCTATTTCGTATGATGAATCAACGCTTGTATGAACTTGGTGCACAAATGCCACAGAAGGCGGGTGTGCCGATAGAACTCTCAGAGGCGGGAAATAGTCATTAATGATTTGATTTTCTATAGAAAGGTGACATGACAATGACACGTGAACAGATTGATACTTGGTTTGAACAACACCGTCGCGAAATCCTTGAAGATTACTACACCTTATTACGTTTCCCAACGATTGGAGCCGATCCTGAACGCGTGGGGGATTGTGTGGCATGCGCACTGTGGATTAAGGACTTTTTGGAGAAGCTCGGATTTACTGCAGATTTGGTAGAAAAGAGTCCTGCGCTTCCTCCGCTTGTTGTGGCGGAACGCTTGGTACCTGATGCAGAACGTACGATTTTGGTTTATGGCCATTATGATGTTCAGCCCGTGGATCCGTTAGATCAGTGGGAAACGCCTCCATTTGAGCCCTCTGAACGTGAGGGGCGCATCTATGCTCGTGGTGCGCAGGATGACAAGGGGCAGTGGTTTTCCTTATTGCAGGGGCTTCGTGCGGCAATTGAAAGTGGTGAAAAGTTGCCCTCGATTCGTTTGGTCTTAGAGGGGCAAGAGGAAAGTGGCAGTGGCGTTTTGGCTGATTTGTCCTATGACTTGCGGAAACGTTTGGCCGCGGATGTCCTATTGGTCGCAGATACAGGCAAAGATGCCAGTGGACGCCCTGCGATTGTTGCGGGACTTCGCGGTGTGATTCACTTCACCGTGACGTTGCATGGACCCAAGTATGACTTGCACTCTGGTCAGCATGGTGGAATCGCACCGAATCCTGCGCAGGGGATTGCAAGTTTAGTCGCGTCGCTTCATACTGCAGATGGTGCGATTGCCGTGGAAGGCTTCTGTGATGGTATTGAAGATCCGACCGAGGCAGAGTTTGCTCTTGCAACGGAGAGTGGATTTGATGAAAACGCATATGAACGGGAAATTGGCGTGCTTCCTGTGGGTGGCGAACGCGGCGTTCCTGCAATTGTGCGTAATGCATTCCGTCCAACGGTAGAAGTGAATGGAATTCACAGTGGTTATGGTGGACCTGGTTCTAAGACGGTGATTCCAACGCATGCAATCGCAAAAATTTCATGTCGTCTTGTTCCTGGACAAAGTCCTGCGCGTGTTTGGGAGTGCTTGAAGGCTCACTTTGAACAGTATTGTCCGCGCGGATTGACTTTGGAATTGACGGATTTGACAGGATGTGAGCCTGGATTCCGCTTGCCGATTGATAGTCCAGTGATGCGCATCGCTCACGATTTGCTCAATACCTTTGATGAACGCGGCGCCGTCTTAACATGGGAAGGCGCATCAATCCCGATTGTTGCACGCTTGCGTGACATCACGGGTGCGGCACCCTTATTGGTTGGATTTGGTATGCAGGAAGATCGCATCCATTGCCCGAATGAGTCCTATTCCTTGGATCAATTTACCGATGGGGTGCGTTGGGGGGCACAGATTTTCACGGCTTTGGCATAATGGCTGGCGGAGTCAATACGAATGATTGAAGTTGAAATTCAGGATGTCGGCTACGGTGGAGCAGGGGTTGCACGCACGGATGAGGGTGTAATTTTTGTTCCTGGTGCATTGATTGGCGAACGGGTAGAGGTGGAGATCCTTCGAAAGAAGAAGCGCTTTGCCCAAGCGCGGTTAGTGAAGGTTTTGAAGGCTTCCCCGGATCGTTGTGAATCCGAGGAGACCGTTGTGCCTGGCATGGTCTATGCCCACCTGAATTATCCCGCAGAGGTGGCGCTGAAGCAACACCAACTTCAAACGTTGTTGCAACGCATTGGACGTTTGGAGGCACCGAAGTTTTTACCGCCAATCGCCTCGCCTCGTTCGCTCCATTATCGCAATAAGCTCACCTTGCATTGGGACGGGAAGCGACTTGGTTATATTGGAGAAGATAATCGTACGGTGATTAATATTGGGTCATGCCCGTTATCTTGTGCACCAATTAATGATTTGCTGCGTCAACTTCGCGCCGATAAATTGGCTCTGCGACGGGTAAAGCCTGGCGAACGTGTGGTTTTACGGTACACGCCGCAAGACGGGGTGGTAGTCGGTTTAGGGCGAGCTCCCGAAGGGCAATTAACTGAATCAATTGCTGGGCTAACCTTGAGTGTGGCGGCAGATGCCTTTTTCCAAGTCAACCTCTCCTGTGCGGAGTTATTATTAAATGCGTTTCGTGAGCGCGTAAAGGGATGTCGCCGCGTATTTGATTTGTATTGCGGGACGGGGTTGTTTGGTTTCGTGGCAGCACAAGCAGGCGCACAGGAGATTTTTGGCTTGGAAACCTCCGCGTCAGCCGTAGCCTCCGCAAAGGCAAATGCGCGTCAAATGGGGATTAAGGCAGATTATCGATGTGCTCCAAGCGAGTGTCTCCCGAGTCATTTGCCTGAGGCAGATTTGTGGATTGTTGATCCTCCGCGAGATGGACTTTCGGATGAAGTGCGACAGAATCTTTTGGAACATGCGCCTTCGCGCATAGCCTATATTTCTTGCGGACCAGACACTTTGGCAAGAGATTTGGCTCAGTTGTCAACGCAATATCAGATTGATTCAATCCAATTGTTTGACTTTTTCCCGCGAACAGCACACTTCGAAACGCTTACGATGTTGTCGTTGCGTTAGCGGATTGAAGCTTAATTTTAATTGCTTTAATCTTTTGTTTTAATCGGTAGAAATCAATTTCACCATCGGTTAATTCATCTGGGTCAAGTTGATAGCGCTTCTGAAAAATCGCTCCAATTTTTCGGGCTTCATGCCAAAGCTTTGCCGCTTCTGGATGAAGTCCGTTTTTATAAAGCACATCTCCTGCGCGGTTATAGACAATATACGCTTGTAAATAATGGATATAGATGTCTCGTGTTGCTAAATCAACGTAGACCTCTGGAAGTAAATCTAAATAAATTTGCAACGCTTCGGAGGGGAAGCCACGTTTGAGCATAATCATCGCCAAGGTGTCACGTGAAGCAACTGTAGGCTGTTTGATTTGACGAATTATTGCATAGGCTTGCTCAAGATCGTTTTCCATAAGGTAATAACACCAAGCTGCTAAATTCAAAATATGGTCACAACGGGGGAAGTCATTCAGCAGTGTGTCAATCGTTTTAAGCGTAGGACGCTTGCTTTTTAGGAACTGGTCCTCGTAGGCTATGGCCATCTCTGTTGCCATTTCATGGTCGCCAGTCGCCGCAAATGAGTTGGCCCATGCGCAGTAATCGATCTTTTCGCTATAGCCAAAGAGACAAATATTAAAAGCCTCACGCAAGAGAAGGCTTCGGGGCTCAATTTCAGCGAGGCTTGTGGCTTGTGCAGAAAACACTGTGCAAACAGCGATTAAGCCTATGAGAATGCGTTTCATTCTGATGCCCAAGGAGTAATTTCTGCGAGTGGGGGATGGTGGCGATCCTTTTCTGAGAGAATGGGGTCACACATTAAGTTTGGCCATGGGATATTCAGTGAAGGGTCATCAAATTGCATGCCACGTTCTGCGCTAGGACAATAAAAATTGTCACACTTATAGGCGAAGAGGGTGTTGTCTTCTAATACTGCAAATCCATGGGCAAACCCACGGGGAATGTAAAATTGATGACCGTTTTCCGCTGTTAGTAAGTCGGCGACATAGTGACCGAAGGTTGGCGAATCCTTTCGAATGTCGACAGCCACATCCCAGACGGCACCGCGAATGACGCGTACGAGTTTTGCTTGTGCATGTTGGCCCGCTTGCCAATGGAGGCCACGAATGACACCACGCATAGAGCGGCTTTCATTGTCTTGCACAAAAACTGCATCAATCCCCGCGGCTTTATAGGCTTCTGCGTTGTAGATTTCACAGAAGTAGCCGCGGGAGTCGCGATGAATCGTCGGGATTACGACCTTGACATCTGGTATGGATGTGGCAATAATTTGCATGGAAATGCTTAATTTACCTCGTCACGGCCAGCGATTTCATAAATGTATTCGCCATACGTGGACTTGCGCACTTTTTCGGCAGCCTTCAGCATTTGTTCTTTTGTAATGAAGCCCATGCGCCAAGCGATTTCTTCAATACATGCAATCTTCAATCCTTGGCGGTCTTGGATGGTTTTAACATAGCTTGCCGCATCTTGGAGTGCATCGTGGGTGCCGGTGTCTAACCAAGCAAAACCACGTCCAAGCAGTTTTACATTCAGTGCTTTTCGTTCAAGGTAGACCTTGTTGACATCTGTGATTTCATATTCGCCACGTGCCGAGGGCTTCAGCTCTTCAGCAATTTTAACGACGTCGTTGTCGTAGAAGTAAAGGCCTGTGACAGCATAGTTACTCTTCGGTTGGGCCGGTTTCTCTTCAATGGAGACTGCTTTGCCGTTTTCACCAAACTCAACAACGCCGAAACGCTCTGGATCACTCACGTAGTAACCGAAGACGGTGGCGCCTGCGGCCTTGGAGGCGGCGGTAAGAATCTTGCGGAAGCCCTGGCCATAGAAAATATTGTCACCCAAAATCAAGCAGACGGGGTCATTACCAATAAATTCCTTACCAAGTACAAAGGCTTGCGCCAAACCGTTGGGCTTTTCTTGTACTTTGTAGGAAATCTTTAACCCTAAATCGGCGCCATCACCGAGCAAAGCTTCAAACATCGGGGTTGCTTCAGGAGTTGAGATAATCAAAATCTCTTGAATACCTGCCAACATCAATGTAGACAAGGGATAGTAAATCATCGGCTTGTCATACACGGGCAAGAGTTGCTTGCAGACCGTTAGAGTTGCAGGATAGAGACGAGTGCCAGCACCGCCGGCAAGGATGATACCTTTACGCATGGGGTTGCTCCTTTTGTACTTGTTCCTGATGTGATTGTACGGAGAGTGTAGACTTCTTTTTGCGTGGCACAAAACCATCCGCTGCAACGAAGAGCAGTCCATAAAGCATCATACAAGCAGGACTGCGGAAGACTAAATCAATAAAGCTATGTGCCGCAATCATCGTGGTTGCGACAAATGCAAAGACGCAATAGGCGCAAATACGATTGATCCAACAGCGATCTGCGACAGCGTCACTCATCGGGATTGAGGGACTGCGGAAGAGCGCGAAGAAAAAGGGAATTGCCAAAACAATGATACATCCTACCATTAAGCCAAAGCCGACCATGCCGTGTTCGGCCAAGAATTGGAGTGTGTCATTGTGTACGTTCGCTTGTCCAACCCCTTTACGATCACGAAGCCATTTCTGTTCTTCGGGGTCATCGGTATTGATGTATTGAGCGTTTAACCAACGGAAACTCCATGCGCCAGTGCCAAAATATGGATATGCATCAAATTGGCGAAGTGCAAGAATTCCTTGATAGCCAGAGCGCATCAACATTGGATTTTCGAAGAAGATTGCCCAGTCGGTATCACCAATTTCCCTCAAGACGGTGTCAATTGCAGGAATTGAACGATATGCGGGCAAGGCAAATGCCGCTGCATGCTCTTCGGGTGTGGATGCTACCCGCAATGCCTCTGCGCGGTGTTGGTTTGCATGCGTGGCATAGATTCTAAAGGCCGCAGAACCGATGACGGTTAATGTTGCAATGAAAAGCAGTGCTGGTAGTGCGATTCGATACTTGACCGACATAGAGCCAAAGTAACGAATTGGAACGTAAATCGTTGTGAATGTCGCAATGGCCAAGACAAATAAAACACCAGCTCGTGACCCAGACAGAATGGCAGAAATCGCACAAAGAAGTGCGGAGATGATATAAAACCACGGCGGGATGCGCGTGTGTTCACGATGTTCTAAATTCCACAACAGCATACCGATAGAGAGCGCCATTACCGCAGGGAAGAAACACGCTGCGTGATTGGGATATCCAAAGGTTGCAAAGAAGAAGGCCTTACTTTCCATCCCCCAATACAAAAAGGTCCCCCCTACGACAAATTGAATGATGCCTGCGATGGCTAATAAGGAGGTCATGCCGCAGATAAACGTACACAACATTCGCTTTGAGTGACGAAGCGTTGCGTGACGAATCGCTAAGAGTGCAACAAGAACAGGTGTAAACCACGCCAAAACCGTTACAGCCTCATCCGAACGCAATGCATGCGGAAGCCATGGAACGGGGACGGAATCTGGAATTCTGAGGTAGACGGGTTGTGAAGGATTGGCGGGCGGTTGTTGGATAATTGATTCTACGTCAGGATGACGCAGGCAGTCAAACGCCGGCGAAACGACTTCCCATGTTTTTTGCAAAGGATTCCACTCAATGAAGGTGTACGCGTTAATCCATTGAATGGCGAGAAAAAGTGTCAAGGCAATCGTTAACCATGTTAACGGATCGTGTAATAATGCTCGCCAAACACGAGAACGTGCGTCTTGTAAAGACTCGTTTTTACGTTGCTCAGGGAGAAGCAACATGACTTCTACGATTAAGAATGTCAACCATGGTGTCCATGGGGCAAGCCATTGGGGGACAATACCACCGCCAAGCCAAGTAAACAACGTCAACATTAGTGCAACTAATGAGACAACAATATAACGCATAATTACCATATAAAGATAGTCTACCATACCTAATATGAGAGATGTTAAAGTTTTTATGAAATGTTTTTAAAAAACGGTCATAAAACGATCGAATTTGGCAAAGAGAGGGGTGGGTAAGTTCATTTTTGTAGAGGCTTCTGTGAAGTTTGATACAATAGACACTGTCTGGCATAGATGGAGCGGAACGTCTTTCATTTTATTTGCGCAGATGTGATTGTTTTATGGTTGATTGAGAGTTGATCATGCGTATGGTTTTTGAAGTGCAGTCTTTGCTGTTGGGGCGCTGGGTAAAGCATGTCTGTGTAGCAATTGTGGCGACCCTCTTTTTACTGATGGGTAACAAGTTGATGGCGCGACCGGTGACAGAGGCAGAAACGCGTCACGTGGCGGCTCAATGGCTTGCTGTGAATTCGCACCTTTTGAAGGTTGAGGGGGAGCCGGTTGTTACGGAGGTAAAATCAAAAGATGATTTGATTGTGATGCGTACCCTTCGTTATCCTTCTGGAGGTGCACTTTTTATTGCGGCGGATACGCGCTTGTTGCCAGTGTTGGCGGCATTGCCTCGGGGGAGGATTAGCGCAACGCATCCCTTGTCGCGTCATTTGAAGGCGGACGTAGAGGCTCGCTTAAAGGAGGCGCCTGCTACGGATCATGCGATGTGGACGACCTTGTTACAAGCGGCGCCATTAAAATTTGTTCCCGCGCCGTTGATGGTCTTTGATTCGGAACGATGGGTTGGCGAACTTGACCATTGGAATCAAGAGAGCTTTAATCGTTATGGGAAGTGGGAAGAGGGAACTGTGTATAATCGTTACACGCCAGAACATTACATGGCTGGGTGCGTGGCGATTGCAGGCTGTGCACTCCAACAGTTTTATGCCTTCCCATCGCAACAAGTTGCATATACCAATTCCTTTTGTGCGGTGTATGACGAGACGTTGCGCCCTCATTTTCGTCCGTTGCAAACGCGTCCTGGGGCTTATGATTGGAAAAGCTTGCCGAAACGCTGGACTAAGGGGCAAACGTTAACAGAAGCACAAAAGGAGTTGTTAGGGCGTATTGCGGCGAACAGTGGCGTGATTACAGGGACGCACTACGCCTCAACGGCTTCTGGTGGGAGCACTTACTTTTTGATGGAAGGATTACGTCGCGGAGCGGGTTACGCGACCGGAATGGAGTATTGTCCTACTGCAACGACACAAATGTTGCCTTTCTTAACAGGACTGCTTTATGCACAGTTGCGTTGCGGTGCGCCCTGTGTATTAGATCTTGGCGGGGCAGCAGGAAATCATGCGGTGGTCGCTGTGGGGGTGGCGCAAGATTCTCAACAGACCTATTACACGCGTCTCTTTTTTGGTTGGGGCGGAAGCGGAGATGTATGGTATGCCTTGCCGACAGATGGGTCGTTTCACTCTATTCTTGGCGTGGGTTCCTTGATTTCTCCAAATGGCACGTTTGTGCCGATTTACGGGACGCTATTAAGTGCAGATGGCACGCCTGCGGCGCATCAACGCCTTACGATCAATGGACAATCCGTGACATCAGATGCGGGTGGCCGTTTTGCTATTCGCATCGCCCTTTGTGATATGGTGCGGATAACGGCGGAGGGCGTTGAGAAACAGTTGACGTTAGATGCCACACTTCTGCGTCGTGCGGCAGTTGAGCCGTGGGCAGAGGAGAATCCTAATGCGGTTACAACGGAAGCATTACTTCAAGCATTGCCGCCACCGATCACCTTGCGCTTAGCACCATAAGATGGTGGCTCTGCGCTAAGAACGTTCACCTCTCGAATCGTTGAATATTAGTTTAGATTTTACGGTCTAAGCGAGAGGTGTGTTGTAAATTTATTCTGGGAGAAGTCTACGAAGGCGCTGAATGGCGAAAAGCACGGGTAGACTAATAAGTGCCATTAGGAAAAATGCGATGGGGAGTCCCGCAATCTTGGAGATAAACCCTGTGAGTGGCGGTGCGAGAAGGAGGCCAAAGAAGCCAATGGTAGAGATTTCGGCGATTGCAATACCCGAGGGAATCTCCTTGCAACGTCCCGTGAGTCCGCAACACAATGGTACAATTGCGCTCGTACCAATACCAACAATTGCAAATCCAATGAGGGTTATAGCCGTGGTGCCAAAGGGAAGCAAGGTGGCACCAACGATGCAAAAGAGCCCAAGGGTGATTGCGCTTGCGCAGATGAAGAGAATGCGAAAGAGCCCAAGTCGGTTGACAAAAAGGTCAATGACGAAACGTCCCGTGACCATGGTGCAGAGATAGGCGAGGTAGGCGAGACTTTGGTTGGCTGGAAGAGCATGGAGTACATCACGCATGTAGACACTGCTCCAATTGTAAACCGTGCCCTCACACGCCATACATCCAAAACATGCAATGCCAAGCCAACAAATTGCGGGGGTGAATCGCCAAGCGTGATGAGATCGTTTCGGTGTGGTCGTGTTATGTGTGTTGTCGGCAAGTGCTCCGCCAGAGAAGCAGAGGAGGAGGATCGCTCCAGCCGCAAGAATGCAGAAGTGTGCAAAGACGGAAATGGAGATGTTTGCAAAGAGTGTAGCGAGTGCGACAGCAAAGAGCCCTGCCACGGACCACATACCATGGAAGAAGGCCATGATGCTTCGCTGATAGAGTTGTTCTAAGTATACGCCTTGCGTGTTGACTGCGGTATTGGAGAGATTGGCAATTGCGCCAGTAAAGAAGAGTAAAATTGCGAGTTGGAGTGCGGAGCTGGCGCAACCAAGAAGAATCAAGAGCACAGGATAGAGAAACCCCGCGAGGATGGCCATCCGTTTACTTCCAAAACGAGTAACACAAAAGCCGTTGGGGATAATTGATAGAAATTCACCGACTGGGAGCAAGAGGAGTAGGGCGCCGAGTGTGGCGTCATTGAGATTGAGGGCCGTCTTAATGTCGGGAATACGCGAACACCAAGTGGCGAACATTGCCCCCTGAATAAAGAAGGAGCAACAAATTGCAATGCGCCGGCGTAAGAGGTCTGGCACGTGAGGAAGGAAGATGGAGGAGAAGAGAAAAGATGTGGAGGGGGGCATACATTTTCTCCAAAGGCCAACAAAAAGATGCGTCCATCGAAGTGGACGCATGGGAAGCAAATTTAGGGGGTGCTATCAACCAATAGCCCGTCTGTGAGCATAAGTGTTCGCGAACAACGTGCAGCAGTTTCAGGGTTGTGTGTGACCATGACGAGCACGGTGTTGCGTTCTTTGGTGAGTTCAAAGAGCAAATCCAAGACAGCATCACCCGTGGTCGCATCAAGATTTCCAGTCGGTTCGTCGGCAAGAATCAAGGGCGGCTCATTCATCAAGGCACGCGCAATTGCGGCACGTTGCTGTTCACCACCAGAGAGTTCCTGCGGGGTGTGATTTAAGCGGTCTTTGAGTCCCACGCGCTCCAAAAGCGCTTCTGCACGAAGGCGCATCTCTTTTCGGGAAAGTTTGCCGAGGGCCATTGCGGGCAACATCACATTTTCAGTGATGTCCATCTCTGGAAGAAGGTGATAGGCTTGGAAGACAAACCCAATCTGCGATGCACAGAGGCGTGTACGACGCCGTGCCGAGAGTTTGTAGAGATCGTGGCCTGCGATGAGGACTTGGCCTTGAGCAGGTTTATCTAAGCCACCAAGGACGTGCATCAACGTTGATTTGCCCGATCCACTGCGGCCAATGATGGCCACAGATTCACCAGGGACTGTGGAGAGATTGGCACCACGCAAAACGTTGATTTGTTTGCGATGAAGGGTGTAGGTCTTGTGAAGATTGACGGCGGCAAGAGGAGAAATGGTGTCCATGATTATTCCTTTCGCAGAGCGTCAACAGGGGGCATTGCGGCAGCACGCCATGCGGGCAGAAGAGAGGCGATTGCACAGAAGAGCACAACCAAAATGGTCACTTGTGCAATTTCAAAGGGAACAACACGCCACGGCAAGGCATCAAGTCCATAAATCGCCTTCGGGAAGACATCCATTCCGCAAGAAGCGAGGAAGTCCACGAGATTCTGGAGGTTGTTTAAGACGAGGAATGCAAGCCCAATGCCAAGGGCTGTGCCCAAAAGACATTGAATCCATCCGTAGAGCACAAAGGTCATGGTCATCTGCGGCGTAGAGAAGCCAAGTGCTTTCAAGAGGCCAATTTCATGTGTCTTCTGCACGGTAATCACGATGATTGTGTTGACGACACAGAAGATAGCCACCACGCTAATGAAGATGAGCAAGAGGGTCATCATGTTCTTTTCAGTCGCGACGGCATTGAAAATAAGACTATCAAGTTCCTGCCATGTGGCGACACGGAAGCGCATGGTGCCAATTTCGTTGAATGTGACTTGGCGAATATTGGCGATGATTCCCTCTCTGTCGGCAGGACTCCATGGGCGCAACTGTTGTGGTTTTTCCACGCGGAGTGAAATACTATTTGCGCCTTTACTGACACCTGCGAGGTCGCGGGCAATCGGAAGTGAAACAAAGACATAGCCGCCATCAAAGTCCGCTTGACCTGTGTAGTAGACGCCTGTCACTTGGAGGCGTTCGGGGAAGTAAATTTCCTCTTTTTCAATGAGATTCATCGGGGAGTAGAGCAAAAGTTCATCGCCAACGCCAACGCGAAGTTGGCGCGCCATGTCAATGCCGATGACGACACTGGAACCATGCAGGTCAAAGGAGCCATTCCACATGGTGAGTGGCAACATGCGTTGGATGCGTTCGGCATCAACCCCTAAAAGCGTGGGCGCGAGGATGCGATTGTTGTATTCCGCGAGGACGCGTGTTTCGATACTTGGGGAGGAGGCGACAACCCCAGGGATAGTATCATAGGCTTCACAGAGTTCGTCCAAGTTGGTCAATGTCCCATGATATTCCGGACGAACAACAATGTGTGGCTTGAAATTGAGAATTTTAGTCTGCCACGTATCGCCGAAGCCAGTAAAGACCGCTCGGACAATAATGACAATCGCCACACCAATGGTAACCCCCAATACGGACAAAAGCGTCACCACAGACGCAATGCCACGGCGTGGGCGTAGATACTTTAAAGCCAGAAAAAGAGAGAACATGGCGATCCTATTTGAAGGAGTCAGCGGAGCCCCGCAAATGTTAAAAGGAAAATGCCGAGCGGATGTTGATTAACAGCGCTCGGCATTGCAGTGTGAGGATTAGAGACCGTTGATGCCAAAGTTTTCAACGATATAATCGATATCTTTGTCACCACGACCAGAGAGGTTGACTAAGATGGAGCCATGCGGGTGTTCCTTGGCATAACGAATAGCATAGGCCACCGCATGTGCACTTTCAATCGCCGGGATGATACCTTCATTACGAGAAAGTTCAAAGAAGGCCGAGAGCGTTTCTTTGTCATCTGCCGTGACGTATTCCACGCGACCAGTATCGTGCAACCATGCATGTTCGGGACCGACAGACTGGTAGTCCAAGCCCGAGGCTACCGAGTAGACCGGCATGGGAGAGCCATCTTCGTTTTGGAGTGTATAACTCTTGAAACCGTGCAGAATGCCAGGCTTGCCATAGGTCATAGAGGCGGCATGGTCACCTGGCTTGCTGCCGTGACCGAGCGGCTCAACACCATAGAGCTTGACATCTGTATCGTCAAGGAATCCACAGAAAATACCGATGGAGTTGGAGCCCCCCCCAACGCATGCAGCTACTGCATCAGGCAATTCTCCGGTCATCTCAAGGAACTGAGCGCGAGATTCTTCACCGACAATCTTTTGGAAGTCGCGGACAATCATCGGGAAGGGATGAGGCCCAACGACCGATCCAATGCAGTAGATCGTGTTCTCGGGATCTTTCAAGTAGGCTTCGAATGCCGCATCAACGGCTTCCTTCAGCGTGCGCTGGCCATGCGTGACGGGAATCACGTTGGCGCCGAGAATTTGCATGCGTAACACGTTGGGGTGCTGCTTGGCGATGTCAACCTCGCCCATGTAAATGTCGCAGGGCAAACCAAAGTAGGCCGCCGCAGTTGCCATGGCAACGCCATGCTGGCCTGCGCCTGTTTCTGCAATGACGCGCTTCTTGCCCATGTACTTGGCCAACATCACTTCGCCCATGCAGTGGTTGAGCTTATGTGCGCCAGAGTGGTTCAAGTCTTCGCGCTTCAAGTAGATGCGGCCACCGAGACGTTCGCTTAGGTTGCGGCAATAGTACACCGGCGTGGGACGTCCCTGGAAGTGCTTGCGAATCTGACGCAATTCAGAAATAAAGTCATGCGACTTGCTGATGCGGTAGTAAGCTTCAGCAATTTTGACCATTTCGGCCTTGAGGTTTTCAGGAACGTATGCACCACCATAGGGGCCAAAGAAACCATTGGCATCAGGGTAGTCTTTAAAGTAGGTGCTCATGAAT
This sequence comes from Candidatus Spyradenecus sp., assembly GCA_045605345.1. Classification (GTDB taxonomy): domain Bacteria; phylum Verrucomicrobiota; class Kiritimatiellia; order RFP12; family DVOR01; genus Spyradenecus. Next base: position 116,481 of record JAZUPT010000024.1, read on the forward strand.
TTACTTTCATCTTAAAAGGGTTTTAGGGAATCGTGATTCAATTGAAATAATGTAATTGCTAAAACACCCTCACCATCGCCAATGGGGATTGGCATGGAAGAGTGTTAAGAGATTCCCAATTGGAGACATTTGTTTAGAGAAAGTTATTTGGTACGCTTTGCGAATTCCTTCGCAAATTCAATGTACGCTTGCGCGCCTTTGGAGGAGGCATCATAAAGCACAACGGGTTTCCCGAAACTCGGTGCTTCAGAAATACGCACGCTTCGCGGAATAACCGTTTTGTAAACAAGTTTGTCAAAGTGATTTCGGACTTCGTTCACGACTTCTGCAGAGAGATTCGTGCGAGCATCAAACATGGTCATTAAGATGCCTTCCAGATGGATGTCGGGATTGACACCATTGTCATGGAGACGCTTGACCACATCGGTGATTACACGCAGGCCTTCCATGGCGTAATATTCACACTGCATCGCCACGATGACACTATTTGCGGCAGCGAGGGAGGAGGTCATCAGAATGCCGAGCGAGGGCGGACAATCAATGAGAATGTAATCAAAGACATTTGCCATCAAGACCGGCTTGAGCAACTCGCGAACCACTTGCAAGTGATTTTCTTGACGTGCGATTTCAAGTTCTGCGCCAGAAAGATCAAGCTCAGAGGGAATGATGTTGACATTTTCAATTGGGGTTGCCTGAATAATGTCACCAATAAAAATCTGATTGACTAAGGCTGCGTAAAGGCTTGTGCCAGGCGTAGGCTGAAGTCCGAGGCCACTGGTGGCATTTGCTTGCGGATCGAGGTCGATCACAAGCACGGTTTTCTTCATTCCTGCGAGTGCTGCGGCTAAATTGACTACGGTCGTCGTTTTACCGACGCCACCCTTTTGATTCGCTACTGCGATGACTTTCGTTTGTTTCATACGGAGATAGTATAACACAACCCCCTCTGTTTAGGTACAGAAAGGGTCGCTATAAGTAGATTTATTAGTGGTTTAAATTGTGCGTTTTGGAGGATGTTGTCCGTTTTGTGGCACGTCGTTTCGTCCGTGTCGGTGTTTGAATTGAACGCGTAGGTGCTTGTTTACGTGTCTTCTTCACGGTCGTAACGATAGTTTTCTTTTCGCCAGGCTTGTCAGATGCCACAGGTGAAAGCACAAAGAGATCGTCGGATTTGCCGTGTTTCAGGAGCGCATCGGCTAACGGATCTTCCACGAAACGTTCAATCGCGCGACGCAACGGACGTGCACCTTGTTGCGGGTGGCATCCCTCGTCAATCAAAAGCTGTCGGGCTTCATCGGAGAGCTTGAAGCGAATACCCGCTTCTTGCAGCCGCTTGCGAACGATTTCAAGTTCTACATCCAAAATCTGTTCAATCGACTTGCGGTCCAAAGCATGGAAAACCAAAATGTCGTCAAAACGGTTGATTAATTCAGGCCGTAAAGATTTCTTTACCTCTTTGAGGATGCGTTCCTGCAAACGTTCGTGTGCCATGAGCACGCCATTTGCCTCATCGCCAGGGACGAAACCAACCGTCGGTGCCTCTGTTGCAAAGTCACACCCAATGTTTGAGGTCAACAAGATCACTGTGTTACGAAAATCGACACGGCGTCCTAAGCCATCGGTTAAGCACCCCTCTTCAAGGATTTGCAACAAGATATGCGTGAGGTCCGGGTGCGCCTTTTCAATTTCATCAAAGAGAATGACCGAGTAGGGGCGGCGACGAACGCGTTCCGTTAATTGCCCCCCTTCTTCGTGTCCCACGTACCCAGGCGGCGAACCCACCATGCGGCTGACCGTGTGCTTTTCCATGTACTCTGACATATCTAAGCGAATCAACGCCTTTTCATCGCCAAAGAATGCCGCCGCTAAGGATTTTGCCAATAAGGTCTTACCCACGCCACTTGGACCGAGTAAGAGGAATGAGCCAATCGGTCGTGCAGGATCTTTCAAACCGATACGCGCACGGCGTAACGACTTTGAAATGACACTAATGGCATCCGCCTGACCAATCACGCGCTCGCCCAATGCCGCCTCTAGGGTTAAGAGGCGAGTGCGATCGCCCTCGGTCATTTGGTTGACTGGAATGCCCGTGATATCTGCCACGGTCTTTGCAATCTCTGTAGCTGTAATTTCAAGAGGCTTTTCGCGAAGCGATTGTTGCCAAGCATTTAAAGCCGTGTCAAAAATCGACTTTGCTTCAAGTTCTTTTGCGCGAAGTTTTGCGGCAGAGTCAAAATCGTTTCGTTCAATTGCTTTTTGCTTGGTGAGACGAGCATGCTCAACGTCTTGCTCGAGTTCAAGCAATTTTTTAGGACGTGTCGCTACATCCAAACGCAAGCGAGAGCCCGTTTCGTCAATCGTATCAATCGCTTTATCTGGCAATTGGCGGGCAGGGAGGTAACGCGCCGTTAACTGCACTGCGGCTTGCAGTGCTTCTGGCGTGTAGATGACACCATGGTGTTCTGCATACTTGGGCGCAATTCCTTCCAGAATTTTGACCGCTTCTGGAATCGTCGGCTCTTCAAGGAGGATGGTTTGGAAACGACGCTCAAGCGCGGCATCCTTTTCAATGCCTTTACGATATTCATTTAATGTGGTCGCGCCAATGCACTGAAATTCACCACGCGCAAGTGCCGGCTTGATAATGTTCGCTGCATCCATTGCACCTTCAGAACCGCCAGCACCTACGATGGTGTGCAGCTCATCTAAGAAGAGAATGGTGTTGCCATCACGAGAGACTTCGTCAATGACGCGTTTCAGGCGTTCTTCAAACTGCCCACGGAATTGCGTTCCCGCAACGAGGAGAGCCATGTCAAGTGCCACCACGCGCTTTTTGAGCATCGCTTCGGGTACTTCACGCTTGGCGATCGCCTGAGCAAGACCTTCCACAACAGCGGTCTTACCCACGCCAGCTTCACCAATCAAAACGGCATTATTCTTGCTACGACGGCAAAGAATGCGAATCAGACGCTTTAATTCTGCATCACGTCCGATGACAGGGTCGAGCGTTTCGCGGAGTGCAAGCGCAGTTAAATCTCGCCCAAACGTGTCTAATGCAGGCGTGCGAGTCTTTGCTTCTGGCTGTTGGCCCGAAGGCGATGCTTTTTTCCGAGGATGAGCAGATGCGTTCTCTTCAAACGAGTTCATCTCTTCAAACGGAAGCTTGGATTCAGGCATCACATTACCGCGATGAAGGTACTCGTTAAGTTTGTCAGACGTAATATTGAGTTGCTCAAGTAGGGTCGCACCAAGACCATTACCTTCGTAACAAACGGCCATCAGAATGCACGTTGTGTTGACCTCAGAAAGACGATTGGCTTTCGCAATGTCACGTGCCATCTCGCAGGTCTTTAAGGCGCGCTGCGACCACGGGATTTTTTCCGCAGGCAGATTGTCAATTAAGCCACCCGAGACCGAAAGAGCATCGGTGCGTTCACGTAATTCCGCAACGGAAATCCCGAGCTTCTGTAAAATCTTACCTGCAGAACATTCCACAATCCGACATGCCAATACGAGATGTGCTGTACCCACATGGTCGTGGCGCATCTCTTGTGCTTCTAATTGCGCTTGGCGTAAGACGCTAATCGCATTGGGGGTTAAATTATCTGTTGATGGACGTTCCATTTTTACTCCTTACTGATGAACCCTTTATAAAAACTGCGTTATTTTATCAAACCAATCTTCAATAAACATCTTAAAAAGAGAAAGCATTTTTCAATGCGTTCACAAAAGTTCGCCTTGTGGCGAACAAGAGAGAGTAAAAAGCCCCGCTGTCGGGCGGGGCTTTCCATGCGGGTTAGGCCTTTTGATCAGGGTCACCTAAAATTGCGTCCTTAATCTCATCCACCTTTGCCGTCGCCTCCGCATTGCCTTCCTTCAAACCCTTTTTAAATTCGCCTGAAGAACGGCCCAACGCTCGTGCGATTTCAGGAATCTTCTTCGCCCCGAAGATCAAAACGATGAGTAAAATGACGATAAGTAATTGCCAAATTCCAACCTTCATTGTGACGTCCTTTCTAGAACATAAAAAGATTATCGGTAAAGTCTTGTGGCACGTTGTGCCGCACGATCCGCCTCACGTCGTTTCACGGTTTCGCGACGATCATACTGATTTTTACCTTGGCAAAGGGCAAGCTCCACCTTTACTTTACCACGAGGATTCAAATAAAGCCTCAGGGGGATTAAGGAGAGCCCCTTTTGTTCAACCTTTGCACGCAGACGGCGGATTTCCGCTTTGTGCATTAGAAGGCGCCGCGTTCGAAGGGATTCGTGATTAAAACGATTCCCAAAGGCATAAGGAGGGATTCTCACCTGCATCAACCACAATTGGTCGCTTTCGTCAACCTTACACCAAGCGCCCAGTAGGCCGCCTTCGCCATTGCGCAGTACTTTGACTTCCGTGCCGACTAATTCAATTCCCGCTTCGTGCTTCTCAAGGACCGTGTAATCGTGCGTCGCCTTACGATTAACAGCAAGGTTGCCCGATACAGTCTTGTATTTTCCTTTCGACGAAGCCATTGCGGAATGAAAAATTAGAAGTGGCGGCTCCAACGCGTGCGCTTTTCATCGTGCTCTTCCACGGCCTGCATATCAACGCCAGCCATGATGAGCCCTTCTGCGATTTCGCGAAGTGCAATGTCAGACTTGTCTTCAAACTTAGAGAGCGGCTTCAAGAAGGGGCGTTCGCCACGATTCAACTGCTTGGTGCGCTGGGAAACAAGATTAACCAAAACCGGAATGCTCGGCACACGGGTACGTGCTTTTTCAAGAACTTCAAGATTCATTGTGTAATCCTTAACCTTAAGCTGTGTAGCGATGATTATTGTGCAGGAGCTTCAGGAACCGCAGGTGCCGCAGGTGCTTCAACCGTGCGTTCTGCCAAGGAGGTGGACTGCAAACCACCACGCATGCAGTAAGCGATAGCCAAACTGTTCAAAATCAGGATAATGCCCAAAACGACCGTCGTACGCGACAAGACATTACCTGTGCGTCCGCCGAAAACTTCTTCACCGAAGCCACCGCCGAATGCAGACCCCATGCCCCCAGCCTGATCTTTCGGAGGTTGCAACATCACAACTGCGACCATCAAGAGAGCAACAATAATTTCAATAACGAACAACAAACCAAGCAAAAACTCCATAATGTGCGCATCCTTTCAGTACTAAAGTGGGCGAATAATAGCAAAAAATAAAGCTACTGTCAAACTTCTCTATTAAAATAACGAATCAAAATAATAAAAGATGCAACTCCAACCATAAGGGTAGACGTTGCATCTCTAAGCGGAGTAATGGGTTGTATTACTTCATACGGCAAAAATATTGAACTGCCGCAGCGACATTGTCAATTGCTTCGTCGGAAGAATCCTTGTTTTCTGCAACATTTTTAATATTCTGCTCAAGATGCATTGTGAGGAGTTCTTGGGCGAGGCCTGTGAGCGCGCTCTTGATGGCGCTAATCTGTAAGAGGATTGACTCTACCTGACGGCCAGACTTTACCATGCGTTCAATACCAAGGCTCTGACCCGTCACTTTGTGAATGCGAGTTAAAATCGTTTGCGTGCAGAACGGTGCCGCTTTCTTCTCGTTGCTCATTGTAAATACCTTCTTATCTGATTTTATTTAGGCTGCACTGGATTCAGTGCCCCAACAACGCTCATAAGTATAGCATTCTATTGACACGACTTCAAGTCAAATATTTAAAAATTTTATTAAATATTAAAATTCTACGTAAACGATCACTATGTCTAAACGGCTGAAAGGGTTGGTGGATGATAAAAAGAACCTCCACGCATCAATGGGTGGAGGGTTTTTTACTTTGAGGCTTAGACTCAGGTGGCGTTAAAAGACGTTTAATTTCGTCAGGGGTAAGTTCGCGATAGTGCCCCGGAGGGAGTGCCCCGAGTTTTAGATTGGAGATAGAAATGCGTTTAAGACGTGTCACGCGAAGACCTGCCTGTTCGCACATCTGACGAATTTGACGATGGCGACCTTCAGAGAGGGTGAATTGGAGGAGGCGTGACGCAATCTGCTTAACCGGGACAGGACGGATGCGATAGCCTTCAATGAGGAGGGGGCTTCGTAAAATGCTCAGTTGGTGTTCGTCTGGTGCGCAGTTGACAAAGACCTCGTAAACCTTTTGATGGTCGTAACGTGGGTGGGTAAGGCGTTGGATAAGTATGCCATCATTTGAAATGAGTAGGAGTCCTTCACTGTCTTTATCTAATCGCCCCACTGGAACGAGGCGGAGCTTGAACGCCTTAAAGGAGTCCAAGACACTCCGCGCGCCCTGGCCATCGGTTGAGCAGACTTCTCCCACGGGTTTGTGATAAAGGAAGGTGCGATGACGTTCTGCTTGCAGTGGAATGGGACGTCCTTTATGGCGGATGTCTGCATCTGGGGAGACGCGTAACCCTGGCTCTGTCACCACTTGTCCATCCACAGTGATTTCGCCTGCATGAATGAGATCTGCGGCACCACGTCGGGAGGCAATGCCACGTTGGGCTAAGATATTTTGAAGGCGTTCAAGGGTGTCCATAGGAAATTAACGGGAGGTCTGGGTAGGGGGTGGCGTGCGCTTACGAAGCAGTGCCGCCACGCCCATGAAGAGGGCTGAGAGGGTGATAGAGGCGAGAAAGGCGGGAAGCATATTTTCTGCATCATGGCCATAAACGCCCGCATAGACATAGGCAAGGCTAACGACGAGATTGCCCGCAAGTAGGAGTGGCATGCAACGGCGAAAGGGATATTTTGCAATTCCGGCAAGGAGGACTGACGCCTCTGCTAAGACGGGAACGGTGCGGAGGGCAAGGAGTAGGATGACCCCATGACGGCAGAGGAGGGCTTGAAGGCGCGGGTATTCATCTTTGCCGATGAAACGAATCGCCATCGGCGTGCAGAGGCGGCCCATCCACCACCCAATCACGCAACTTGTAGTCATTGCGCCAAATGAAATGGCGAGTCCTCCCCACCATCCAAAAAAGGCACCACAAAGTGTACTGGCCAGGCTGCTGGGGACAGGCAAAAAGATGTCAAGGGCTAACGCGGAAAAGAGTAGTCCTGCGAGGAGTCCTCGGGTCGTAGTGTCGGCCGTTGCCATCGCTTTAAACCACGCATCAATCGCGTCTCCCCAAAGGCAGAAGGGGAGAATGACGAGAAGGGCTACAAAAAGGGTCAATAAAAGCGTACGCATGGATAAGGTTAGCAAGGTGTGAGGTGCAGGAGTGCGGGTTACTCAGCAAATTCTGCCTCAAGAGCCGCATTAATCTCCGCCTGCTCGTCGTCTGTTAAGTTTTCCACAGGGGTAAGGGGAACAACGCCTTTTTTCATTAATTCAATGTTGGTTCGACGACGGATATAATCTTCCGTTTCCTTAGAAATCGTGCCACTTGCGGCAAGGGTTTGCTCTAATTCTTCTTTGGCTCGAGCCTTTTCTTCTTGTTGACGTTGGACTTCTTTGCGACGATGTTCGACCAAACGCTTCAAGTATTCCTGAGGGGTTTCGCCTGTTGCAACGGCATCATGCAGTTCGTCAACACCCGCCTGAATAAGCGCTTCGCTATCGGTTTGCGGTTCTGTTTTTTCCTTATTGGGATTAAATTCTTTAAGGAAGTCTTCTGTTGCAATCTGTGGAATCGGTAAGGGGGGCGCTTCAACGTCGGGCGGGAGGCTCATCTGCATCGCGATGAGTTGTTCTGCAAGGGAATTGGGACGCTTACGTTCAACTTCTGCCGCTTGAATCTCTTCTGCCTCCATTTCGGCTTCCCGCTGGGCCAAAAGTTCTGGCGTAATTGTTTCAATTAAGCCGAGGCCGAGTTTGAGGGTAAACATCACGCCATCACGACTAAATGTCGCGTACTCTTCATCAAGGTTGGAGAGTAAGAGGTTGAGCCCATTGGAGGTTTCACCGTCAAAGAGCGTAATGTATCCAGGAGGGTTGGTGCCGTTATCAATGAGTCCAACTGCTGTTCGACCATCAGGGGTGTAGGTCATTGCACAGAGTTGAATCTTAGCGGATTCTTCTTGTACTTTGACGGGGTCTTGCTCGGGCGTAGGCGCTTCGGGGTTGTTGACTTCAGCCGCCATTGGCCCAAAGGGTTCTTTGGTGATGATGAGTTGGTAGTATGATTTCGGCTTGTGTGTTACGTTTGCGGATAACGAAACACTTGCGAAGAGGAGTACTAAACAGGAAAGCAATTTCATTGTTGTGTGAGTAACGCTTTTTTAATGTCCGCTGCGTTCTGGGCATTTAGGATAGCGATACGTCTGCGTTCCGAACGGAGTGCCGTCAAAATGGCGGTGATAAAGGTCATGTACGGACTGCCAGGAGCGTCAGGCGTAAGTGTCAAGATGATAATTCGGCAGTTTTTCCCTTCCTCGTCGTCAGAGAAGTCAACGGGGGCGGTTGTAATACCGATTGCGCAGATAAGATTGTCAACTGCGGAGGTGCGCGTGTGAGGACAGGCTACGCCGCTTCCAACGCCTGTCGGCATAATTTGTTCACGATGGAGCACTTCTGCAGTAGCACGTTCGGGATCTTTGAGACATCCAATCGCGTGTAAGTGTTGCAACATCTCACGAATAATATCATCACGCTGAGTGGCTTTAAGGCGATAGATAATTGCATCATCGCGGACGTGACGATTCAAGACGGCCAACTGCGTGCGCGTTTTTGCTTCCGCTTCTGTCGTAGTGTCATTTAAAGCGATATGGGAATCTTCCGTGATTGGCTTTCTTAAAGCTTCTAAGACATCTTCAAATTCTGCAATGGTTTCCTTCATCACCACGCGAACAAAGGGAATTGCATCGGCTTTCGCAGAAAATGAGATGGTGTCTTCGGCAGATACAATAGTTAACACCATATCCGAGCGGCGTGCCTGGTAAAGACCCGCAGCAGGATCAATTTGGTGCGTAAAGAAACCTTCGTTGGAAAGCGTGTGAATGATACGTGCCATCATGTTGTTCGTCACCGCATGGTTGGGGAAGTGATAGATCGCGGTTGGGGCGGCATCTTGGTCTTCTTCCTTACGATGGCCACGGATTTTGTTGTTAAATGCTAAAACCAACAACGGTGGAGAAATCAAAGTGGTGAGCAGTGTCATCAGAATGGCCACGCCCAGAACTTCGTTGTGGCCATTCGCCGCCGCAATACCTGCAATGATTAATGCCACTTCGCCACGAGGAACCATGCCTAACCCAACGCGTAGCGCGCCCATTGGGGTAAACCCAAAGAGTAAGGTTGGGAGGCCGCATCCGATGATTTTTGCCAAAATTGCGATGACGGTGTAGATTACCCCTGCAATGAGGACCGATGGATTCATGAATTCGGTCACGTCTACCATCATACCCATGACAACAAAGAAGATGGGGACAAGGAATTGATAGAGGCCGTGCAGTTTTTCTTGAATCATGATGCCCATCTCGGTGCGCGAGAAGGAGAGACCTGTGACATAGGCGCCGATAATCATGGCGAGATGGACTTGTTCAAAGAGCCCGCCCACCATTAATGCGAGACCGAGGGTAAGGACTGCCACTTCGCCGTGGGAGCCGCAGGGCTTGAGTAAACGCGCAAGTGTATGCGAAATGAAAATGCCAAAGGCGGTCGCCCCCAACCAAACTCCAAAGCTCCGAATCGCAATGCCACTGATGTGTGCCCACGAGACGCTCCCGCCAGATTGTTTGGCCGCAATCATACCCATGCCGATGGCGAGCATGATAATGCCGAGCACGTCGTCGATGACTGCACCCGCAAGAATGGTAACACCTTCCTGTGAGTCTAACTTCCGACGTTCAGAGAGAATGCGCGCAGTGATGGAAACTGAGGTGGCGGTGCTCATCACACCCATGAGAATTGACGTGGGATCTGTCCATTCAAGCCCGATGACATAGACGCCAACCGCCGCACCTGTAATGTAGGAAAGTAACACGCCGCCAATGCCAACGAGGGAGCCCACTGCAGAATAACGCATAAACATGCGCAAGTCTGTTTCTGCACCCACTAAGAAGAGCAATACGATGGATGCGACTGTGCACAGACCATAAAGCTCAGGTGAGACCCCGACGGGTGAATTAGCAAAAGATTGAAAGATCCATGAGTCCCAAACTCTACCAAGGGCAAAGGGTCCGATAATGATACCGGCGGTTAGTTCACCTAAAACGCTTGGCAGATGAAGCTTACTAAAGAGGAGATTGCCCATGCGTGCGGCAAAAATGATTGCGCCGACCTGCATGGCGAGCTCCATCATGCGATGGGTCATGTTGATATGTGCTTGACCTGCGAAAAGCGTACTGACGGTTACAAGCAGAAGGGAAAGTAAAAGTCCTTTTTTCATACCACATATTGTATCAAATTAGTTTACGCGTACGCGTGGAGCAGAGGTGAAAATCCTCGTTAAAAATAGCGTACACAGGTCGTTTTTCTGCATGTTTAAAAATAGTTGTCGTGTAGGGCGTTGAGCAATGGGGGTGTTTGTGAGGGGATATAAAGAACGGGCGCATCGTGTGATGCGCCCGTTGAGAGGAATGTTTGCAAGGTTGTTTACTTGCCCGAGCCTGCGCGGAAGACGCGGAGGTTGGTCCAAACACCCGTAGCGGTGTCATTGCAATCTTCCGACTGCTTGCTGAGTACGAAGCGCAATTGCTTGGCACCTGTAGGAATGTCCACGTTGATTAACTGCTTGACATCCTGGGGCTTCATGCCGAGGCGTTCAAAGATTTGCTTGTCGTCGGCAAAGATGCGGAAGGTAACCGTGCCTTCATTGCTATTGCCTGTTTCCATACCCGCGTGACCGAGGACCTTTTCCCAAGTTCCGTCAAGATCCATCGTCCATTCGGTTCCAACGGTATCCTTGCGGCAGTTGGCATAGAACTGACCATCAATTTCAAGGCGTTCATCACCGATTGCACGTTCTTCGTCCGGCAAGGGGGCAGCCTTAGTGTCTTGGAGGATGTCAATTTCTGCTGCGGAGGCATAGTTTGCGCCATTCTGCGAGGACTTGAAGACGAAGCGGACATAGCGAGCCCACGTGGTGTCGAAGGTAATCGTACGAGCTTCCGCCTTCGTGAAGGGAGCGAATGCGCCTTCAGCCACCTTGGTGTAGTGGTCAGGGAAGCGTGCCACCCAGATTTCGTAGTCTTTCACAACGCCATTGCCGAGGTTTGCACGCGGCAAGTAGGAGACCGCATTGACTGCGTAGAGGCCACTCATATCCACATCAATCGTGTGCGGATAGTTGACCGGGCGCTGACCATCGTCACCCCAGTAGGTGTGCCACATGGTGTCTTCGGTGCCGTCAAAGGCATTCTTTGCAAGGTTGTTGTTGGCCCAAGAACTGGAGGTGATAACGAAGTCTTCCTTATCCAATTCGTTGGTGATTTCTGGCACAGGATAGGGCTCGGTCGGCGTAATGGTTGCTGCCAGGGCAGGATTGACCTGAACCAAAAGTTCAGCGGCCTTGCGGACCGACTGACGGTGGAGCTTGACGCGTAAGACGCCATAGCGGTCGTTCGCATCATAGTACCATGCCTGACGCGCATTCTTGTAAATGACAGGATCGTTCACGCCGAGCACTTCTTCCTTGTTCAAGAAGACATTGATCGGCTTGGTGCGCATATGAATCTCAAATTCATAGATGCGCTGCTGAAGCATACCATCAAAATCGCCCTTGGCAGGGTTTACGACCACACGGATGTCACCCGCGCCTTCGGTGTCGGGTGCGAAGCATTCCACGAGCTGGGTGGAATATTCACCCTGCTGATAGGCGCGGGTTTCTCCATCGTCTTCGTAGACGTTGAAGGAGGCATAACCCTGAGGATAGACGGCGAAGGTCAACGGATCTGGAGCCTTTTCGCCCATGCTCAACATTTCAGGATACATCGGAATGATGCTACCCGCCTTGACGAAGACAGGGATCTTCGTTAAGTCAATCGGATAGGCGGCGAGGGTGGTCGGGCCCACCGTACGACGGCCATCGTTGAAGTCAATCCAGGTGCCTTCGGGCAAGTAGATGTCCTTCTTCCAGCCCTTGTTCAACTTCATCGAGTTGTAGACCGGTGCGACAAGGACTTCCTTACCGACCATGAATTGATACTGCGTTTCATCCGTCCACGTCTTGCGGTCTTCCGGGTAGTTCCAGATGAGCGGACGCACAATGGGTTCACCGCAGTCCCACGCATTACGCATGTAAGCATAGAAGAAGGGTGTCATGCGCATCTTCTGGAGAAGTGCCTTGCGATTGAGCGACTTGTAGGGCTCTTCGTAACCCCACGGGCTCTTCTTGAGATGGCTCCAACCATTCATTACGTAAATAGCAGTCGTCCAGCACTTCCACTGGAGGTCGCGCAAGTAGGTTTCAGCACTACCGCCGAAGATGCCGTCCACGTCGGTGGTGGCATAGGCCTGGCCGCTCATGGAGGAGCAACTGAGCGTCGGGATGTGGTAACGGATCAAGTCCCAACTACCATACTGGTCGCCCGTCCAGCAGATGCCGTAACGCTGCGTGCCTGCCCAACCTTGGCAGGTCCAAACGAAAGCACGTGCATCAGAGTTCTTTTCAATACCTTCAGCCGCGGAGCGGTTGCATTCCAAACCATGCTGGTAGGCGGGACCCACCCATGCCACGTCAAGCTTCTGAACGCGAGAGCCTGCCGTACCGACTTCCCAGTTAATCAAATCCAAGGTGCCTTCCGTCCAGAGACCTGTACGGAAGCCGAGCGCGCGAAGCGTGTCAGCCGTGTAGCCCAACTGCATATGGCCGCAACCATAGCCGTCGTTCACCAACATCCAGCCGCCCGGCATATCATTTTCACGATATGCTAAGGCAATCTTCATCGCATCTTCATGCGTGAGCTCCTTAAAGGAGCCATCGTCAGTTTGGGCGGGGTCGCGCGTATCGGGGTCGCGCGTCATGTAAGCATCTGCGTCGCCGAGTTCCAAGCCCCACATCGGGATGAAGTTTGGGCGGCCCGTGAATTCGGTGTAGAGGTCAAGTGTACCCTTAAAATCACCACCAATGAAATAGAAGGCGTCAAAGCGATTTTCGCGATGCACGGTCTTCACCACAGAGGGATCTTCAAAGTTGTAACGGCCCACCGAGAAAGTATGACGTAACACACCATAACCTGTGTTGGTCATGTACCACGGTGCAGGGTTCGGGTGACCACCTTCATCCCAATTACCATCAGCGATGATGTCAATAGAACGACCCTTGTGGCTAAAGTAACCATTTTGCTGGCCACCGCCGAAGAAGAATTCATCAGGATTGGTCTTCAGCGTCTGCGTCGTTGCCGTTTCGGTCAATTGGAGCGGTTCTGCTTCTTCGAGAATCACTTTACCCAAGACGTCTGTTACGATTAAACGAGAATCGGCTTTATTAATGGTAACGATAATTTTGGGTGTCGTAAAGGTGTAGGTGCCAGCCACAACGTCTTCACGGAAGGTGACACGGCTTAAATCTTCAATTGCTTCCGGCAGTAAGATTTGTGCCTTTTCTGGATTGTTCAGCGGGTCCGTGTAATTGGCGGACACAAAGGTCTTCGTGCTACCATCTTTATTTTTAACCGGATTGCCACGGCGATCACGATAGGGTTCAAAGACTTGCGGTGCCGCTAAGACACGAAAAACGTTGGAACGATAGAATTGCAAACGCAATGTGATACCGTTTTCTGTGACAAAGTCAAAACTCTTGGAAACGCCACTCTGCGGAACCATCTTAATCACCTTGCCAGGTGTAATCCCGACGGGTTTAAGAATCGCTTCGTTTGACGTAGTGGAAGCGGCCTGTGTTTTTGGTACAACAACAAAAGCACTCGCTGCGGTGAGCAATGCCAACGCAAACAGGGAATGTTTCATCCGATTTCCTCTCTGTTATGGTATGGTTAAATCAATCAAATACAGTATATCATATTTTTATTGATAGGGAAAGTTGGTCCAAGGAGGGATTTCCGATGGAAAAACATTTGTTGATTAATCAATAATGTTAGGAGAAGTTAAGGAGGTGTCATAGAACTGCGGGAAATCGCGAACTCAATCTTCGTTGAGAGTATATTCACCACCACCCAGTTTTGCGATTGTCTTGAGTGTTTCAGAATCAATATTGATGGCGATGCAATGGAAGGTAACGTCTTGTGGACGAGGGGGAAATTTTTGCTTCGCAGATTTGTTGGAGAATTTAAGCGCCGACTTCTGCTTACGGGGGACGGTTGACATTGCCTTTGACCAAGGCGCTGCAGCCCACTTGTTCTTCAGAGCGGATAAGGGCCCCTTAAAATTCTTTTTGCCAAAAGAGAATTTGGTAGCACTGCCTTGGGAGGTTGTTTGATACCACTTTTTGACGGATTGAATGACCGCGTCTGCCATGTATTGGATGTCGTCGTCGCCTAAGAAAATTGCATGCGTGGCGCCATGCTTAGCAACATAGGGCCAAAGTTTGTTGGAAAAGACCTCGTCAAATGTGGCGCCACCTGAGGGGGCGATTGCATTTAGCCGTTTAATCAGTTGTGGGAGGGGGTGTGTGTCGTAGCGCGAAGCTTCGATGGTATAGAAGGGGGTAGGGTCACCGCCGGATGTCCCCTCAAAGATGACACCAAGCGCAAAAGGTGCACCCGTTTTCGCCGTCTGTTCTGCCATTGACTTGAGCATCTGCTCAACCTCTTCAATTAGGATGTCCCAACGTCGCTTGGGCTTTCCATCTGCACTTCTGACGAGGCATGACATTGATCCAGACGTATCTAAAATTAATACAACTCGCGCCCCCTCTTCTGGGATTTGAATGCCATAGAATTGAATACCATACTTTTCAGATTGGATGCGCTGAAACTCCGCCTCGTCCATCGCCATCGTGAGCATCGTAGCAAACGTGATTCCAAGCAAGGTCACTAATTTGAATAAAGATTTCATCTCTTACCCCCAAGCGGTTGGTATAAATTTATCATAAGTTTGACAAAAAGTCTAAAAGATATCCCCTTAGTTTCATTTTCGGGCGTTTACACTTTTCAAAAGTTTTAGTTAGAAAGGACAACGATATCACCTCGTAGCCCTCTCCTCGGCGGGCCGCTGTACTCGGGATACATCAAACGACGGGGGTACGCCCCCGCAAATGCGCCCCTGCCGCAGGCACGGGGAACACCCCCGAATGCGCCCCTTGATGAAGGCACGGGGAACACCCCCGAATGCGCCCCTTGATGAAGGCACGGCCTCCCGCCTCTCCTTGAAGCCCCCCCCCCTGCCACAGCGGGTGCGGGGGCGGGACTACTCCCGCCTCTCCTCGGCGGTCTGGTTCTGCCTTTGTGACAGTTAAACCCTCGGCCGGTGAGGACCGCAGGCGGCTTTCATGCTTACCTTCCAGACGGCCGTGACCAGTTAAGCCCACAAAGGTTCTGCGGCCTTCGCTCCGCGAAGGCATGGCCCTCAAGAAGACCGTACTCCCACAGTCACACCGCCACATCACGAAGCCCTCTTAGCCACACATCATCCCGTCTATCCCTTTTCTCTCTCATCCCTTCTATCCCTTTAAAATCCCTTACGCAGGTTTGTCACTTTTTCAGAAATTTCATCGATTTTTCGCTTGTTGAAAACTTTTTTGAGTTATCAACAAGTTATCAACAATGCAGGTTTTTTGACGCAGTTTTTTGAAAATCCTTCGGTGGATTGGCGGATTTTTGGCACTTTTGCTCAACTTTGTTAAAACTGCATAACTCATTGATAAATAAAGAGATAAAGTAAAAATAGGGCGAAATTAACTCCGCTACAGCGGCTTCCTTGTGAAAATTTGGGGTAGAAGTGGTAGAAAAGTTATCAACAATTGGGAGCTTTTGGGGGGAAAGCTAAAGGAATTCCGTGTCAATATAGGTTAAATTGAGTTGCAATATAAGCGAAGTTGGTGAGCAATATAGGCGAAATCGGTGAGCAATATAGGCGAAATTGGGTAGGTAAAATCGCCCATTTTCCCAAGGGAAAACCGCCCACTTCCCGCGGGATTTTAACTGACTTGGGTCAGCGGAGTTGACGACTTCTCTCCATTTTGCTACACTTTCAGTGTGTGTAGAGAGAAGTGTCATGGCTTGCCATTTGCTAAGATGGCCTTCTTTTGGTCTTCGATTTCTTTGTCCTCTGCGTCCTCTTTATCCATCGAAGGGGGAACGCGGCTGAAGCCCCGAACTCTAAACTTTGCACTTCAAGCGCTCATCGCGAACGCCCTCATGTTCACATTTTCCAACGGATTCGTCGCAAGACTGCCAGATGTTTTAGACGCAAAGGTGCAAAAGGGGTGAGGCGATGTCATTTTGATGGCGTTTTGAGTGAGTTTTTGCTATTCTATTATGGATATGGAAAAATTACGAAAATCCTTTTTTGATCAATTGGATTGGTGGGCATTTTGGGTCTGCTGTGGGGTGGCTTTTTGTGTCTATCTTTTTTCGCTTGGTCCATCGGTGGGTTTGGAGGACGCAGGTGAGTTGGCTACGGCGGCGCATGTCTTAGGAGTTCCTCATCCGCCAGGTTACCCTTTGTGGACAATGTTGGGGTGGCTTTTTTGTCGCTTGTTTGGTTGGGTCACGTGGCATGGCTTTGCGAATCCGGCTTGGGCGGTGGCGCTTTTCTCGGCAGTTTCCGGGGCGTTAGCAACGGGTCTGACGGCACTATTAGCCGTGCGTTCGGGGCGTGATTTGCTTCAGTTGAGTAGTGATGAAAGTGGGGAGGGTGAGATTTCGCAACGGGATTGGTGTGCGTGGTGTGGGGGCGTTGTGGGGAGTTTGTGCTTTGCCTTTTCTCCCGTGATGTGGTCGCAGGCAGTGATTGTGGAGGTGTATGCGTTAGGTGCGCTCTTTATGGCTGCGGTCATGCTCTTAACGTATCGTTGGTTGCAACGACCTTCTGGGCGTGTATTGGTTTGGTTGGGGTTGATTTTTGGACTGGGGTTGACGAATTACCAAGTTTTACTCTTGGCGGCATTGCCGATTGCGTTGGTTGTTTTTCTCTCAAAACGTGAATTGGCCTTTTCATTTATTGCCACAGGTGTGCCCCTTGGATTGACGATTTACCTCTTGATGTTGGGCGCGCTCCCTTCGGCCGACCTCTTCTCAACCCCTGGTGCGCCAGTAATCTTGAGACCTGCGGAGGTGTTTTCTTCGGGTGACTTCCCCTTGCTTGCGCCGTGGTATTTTTATCTTTTGTTTACGCTATTGTCTGCGGCCACGTTGCTTACGGCGGTCTTTGCCAAGACCCTTAAGTTGGTGGCAGGCCCCATTTTGGGATTGGTGGTGTTACTCATCATCTCCGAGGTGTGCTGGGCGCCAACCGTTTTGCCAAAGGATTTTTCTGGAACACTTTATTCCTTTTGGCATGCGTGGGCGGTTTATCTGGTGGCGCTGGGGACTTTGTGGGGGTGCGTGTGGCGTACGGATAAGGGGCGACGTTTTGCGCTGGTGGTGACGGTGGTGCAGGGAGCACTATTGGTCATGTTGCAACAAGGTCTTTTGCGAGGGTTGGAGCATCCGACGACGGGATGGTTTTGGTGGGGGGTGATTTGGAATCTTGCAGTGCTGTGGATGGCGAAGCGACTTTTGGAGCAGGGGAAGACGGTCGCAGGAACGATTTTGGCGGCAGAGTTGGGTGTGTCAGTTTACGCATACATGCCCCTGGTGTCGGATTGGTTAAATCCCGCGATGAATTGGGGATATGCGCGAACGTGGGAAGGGTTTAAGCATGCGATTTCGCGTGGTCAGTATGAGGCAATTGCTCCAGCGACCTTCTTCTCGCGGGGTTATCTCTTGCAGTTGTGGGACTATGTCTTAGATTTGCGCCTGCAATTTTCGTTGCCCGTGATTGGCGTGGCGGTGGTTGGCACAGGGATGCTCGTGCGACAGGCGATTCGCAACCATTTACGGCGGAATTTGATTTGGCTACTTAGTACGCTCTTCTTCTTTGCGGTGATGTCGGCGCTTTTGGTGGCCTTGGCGAATCCTTCGGGTGATCTTCAGGATGGTTTTATTCAAAAGGTGAAATTCATCTCGTCGCATGGCGTATTTGCTTTGTGGGTGGCTTATGGACTTGTGATGCTCTTGGTCTTCTTAACGAAGCGATTTGCTCGTAAGGGGGTGATTATCGGTGGGGTGATGGCGAGTATAGTGGCGCTGTTGCCCCTATGTGAAAATGCATTTAATGACCGTCTGATTCACACAATGGGTGCCGCAGAACAGTGTGGACATGATTTTGGGTGGCAGTTTGGTGCTTACATGTTAGGGGGCGCTCCCACCATTAATGCCGAATTGTCGGATGATGAAGAGCCCTTGCCCGATCCCTTTTGGCCACCGCCGATGGCGACTGAAGCGGTGCTTTTTGGTGGGACAGATCCAGGACGCTTTGTGCCGACGTATATGGTGCATGCGGCGGGATTCCGTCCAGATGTCTTTGTTCTGACGCAAAATGCCTTGGCCGATCCAACGTATATGAATGTCGTGCGTGACCTCTATGGTGAGACCTTGTGGCTGCCAACGGCTGACGATGTACGGAGTGCATTCACAGATTACGTGGATGAAGTGCAGGCTGGGAAGCGGACCACAAAGGGGCAAATTGTTGAGGAAAATGGCCACATGCGCATTACGGGCTCTGCGGCGGTAATGGACATCAATGAGATGTTGGCGCGGCAGATTTTTGATCGTAATCCAAACACGTTTTACGTGGAAGAAAGCTACGCAATGCCGTGGATGAATGAGTACTTGAGTCCGGCAGGGCTTGCGATGCGATTGAATCGTGAGGCGGGCGAAGAGTTAAGTGCGGTCGCCGTGCGGGATGCGGATTTTTGGGATTGGATGGCGCGTCGATTAACTTCGCGTAGTGCGTATCGTAGAGATTTTGCGGCGAAGAAGAGCTTTTCAAAGTTGCGCTCTTCAATTGCGGGAATCTATGCAGCGCGGAGTATGACAGTTTGTGCAGAGCGTGCCTTTGAGGATGCGTTACGATTGTATCCCGTCTCTTCAGATGCGGCCTTTAGAACCATTCGTGAAGGATATTTGCCAACGGGTCAGTTTGACACTGCGTATCGTTTGATTCGCCGTTACTGTCAGGTGGATCCGAAAAATGAACGTGCGAGCCGTCTCAAAGGACGTTTGGAAGAACTTGCCCAAGCGCACCAACGCTTTAAGCAGTTGACGGAGCAACTGATTAAGGGTGAGATTACAACCGCTGAAACGTGTGAATTGGCCGCAGTTTGTGAAACGTTGGAGATGCGGCAAGAGGCGGCATCTTATTGGAAGCGCGTCTTGTCGGCAGAGGATTTAACCGCACGCAATGCACGTGATGGGTGTATCGCGTTGCAACGGTTGCGAGAGTTTGAATTGGCGATGGCATTTTTGCGTCGCGTACCAGAGGCCGTTTGGGTGACCTTTACGGAGGTGGAACTTGTCGCCTCGGCTGGATTAGCTCAAACTTGCGGAGATTCACAATTGGCGCTTTCGATGTTTCAGTGTGCACTTCAGACCTATCCCTCTTCAGGAAGAGTTTGGCTCGGAGTGGCACTTTACTACTATGAAGTTGGAAATGAAGCACAGGCATATGAGTGTATGTGTGCCGCAGTGCGTTGTGGAGCGGCGGGACTAATAGAATCGGATCCCGCTGTGACCGAAATTTTTCTTCGCCTTATGCGGCGCTATGGTCCGCGGAAAGGAACACGTTAATGGATCGTATTCGTGTTGTTTTTATGGGGTCGGCAGATTTATCTGCGATCATGCTGGAACGATTGGCTAAAGAAACGGACACCATTCAATTGGTGGGATGCGTGACGCAACCCGATAAGCCTGCAGGACGCAATAAGCGGTTGACCCCATGCGCTTGTAAGGCCTTTGTGGATAAGATGGGGATTCCCTGTCTTACACCCAAAAAGGTGAACGCAGAAGACAGCTTGGCTCAGATCGCCGCTTGGTTGCCAGATGTCATTGTGGTCGTGGCGTATGGACAGATTTTGAGCCGAAAGCTCTTGGATATCCCCACGTTAGGGTGCATCAATATCCACTTATCTTTGTTACCACGTTATCGTGGTGCTTCTCCTATCCACGCCGCATTATTGGCAGGAGACAAAGTAACGGGTGTTTCGGCAATGCTGATGGACGAGGGCATGGATACAGGCCCTGTACTCAAGTCGCTTGAGACACCCATTCAGGATGAGGATACACTTGAAACGCTCCATGACCGTTTGGCCGATTTGGGAGCGCAACTCTTGGTGGACGTTTTGCCTGAATGGGCCTATTTCCGTGTGCGACCTACGCCACAGAATCCTGACCAAGTGGTAACGGCTTACAAGATTAAGAAGACGGATGGCCTTTTGCATTGGTCTGAGCCAACGGAAACAACACTCCGAAAGATTCGTGCGTACACGCCGTGGCCCTCATGCTTTACCTACTTCCCGCCAGACGAGAAGGAAAAACAACAAAATCCCGAGGCGACCACTGGAAAGATGTTGAAGGTGCTTTCGGCGAAGGCAGAGGCGGTGCCTGCAGATGCAGAAGCCGCGATTCCTGGGACTGTGCTTGAGTCTGGCAAAAATGGTTTGTTAGTACGTACGAGCGATGGCGCATTGCGCATTTCACGAATCCAACCCGAAGGCGGCAAGGCCATGGATGTTCAAGCATGGTTGTGCGGACACGCCATTCCGACGGGGATGGTCTTCATTACGCCGCCACCGCCTGCGGCGCAACCCATCGCCGCCTATCGTCGCCTCTGATTGATGCTTCGTACGCTTTGAAGAGTCTTTTTTAACGGAAGGTTTCATACTATGGAAACAGCACAACGTAAGACAATTGTTATTGGCCATCGTAATCCGGATACAGATTCAATTGTTTCTGCTATTGCTTATGCAGAGTTAAAGCGTCAGCAAGGATTGACCAACTGTATGCCTGCACGTGGTGGTAAGTTGACGCCGCAGACGGAATATGTTTTGACGCGCTTTGAAACACCTGCGCCAACCTTCATCCCTGATATGTTGCCGAAGGTGGAATACTTTTTACCTGAAGGTACTCCCACCACGGTGCAGGCGAACACCTCCTTGTGGGATGCATTGGAACTGATGGATAAGAATCGCCTTTCGGCTATCCCTGTGGTGGATTCGGAGGGTTATTACCAGGCCTTTCTCACGCACAACACTTTTACGGAAAATATCATCCACAAGGCAGACCCGCATCGTAAGGCGATTATTCCAACCAGCATTAATTTGTTGGCGCATACCTTGCGTGCGCAACCACTTCTGGTCTTTGATGGGAGTGCGGTGGTGAAGAGTCGCGTTTTGGTTGCAGGCTCTACGAAAGAGGCCTTTGAGCAGATTTTAAAGACTGAAATCTCAAAGAATACGATCGCGATCATTGAGAATCGTTCTACGATTTTGGATCTTTGTGTGAACTACAAAGTGCGTGCAATCGTGCTTACGGGTGGCCAACCCCTTTCAAAGGAACTCCATGCCCGAGCAAAAGAAGCGGGCATTTCGGTGCTCATTTCGCCGTATGACATCGCAAGTACTGTCTATTTGACGTTGTATTCAATGCCAGTAAGCACGATGGCGACAACTGCTATTAAGGCGGTGCATCACACGGCTTTGGTGCGTGATGTGCAGCAGGCGGTCAAATCTTCGCCGTCGCGTTCGGTGCCGGTCATTGATGATAATGGCAAGGTCGTGGGAATCTTGAGTGAACGAGATCTCTATAAGCAACCGAATGTGGACGTCATTTTGGTTGACCACAATGAACTTTCGCTTGGCGTTGAGGGATTAGAACAGTTCCGTATTGTGGAAATCTTGGACCACCACAAGTTGGGTAATTTCCCGACGCATGAGCCGATTGAATTCATCAATCGTGTGGTGGGATCGACCTCTACAATTGTTGCTTGCCTTTATCAAGAGCGTAAGGCCGTGTTAGCGCCCAATATTGCAGGGTTGCTTCTTTCGGCAATTATTACCGATACGTTAGGGTTGAAATCACCCACGACGACAGATACTGATCGCAATATGGCCGAGTATCTTTCTGGCCTCTTGAATCTTGATGTGGAAGAATTGGCACATGACATCTTCTCGCATGCTGCACGTATTGTGGATCTTTCTACCGAAAAATTGCTTACGTTGGACGCGAAGCATTACGAAGAAGGCAATATTTCCTTTGACGTGGCGCAGATTGAAATCAGCTCCTCTGATGAATTGCGTGGACGTTTGCCCGATTTGTTGGCCGGCTTGAAGGATCATTGCCGTCACGAGAAGCTCTATTTTGCCGCCTTGATGGTGACCGATATCGCCGCATTGAACTCGGTGCTTTTGGTCGCAGGCGATGCACAGTTTGTCTCAAAAATACCCTTCCCGCATTACGAAAATCAGGAAAATGCCTTCCTCTGCCGTGGCATCATGTCTCGTAAAAAGCAGCTCTTGCCGCTCTTACTTGAACAGATCTCTGTGCTTCAGACATCTTCATTGAGGTAAACGCATGCAATTATCGGTTGCCGAACCGCATGGGATGTGCTCGGGTGTCGCTCGCGCTTTAGAAATCGCCCATCGCACTTTAGATGCGTATCCTACGGATACCTTATGGTGTTTTCACGAATTAGTGCATAACGAACACGTTGTTGCGGAATTACAACGCCGTGGCGCAATTTTCGTGGATGAGATTGAAGCCATCCCACAAGGTGCGCGAGTCCTTTTTTCGGCGCATGGCGTGAGCCCTGAAGTGCGCAAGGCGGCAGAAGCACGGCAGCTTGAAATTGTAGATGCCACCTGTCCCTTTGTGGCAAAGGTTCACGCAGAAGCGCGTCGATTTGCGACGGAGTCCGCTCCGATTGCCTTAATTGGACATAAGGGACATGATGAAGTGGTGGGCATTCTTGGCGAGGCACCAGATCGTATTCATGTGATTGAAACCGTGGAAGACGTGGTGTCATTGCGTCAAACCCTGAGCGAAAAGACGTTGATGGTTTTAAGCCAAACCACGGTAAGTGAGGCGATGTATGAAGCGCGTGTGGCAGAGTTGAAGCAGGTGGGATTTGACGTTTGCTTCCCCAATGCCTTGGATATCTGCTATGCTACGCGCGAACGCCAACAGGCCGTTCGTGAACTTGCCGCTCGAGTAGAGTGCGTCTTAGTGCTTGGGTCGAGAAATTCCTCAAACTCAAAGCGTCTCGTTGAGGTGGCTAAAAGTGTGGGGTGCCGTGCGCATTTGATTACTGCGCCCGATGACCTTGAGCAAATAGATTTGACTGGCGTGCAACAGTTGGGCTTAACTTCTGGTGCATCAACACCTGAAGCACTCTTAAATGAATTACGTCAACGTCTGGAAGTCGCTCATTAATTTTCCTCCTCGCCGACGATGTTTGCTCAAATTGCCATTGAACAAGTGCCGAATATGCTCTTTACGTACAAAATCCCTGAGGGGATGAAGGTGCGTGTGGGGCAACGGGTCTCTGTGCCATGGCAGCGCATTTATCGGTTAGGCTATGTTATTGCCTTGACCACGGAGTCACCGTATCGGCCAAAACCATCCCAACAACTTCTTCAAGACGATTTATTTCAAGCAGAAGACGACCCCAAGATAAAGGCTATTCATGCGATTGATGATGAATTGCCATATTTTTCTGAAACCTTGATAAAGTTATTAAGGTGGTTGGCGGACTATTATTCGGTTGGGTTTACATTGGCATTACGGAGTGCACTTCCGGCGCCTGTGCGAGCGGGACGAGTAGGGGAGAAGGCTGTCTTTATGGTTGCGCCGGTGGAGCCCTTGCCCACACAGTTGCCGCCACTCTCAAAGCGTCAAGCCGAACTCTACAAAGAGATTGTTCGAATTGATGGCGGACGGATGGTGCAGGTGTGCGAAGAATTGGGGACAACCCCCGCCACGTTACGCAAATTGGCGCAACTCGGTTACATCACGTGTGAACAGGTGGTGGTCGCAAGAAGTCCATTGCAGGGGCGCCATGTTCTCCCTTCAAAGCCTCTTCAATTAACTGATGGGCAAGCGCAAGCATTGGCAACGATTCTTCAGGCAACCCGTCCCGTGCTCCTCTTCGGGGTGACGGGCTCAGGAAAGACTGAAGTCTACATGCAAGCAATCGCAAAGACGTTAGAGGAAGGACGTGATGCGATTATGCTGGTGCCAGAAATTTCGCTCACACCCCAAACCGTTAGCCGATTTGCGTCTCGCTTTGGGAAAACGGTTGCCGTCTTGCATAGTGCGTTAAGTGATGGTGAACGTCATGACGAGTGGCATCGTATCCGTCGCGGTGAGGCGCGCGTTGTGGTGGGACCTCGTTCGGCGGTCTTTGCTCCTGTGCGAAATTTAGGCCTCATGATTGTGGATGAGGAACACGATAGCGGTTATAAACAGGATGAAAGTCCACGTTATTCCGCACGGGATGTCGCCGTTGTTCGCGCAACAATGGAACATGCGAAGTGTATCCTCGGATCTGCTACGCCCTCGCTTGAGAGTTGGCGAAATGCCACCGAGCTTGGAAAATACACCCTTGTACGAATGTCTGAGCGGGCGGGCGGTGGAATGCTCCCTGTCGTGACGGTGTTAAATATGCGTGACGCTGCTCCTGCGGGCGGGCCAACGCCCATCTTTAGTCCGCCACTCATTGATGCTATGCGAAGTCGCATCGAGCGTGGTGAACAGATTATTCTTTTCTTAAATCGTCGCGGATATGCACCCACCTATCAGTGCGATGCTTGTAAGGAGTCGGTGGTCTGCTCAAAGTGTAGCGCCAAGATGACGTATCATGTGAAGGATGACACGCTTCGCTGTCACCTCTGTGGGATTTGGCAACGTCCTCCCAAGCTCTGTCCATCGTGTGGAATGCCAGTCTTTAATCGGTTGGGATTTGGCACGCAACGCGTTGAGACAGCCCTACATACTATTCTGCCACAAGCGCGCATTATTCGTATGGATGCAGATAGTACCTCGCGGCGCCACAGTCATGAAGAACTCCTCTCTGCCTTTCGAGCGAAAGAAGCCGATATTTTGCTCGGTACGCAAATGATTGCCAAGGGTTTGGACTTTCCGAATGTGACCTTGGTAGGTATTTTGGCGGCAGATCGTTCTTTGGACATTACTTACGATTTTCGCGCTGCAGAACGTACCTTTCAGTTGATTGCCCAGGTCTCTGGACGTGCAGGACGAGGCTCTTTGCCAGGCGAAGTGGTGGTGCAAACCTTCCAACCCGAACACCCTGCCATTCGCTTAGCGGCGTTATGTGACTATGAACAGTTCGCGCAAGAAGAACTTGAGTTGCGACAAGATTCAGGCTTGCCTCCCTATAAAAAACTTGCGTGTGTGACCTTTGCAGGAAAAGATTCAGATAAGGTTGCCGCCGCGGCAACTGCGGCAACGCGTCGATTTAATGCTTGTCGTGGAATAGAGGTTACCCCCGCAATGCCCGCACCCTTGGAAAAGAAAGAGGAGTGGTGGCGTTGGCAGATTCTCTTACACGGGGAGAGCGCGAAGGGAATTGCAGCTGCGTGTGATCATGTCCTCCCTAAAGAGACTCGGATAACGGATGACCTGAGAATTTTGGTTGATATTGATGCTGTCTTTCTCGCATAACATTGGAACCTTGAGCTCACAATACTTAAACTTTATGCGCTTCAAACAAATCCAAAGCGCAATCCACTATAAGACGAAAGTGTCGCCTCAGTAAAGAGAAATGCCTCTTCTCGGCAAAGAAGCGTGCGTAGTTAATCGTAAAGATAAACACTTCTTCATGGTAAGATGAATGTGCAGTTTGTTGCAAAGAGGGATGCTTTATCTGTTGCAAAACTAAACCCTCGTCTTCAATCAAACGAAGGTTTAGCCTTATGCTTTGAAGGATTGAAATAAAGCGAGAACGTTTGGCCGAAGGTGAGTCCTTTCGGCTAACGTGGAGTGGATTAAGGATGGATTAGTTGCGCTGGAAGCGACGTGCGAGTTCGCGGTAGGTCGTCAAAATCATGACGGGGCGACCGCGTGGGGTGGTGTAAGGCATCGCACATTGAGAGAGGTCACGGAGGAGATGCTCTGCCGCTTCGCGTGTCTTTACAGGGAAGGTGCGTGCAACTGCGGAGGCCGCGGCGCGTGCCGCAACCTCTTGTCGCCAGTGATCAATCCCTTTACGAACACCCGTCTTATCTAATTCTACGGCAATCTCGGGAATGAGTGTGCTGGGCGGAATTTCCGCTAATGCAATAGGCAGCGCATCAACGAGGAAGGTGTTGGAAGAAAACGCACTAATGCCAAAGCCGCAAGCTTCTAATTCTGGCAGAAACCGCGAGACGCGATCGGCATCCGAAGGACTCAGTTCAAGTGTCTCAGGAATGAGCAATGGCTGGGTGGCGGGTTGGTGGGCTTGTTTGATGAAGCGCTCATAGGCAATACGCTCTAATGCGGCACTTGCATCAATGGTAACGTAACCCTGTTCGGTGATAACCAACCAATAGCCAGACTCAAGCACATCAGCGATGCGCAACCACGCAAAGTTGACCTTTCCCATGGGTTGCGCTTCAGGTGGCGTCGCAGGCGGAACAATCGGCGCAATGCGTTCGGGAGGAGTGCCGACGGGTGGGAAGGGGGCGGGTGGAGGGGGTGGAAAGTGAATGTGCTGTTGGGTCGCAGGCGGCACAACGGGGCGAGGTGCTTGCGGTGTGGGGAGCGGCGTCAATGGCGAAAGTGGCGCTGGTGCGACGGCATTGACGCTCCTTGGCGGTTGGCTCGGTTGGCTTGGTGTGGGGGGCTCAACCTGTGGTGTGGGTGCCTGAAAGAGATTCAGCGCTTGAGCAATCGCATTGGTGACGGCATCAATGACACGGTTGCCATGGCGAAAACGCACTTCGCGCTTGGCAGGATGGACATTGACATCCACCGCCTCTGGGGGTAAATCAATAAACAAGACGAGAGACGGACGACGATCGCGCAGGGGCCACACTTCGCGAACGGCGTATTGAATCTGTGCAGCCGTCGCAGGCCGATGGTTGACAAAGACGTACTGTTCAGGGGTGCCGAGGGCGGGGGCGTCCACACGAGAGATGTACCCCGTAACGGAGATCTCGTTCTCGGAGTGTTGGATGGCCGTGAGGGTGCGTGCTAAGGGCGCACCAAGTAAGGTGCGAATGCGGTCATCCAAGGAGTCTCCTTCGGGCAGACGAAAGAGGTCTTTCCCGTCTGCTCGAAGGCGAAGGGCCACATGGGGATGTGCTAAAGCAATGGCCGTTAGGGCTTGTCGGATGCGCGAGAGCTCTGTTGCAGGGGCGCGGAGAAACTTTCGGCGCGCTGGAAGGTTGAAGAAGAGGTCGCGAATCTGAAGGGTGGTGCCAATGGGATGTCCTGTTTCAGAAACGTCTTCAAGGGTGCCGCCAATAACCGTTAATTGTGTGCCACTCTCTGCCTCGGCACAACGCGTCATTAATGTAAAACGAGAGACGCTTGCAATTGAGGGAATCGCTTCGCCACGGAAGCCAAAGGTGTTGATCTGAACGATGTCTTCGGAGTCGGAGATTTTGCTTGTGGCCTGACGTTCTAAGGCTGCTAGAGCGTCCTCGCGTGACATACCGTAGCCATTGTCTTCGACCTCAACGAGTTTGGTGCCTCCGCCTTCAATTGAAACTGTAATCCGTGTTGCGGCGGCATCGAGCGCATTTTCCACGAGTTCTTTCACGACAGAGGCGGGCCGTTCGACCACTTCGCCCGCAGCGATTTGGTTGGCAACCGTTTCCGGTAATTTTTTCACGGCGCGCCGTTGTCCGAAAGAAGGTAAACTCATGCCCTTTGCTCCTGGATAAATTGGCGAATTTTCGTTAGGAGTGAGGCTTGATCAAGCGCTCCCCATGTGCGCAATTCTTGTTCGGAACCTTGTGGCACGAAGTGGTCATCCCACCCCAAAATCAACACCGGAGCATCATGTGCTTCGGCAACCGCCGAACCAAATCCCGCCTGAATCGCCGCATTTTCCAAGGTGATTAAGGGGCGACCTTTGAGGTTGTTCAAGCAATCTGGCAATGGTTTGATTCGCTCAATGGCGATGTAGGGCAGGCCCAATTCGGTGGCGATAGGCGCCGCCCAAGTCGCCGTATCACCCAATGCAAGGAGGCACGGCGTCTTTAGGGCCTCTGGAATCGGCAAGGATTCGGGCAACTGTTCACAAATGGAACCACGTGGATAACGGATGATAACCGCATCATTGCCCGTTAATGCTTCACGCATTGCCTGCTTTAAGCCCGCACGGGTGGCTGGCGCATAGAAGGTTAGATTCGGAAGCGCACGGAATATCGCAATGTCATAAAGACCATGATGGGTCGGACCATCTGCCCCAACGACGCCCGCACGGTCCAAGCAGAGTGTGACGGGTAGGCGAGGCAGACAAATATCATGCATCATGCAGTCAACGGCACGTTGGGCAAAGGTTGAGTAAATCGCCACGAAGGGGCGAAGCCCTTCTGCGGCAAGTCCTGCCGCAAAGGAAAGCGCATGGGCTTCACAAATACCCACGTCATAGGCTCGTTTGGGGAATTTACGGAAGAAGTTGGTAAGACCTGTTCCGTCGCGCATTGCCGCAGTGACCGCAACAATCCGTGGGTCTTCTGCCGCTAATTCACACAAGATGGACCCAACTGCATCCGACCAAGTTTCGGGCGTTTGCGCTTTTCCTTGCGCTGAAGTGTGCTTTGACCAAGGCGCCACGCCATGCCACTTTGAGGGATCACGTTCTGCAGGGGCATAACCCTTTCCTTTGACCGTCGCGATATGAAGCGCAACAGGGACGTGACCCTCCGCCGCGGCGCGTAATGCTCCGCAAAGTGCTGGGATGTCATGACCATCAATGGGGCCGATATAACGCAGTCCAAGGTCTTCGAAGATGGCCGAACGATGGCGCAATAAAAGGGGTTTTACAGCTCGCTTGAAGGCGCGATAGAGGGATTTGAGCCCCGTAAGGCGGAGTTTATGACCCGCAAGTTCCGCAGCAGCACGGATACGATTGTAGCGAATTCCTGCGATGCGACGAGCAAACATACGTGCAAAAGCGCCGACATTCTGCGAGATGCTCATCCCATTGTCATTGATAACCAAGATCATGCGTTCGGTGGTGTGGCGAATCGCATTGAGCGCTTCAAGGGAGATGCCATTGGTTAATGAGGCATCGCCCACAACCGCTAAGATGGCTTCGGTCCCATTTCGGGCGTCACGTGCTGCCGCCATGCCTAATGCCGTGGAGAGGGCCACGCCTGCATGACCGCCAACGGCTGCATCAAAGCGTGACTCTGCAGGGAAAGGAAAGCCGCGCACCCCGCCGAATTGGCGTAAGGTGTCCATCTCTTGATTGCGCCCCGTGAGCATTTTCCACGCATAACTCTGATGCCCCACATCCCAAATCACCTTGTCGGTCGGGAAATTAAAGACGCGACAAAGTGCGATTGTGAGTTCTACGGTGCCTAAGCTTGGGGCGAGATGACCACCTGTACGGGAGACCACGTCAATCATCCGCTCACGGATTTCGGTTGCCAAACGAGGAAGCGCGTCCTCTGGCAGAAGACGAACATCCTCGGGTGTATTGATTTGTTCTAAAAGTGTTTCGGCCATAGTCCGAAAATTAATAACCTAAGAATTGATAGAAGCGCGAACGCAGGTCGCCATTGACATTTACCGGTTCATCCGGACCACCGCGCAGATCAATGTAGTCAGAGAGAATGTAGAAGGCTTCACGCAACACGGGATCGGTCTTAAAGGTGGGACCTTCTTTACGATTAATTCCTGCGCCACCGAGTGCTTCTTCTTGCAATTTTTCAATTGCACGTTCAGCGCGCATACGGGTGCGACGTTCTTCAAGCTTGAGCGGCACGGTCTTTTCTGCATTGGCTTTTCGGACGAGCTCAACGAGTTGCTGTGCTGCGGTTGCCTGTTCGTCGTTTTCAATACGCTTCTGGGAGGCGGCCTTCAAACGTGCGAGGAAGGGGGCGACGTCGGAGGTGCGTGCGTAGTAGGCAGGCTGAACGGTGCTGTAGGGAAGTGCTCCGGGAAGTTGGTCCTCGCCGAGCTCAAGGGCATCGTAAATGGAGGAGATTACGATGTCGGGTTCCACGCCACGCAACTGAGTGGTGCCGCCATTAATACGATAGAAGCAGGCGGTCGTAATACGGTCTGCGCCGTAGGTGCTGGTCGGCTTGCCGAGTTGTTGCACCGTTTGAACCGTACCCTTGCCATGTGTTTTGGAGTCGCCGATGATAATTGCGCGACCGTAATCTTGGAGAGCAGAGGCCACAATTTCAGAGGCGGAAGCTGAATTGCGATTGACTAATACGACGACAGGCTTGCGGAATGCAACGCGCCCCGCGCCATTGAGTACGTCCACATTGCGCGCATCACGCACCTGGACGACGGGACCCGTCACAAAGAGGGAGGTCATGGAGAGTGCTTCAAGGAGCGAACCACCACCATTGTTGCGCAAGTCAATGACGAGGCCATCCACGTGTTCGGTGTTGAATTGTTGGAGATAAACGAGCAAATCGCGGGTCATGGAAGACGCTTTTTCGCTCTTTTCGCCGCCAATTGCGCCTGCATAGAAGGCGGGAATGCGGACATAACCAAGCTTGCGTTCGCTAGATTTAAGTTCAAGGCGTTCAACGTGACCTGTAACGGCCTGCTGTTCCAAGCGAATTTCATCACGGATGAGGTCCACAATCTTCGTGCGCGTGCCGCTCTTATCGGAGACCGGAATCACCTTAAGCGTCACCTTGCTTCCCTTCGGGCCGCGAATTTTACGCACTGTACGGCTCAAGGGCTTGTGGGAGATGTCTTCAATCGGGCCATCACCTTGGCCAACGCCAACGATGCGATCGCCAACGCGTAAACGAATGTCGCGGGTGTCATTTGCCGCAGGTGCGCCAGGCATGAGTTCTGTAATGCGGATTAATCCGTCATCATAACGGAGCGTAGCGCCGATGCCACACAAGGTCAAATTCATGTCCATGCTGAACTCTTCAAAGTTCATCGGCGACATATAGTCGGTGTGCGGATCATAGGCCATCGCCGCTGCCGAGAGAATGCGCTGCAGGGCACTTTCGGCATCCAATTCTGCATAGACATCCTTGAGTGTGCGATAACGTTTTGCAATGATTTCTTCCGTAGGCAAGGAAAGATTTTCGTCTGCAGAGTAGTCTTCCTCGGCTTCGCTCTTTGCAGGTTCGTCCTTCTTCGGGTTGGCCGCCTTTTCTTCAGCGTCTAATTCCTTTGCGAGTGTCAGGGCGAGGTATTCATTCTTCAACATGGCATACCAAAGCTTACGCTGCGCTGCGCGATCGGTAGGACGTTCTGCGTCACGACGTTTCCACTGGAAATACTCAGTCTTCGTGAAGTCAAACGGCTCTTTCTGTTCAAGCACCTGGTGGATGTAGTCGCAACGTTCCACAATGCGATTGCGCACGAGCTCAACGAGTTGATACCCGAAGGCCAAATCACCCTTGCGCAACAGATCGTCCATTTGGGTTTTCAAGGGTTCAATGGCCTTGAGGTCTTCTTGGGTCAAGAGCGTGTGATCATAGTCAAGCGAGTTGACGAGGTTCGTCCATGCTACGGCAGAGAGACGGTCGTCAAACTGTTCGCCAGAAAGATGCATTGAATTGAGTTGGCGCACCATGCGACGTGCGATCTCAGGATAGACCGACTCGGGTTTCAAAGCCTCTGCGAAGAGGGGAAGGGCGAGGAGGAGAAGAAGAAGTGAAGAGAACTTTTTCATATGAGGTTTATTTTTAATGATTGTCAAAGAAAAACGCATTAAAGTCCTTGCGTAATGGTGAGCGAACCCAGTCGGGCTACATAGACGGCAACTTCTGTTGCATCAAAGAGGGTGGGCCCCGAGGTCAACATTTCGGAAAGATTAAGGTGTGAACAAATCTTGACCTCATCAATTTGCTGTGGCGTGGAGAGAAATTGTGGCCCCGCGAAGCAAAGTACGCCATGGACATCATCCGTCGCCGTCTCGAGATAGTCATTGAGTGCCGAGATGAGCGTGCGGACTTGGAGGATGGGTGACTTCATGAGTGGTCGGCCATTTGCAAGCAGCTGTCCATTATCAATGGAGACATCGCCACGCCAATGCTTGGTTTCAATCACGAAAATACCTTGGGGCCCCACTGCAACGTGGTCCACGTCAGAGCCGTCGGGCAGGATTAATCCATTGAATACCGTCCAAGTGGCAGGTAGACGTACTAATTCGCCCGCGACCATTTCTTCTCCGCGCGCACCCTTGAAATAACCATAAACAAGGTTCGCATGATGAAGTCTAAAGAGGAAGAGGCAGGCAAAGGCCGCAAGAAAGAGGATGAGACCAATCCACCACGGCAGAATGTCCATATTACCTAATAAGACCCCTGCGGCGAAGCCAAAGAGCACGCCGAAAAGGAGCACCGGAATAAAAATGCGGCGGAGGCCCCGCTTACGGGCGGCATCTCCGGGGATGCCACGCATGGTTGCACGCGTTTCTGTCATAAAATTTCCTTAACGCAGTTTTCTAAAGAGGATAATTGCCGCAAAGCCGAAGAAGAGCGAGGGCAACATCACTGCAATGGTTGGCTTAATCCACCCTTGGTTCGTGAGCAACATTGCCAACGCCGTAATCGCATAGTAGGCAAGGAAGAGGCTGAGGGCCAATAAAATGCCACGGAATACGGATTGACGTCCTGATGCAATCCCTGCAGGAATTGCAAAGAGGGTCACCAAAATGATGGAGAAGGGGGCGGCGTAGTGGTTGTACGTCAAATAGGAGTCTTCGTGCTTTTGGCGACGGGTCAAGCCCGTGCGTTCACGTTCTTTTCGGCTAATCTTTCGGTCTGCCGCAGAGGAGAATTCGGCATCGGAATTCTGAACAACGATTTGATGCGGAATGATATCCATCACATAGAGCTGCTTGATCGCCGAATGAACAGGTTGATTGTCTGGCGGTGCAATCACTTCATCGAGTTCATTGAAATAGGTTGCCTTCACACCACCCTGTAACCACCATTCATTGTCTAACCAACGAGCTTCAGGTGCTTCGTAAGTAACGCGGCGGGAGCCGTCGTCACGAAAGAGCGTAACGCGCACATCGCGCAAGGTTTCAGGTTTGTCTGGGAGGAATTCGCCAATCACCAATTGGAAACGTCCAGAGGGGTCAAAGTAGGCGCGGCCTTTCAGCGGTTCGCGGCCTGTTGAGCGGAAGTCTGAGTTTTTGATTACCATTGCACGTGCCGCGGCGGTAGGCTTGAAGAATTCCGTATTGAGGAAGGAGAGCCCCGCAGCGAGGCAGGCGGTTAAGAGCACGGGTGCCACGATGGTCGACATCCCAATGCCGCCTGCGCGCATCGCAATGAGTTCGCTATGACGGCAGAATTGCCACATGGTGTAGAGCGTGGACAAAAGGAAGACTGCCGGCAGAAGCCACTCTAAGTACATCGAGAGCGTACCGATGATAAAGTCGCTTGCCACCATGAAGGTAACAGCCGACTTTGGATCAAAGCACGCACCAATGAGGTCAAAACTCATAAAGAGAATGGTCAATGCGCAGAGCCCAAAAAGGCACATGGTTGCCGGAAGGGCAAAACTACGTAATACATAACGGAAGAGAATACTCATTGTCCGACGACCTTTCCAAGTGAGAGTGCGGCGATGATGCAGAGCACACCGGCGAGTGTAAGAAGTGCTGCTACGGTAAGCCGAAGCGTGCGATATTCCGACAGGCGTTCGCAGGTGACGCGAACCGTCCAGGGATGAAAGACGGCAATCATACCGAGGGTTAAACTAATGTACCCAAGCGTAATCGGGATCAGACGAAGCGTGGTTACATAGTCGCGCGTGAGCAGGATGACGGGCATCGGCCAGAGCATCATCAGTCCGCCAATGGCGCGTGCGCACAAAAGATTGTCCAAAAAGATGCAAATCAAGGGCGTAAGCACCACGCAGGCCACGAGTAATTTGGTCGGCGTGAGGAAGGCCAAGAAGTCAATTGGATGCATTCGTAGGGTCAAGTAGGTCCACGTCATGCAGAGGAGGGTCAATGTAACCCCTGCAATACGATGGCGTGGCAACTTGAGCAGGGCGGTTTCGGCCTTCGGTAGAAAGAGTGCGCCGCCGAGCAGGAGAAGCACCACCGCAAGAGTGAGAATTGCGACTTCAGCAGTCATGTGTTG
Source organism: Candidatus Spyradenecus sp. (assembly GCA_045605345.1). GTDB lineage: Bacteria > Verrucomicrobiota > Kiritimatiellia > RFP12 > DVOR01 > Spyradenecus. The sequence continues at coordinate 150,619 of JAZUPT010000024.1, forward strand.
CCTCCTTTTGTGCCTTTTCTGCACCTTCGGTTTCGGGCATATGCACAAAACGTTCGGTGGAGGCTCGCCATTCATCCCACGAGGCCTTGATGAATGCGGTCAACGGGATGGCGAGCAGCAACCCCAAGAAGCCGGCAAGTTGCGTCCAGAAGAGTAGGGCGAAGACGATTTGCCAGGCGGAGAGTTTCATGCGATTTCCCTGAATGTAGGGCTGCATGACGTAACCATCAAAGGTTTGAATCACACAAAAGACGGCAAAAATGCCGCAGGTGTAAGCAAACCCCGCATGGAAGAAGGCCACCGGGAGGGCAACGCAAAGGCCCGCCGTGACGCCAAGGTAGGGGATAAGATTGAGCAGGCCTAAGACAAAGCCGATGATAAAGCCGTTGGGCAATCCAAAGAGTTGGAAGGCCGAACCATAAAGGACGCCCTGGATGGAGACGTCAATGATTTGACCACGGAAGTAGGAGACCATGATTTCATTGAAGTTGTGGAAATAACGCGCCATCGCCACGCGGCCACCCGTGCTGATGAAGGGAAGCAGACGCGCAAAATCGTCGCCACTCAACGGTTTCTTCATCACGAAGATAATCCAATAGAAGAAGGTGAGCAACCACAACATGGCCGCCGACCCCGCAGAGAAAACTGCGCCTCCCATATGGACGCCTTTGCCTGCGACTTCCATTAATTTCGACCAAGAGAGTGCACCGTCTTTCCCTAAGACATCAGAAAGATTGGGCAGGACGTTTTCGACGATGTCAGCAGAGTCGGGGAAGGCCTTTGTGAGGGCTTCGCGAATCCCTTCAACAATGCGCGGGAGCGCATGGGCGAGGTTGCTGCCTTGTTCAACGATAAATGCACCGAAGAACCAACAGAGTAAGAGCAAAGGAATTAAAAAGGAGAGCGAGAAGGCAATCACCGCCCATACTTCTTTACCACCAAACCAGGTTCGAAGGCGTGCATACCAAGGGCGCGTTAATAGGCTTAGGAAGAAAGCCACAATGACCGGTCCCACGATATTGAGAAAATAGTTCATCCCCTTTAAAAGCCCCATCAAGAAGAGGACGACGCTGATGACCAACGTTGCGCCGCAGAGGAGGGTTAGGGAGGCGGTAATAATCCGATTTTGAGCGGATGAAAAGGTTAATGTACGTTTGGGCTGGTCCATGTTAATTTTCCTTCACGGAGAAAGCGGCAGAGCGGATGGTAGAAATGCACAACTTTGTTACGCGACGCATGCCATCACGTTGGATGCGAAATTCACGTGGCACCCACCGTCCTTCTTCACGACCGATGCGTTGCACCCACATGCGGCGCACGGCACGACCGTGTGCATCGGTTTGTTCGGTCTGCACCAAATATCCAGTAGAGATATCAATCCACAAAAGAACGGTGTGGAGCCCTGTGACGCTCTCTGGTGGCAAAACTTCAAGGACGACACAGTTGCGTCCGCCCTGACGCGCTTTGAGATTGCGCGAGTCAAGTTCTTCTTCGGAGAGTTGACGTACGTCGTTCCACCAAAGGTAGTTGAAGGTCAGGTCGACCCACGTTAAATCGCTGTCACCCACCGGGGTATTGAGGCGCACATCTTCAATGACCTTGCCGTCAGACCCCGTCAGGGCCAATGTCGTCTTGCCATTGGCGCGCGTTAGGTGGGCGTGTTGTAGTGGCGTGGGATCATCTTCCTTGAAGATTTTGCACGTTGCTTCCGGATTACCTGCGCGCCAATCAAGGGTCAAGGTATACGGACGCACCACGGCATTTTGCCCACGGGCTTCGGCTGTCTCAAGGGTGCCTGCCACGTCAATGTGTTCTTGTGGGAACATACTGCGCGCCTGAATGAGCATCATTTGGGGCGTCAGACCATCAATTGCGTTCTCTGCGTGTAGAAAACTTCCGCAGAAAAGCAGTGCGATGAGGGGAATAAGGGTGTGTTTCTTCATAAGCGATTAACCCTGCTTAAGAATGCTGGTGTAAACTTGGCTTCAGAAAGCTTCCTGAGCCACAACGCACGAAGGATGTCGTAGTTCAGGAGGTATTCTTGACGGCAAATGGGGGGCAACGACCCTAATGCGTGGGGCGTTTCCAGATTGAGGAGGCTCTGTGGACAAAGTGCATCGCGAACGGAGTCAAAGCAGTCATTGAAGGCGTATGCCGGATCGTCAATGGGCTCAAGCGCACCACAGGAGCAACCTGTCCAGTAGGAGGAGAGGAGATTTTGCGCTTCTCGTTCTGGGACAATTAAGGCGTGGCGGCAAAGGAGAAGCGCACGCAGTAATTCGTCGTAAAGGTGGGCCACGCGATCATGGGCCAACCGCATCCGTGCGCGCATTTCCTGACGGGCTAAACGAAGCAAAAAGGTCTTGTAGTCTCGCACGATGGCTTCGGTCGGCAGGTTGAGCGAAAAACGATTGTACAGAATGAAAATGTCGCCAGCGGGCGGTTCTTCATTCGGCATGTATTCCGTTAAGACTCCCTTAACTTCTGCCGCGCGACAGAGTTGAGGCAGATAGTTGAGAGAGGCTAATCCCGAGAGGTGAATCCAACTGCGAATGCGCAGTCCCGTCCCCGTCAGTGTCGGCTGGGAGGTCAGATACCCGAACTGTTCATCGTATGCGAAATGAAAGACTTCTGCGAAGCGATCTGCAAAGCATTCCAAATCGGCTACCGCTTCATTAAAGTCAAGTTCGCTACTGGTGACCGAGAAGGTAAAGTGGTTGCAAGCCATCAGTTCACACCAAAAGGTGCGAATGCCGCTATCGCAGGCGACCTGAAAACGAAGCAGGCGATAGGCAGGGTGACGTTCTTCGACATCTGCAAGGCCATAACGATGCTCGGCGATGTGAGCAAACGCGAGGTCATCCGTCAAATCATCAAAGGGATGAATGTCCGCAATTTGGGTGAGCCAGGCCTGAATCGGCACAGTCATCGCACGCGTGGATTGCGTTGGGAAGGGATATTGCGCGACATTGCGAACGAGGACAATCTGCGTTTTGAGGCAGATGGTCTTTAATGCTGCTTCTGCAGAGAGAGCCTCAGGCTTCATCGGTGTCCTCCGAAGCCGTATTGTCTTCTGACGGCGATTCAAGTGCGCGAAGGGCTTGCATCAACTTCTTTGCCTCGTCAAATTGCTCCTTTTCGATGGCTTCTTGTAATTTGCGTTTCAAATCACGAAGCTGAAACTTCGCAGAGAGCCATGCTGGAGGTTTTCCATGGAAGCTTGTGCACCCTTGCAAATCTTTGAAGAGCACTTTGAGTTCTTCACGAAAGACATCGTAACAATGTGCGCAGCCCAAATGGAGTGAAAGCTGCACTTCATCTTCTGCAATTCCACAGTGCGGGCAGGTTTTGAGTTGGATTAAATCGTCGGGTTGCGGGTCGGGACGTTCCGGGTTGTCCCCAAAGAAGGGATTGTCCGCTGGCGAGAGCCCCATGAGTTTTTCTTCCAATTCTGGCGGAATCGATCGGGGAAAATGCTTGTCGGGTGGCATGAGTGGCGAAGCATCCATTGCTGCCACTTGAATGCCGTGCTGCTGTTCAAATGCACGTTCTCGCGCAGCGCACGATTCGCAGACGTAGAGTTCTTCGCGCACACCAGCATCGGTCTGACGATAGAGCACGGTCTCTGCGTTGTTTTGATGACAAAGTTCGCACTTCATTCCACGAAACTCCCGACTCAATCGTTTGTGCAAAACGCCTGAATCTGCTTAAAAAGTTCCTCTGGCTCTGGCAAGCGACCCGTTCCCGTAACACCACAGGCCAAATCACCTTCAGCGGGTGTCAACATCTTGGCGCCACGCGCCACCAATGTTGCTGCATTAGCTTGCGTAGCGGGGTGTTGCCACATGTGGGTATTCATTGAGGGTGACAAAAGGAGCGGCTTCGTACATGCAAGCGCCGTTTGGGTCAATAAATTGTCTGCCAATCCATTCGCCAACTTTGCCATTGTGTTTGCCGACAGCGGCGCAACGACGAAGACGTCACACCAATCAGCCATCTCAATGTGGCGCGGATGCCAGTCGGATGATTCAGCGAAGGCGGAACGTTCCACCGGATTCTGCGAAAGCGTACGCCACGTGATTTCACCAACGAAATCCAGGGCTCGATCCGTTGCCACAATGCGCACATTCCATCCCGCGCCCTTCATCAAGCGCACGAGCGTGCAGACTTTGTAACAGGCAATTGCGCCAGTAATGCCGAGTAAAACGTTCACGACTCTTCCTCTACTTGGATCAAAATGCGTTAGAGCAAACCGCCACGCACCAAGACAATGTCACGCAGACGACGATAGGCCAAATCCAATTCGTCATTCACCACACGATAGGTGAATTCACCTGCGCGATCCATCTCACCCTGAGCATTCTTCAGGCGCAATTCAATCGTTTCCTTGCTATCCTCAGCACGCCCTTCGAGACGACGACGCAATTCTTCAATACTCGGCGGCTCAATAAAGATGTCCGTAAACCCTTCACGGAGGGGGTCACCCGCAGGCAATGCCGCGATGTAACGGCGTACCAAGTCGGCGCCAACCACGTCAATGTCTAATAAAACACTCTGGCCTTCGGCAAACGCCTCGCGAATCGGATCTGCAGGCGTGCCATACGAATTACCATGCACCACCGCATGCTCCAAAAGAAGCCCATCCTTTACGCGACGATCAAATTCCTCCTGCGTCAGGAAGAAATAGTCAATGCCATCCTCTTCCATGCCACGCGGAGCACGCGTCGTGCAAGAGATGGAGTAGGTGATTTCGGGAAATTCTTGCAACAACAAATCACAAAGCGTTGTCTTACCTGTCCCGCTCGGGGCGCTCATCACAATCAATAACGGTTTCATCAGTCTTCTCTTTTTCCGTTGGTTTTCCATAAACACGCATTATACCACAAATTCGCCCGCCCATACGTATACACGCGCGTAAAATTATTATTAAACTTCCGTGCTCACCCCCTGCCGCAGGGGGCAGGGGCTACGATAAATACCATCTTCTAACGAGCCGCAACCCAGTGTGGTACCAAACGACGGGGGTCGCCCCCGCAAATGCGCCCCTGCCGCAGACACGGGGAACACCCCCGAATGCTCGAAGCCACCCTGCCACAGTGGGTGCGGGGGCGGGGCTACTCCCGCCTTACCTCATCGCTTCGCTTTGGCTTTTTGTGACAGTCACATCCTCGGCTAGTGAGGACTGCAGACGGCTTTCAAGCCAACCTTCCAGAGGGCCGTGAACAGTTAAACCCACAAAGGTTCTGCGGCCTTTGTTTCGCAAAGGCAGGGCACTCAAGCAGATCGCACCACTTCCACAGTTTCACCGTCACTCCTCGAACGCACTTCATCCCCGCCTTATCTCGTCACTTCACTTCATCTTCAAAAATTCTTATCTCCACTAACACTTATAGTGTAACAAACTTTTTTAACCTTGTCAAATCGTCATTTTAGAAAATGGTGAAATATGAGAAAAAGAGGGCAAGAATCGGCCTTGAATATGGGCGAAACTGAGCGTCAATTTCGCCCATTTTGCCACCCCAATTTCGCCCATATTGCGAGTCAATTTCGCCCTTATTGACCCAAAATTTCTCCAGTTCTCCCTCAAAAAAGGGTAAATTGTTGATAACTTTTCCTCCCCTCATGACCCTTTTTTCGCAAGGAAGCCGCTGTAGCGGAGTTAATTTCGCCCCATTTTCACACTATCTCATTCATCTTAAAGGAGTTATATGTTTTTCACCTCCTCGCCATTTTCACCTCAAAATCCGCCAATCCACCGAAAAATTTTCAAAAAACTGCGTCGAAAAACCTGCATTGTTGATAACTTGTTGATAACTCAAAAAAGTTTTCAACAGCCGAAAAATCGCTAAAATTTCCCCAAAAGTGACAAACCTGCGGCAGGGATTTTGAAGGAGTGAGGAGTGAGAAATAAGGAGTAAGGAGAAAGGGTGAAGGAGTTAGGTGGGGCTTGCGCAGCCCCACGCCCTGCATGCAGGACTGAGTCCTGCATGCTATGCATCCTACGGATGCTTGTACTGGTGCTCACGAGAGCATGGGCACTCAGGACAGCGGGTGGCTGAAATGGTGAGCAGAACAGCGGCTGATTAGAAGACGGTATTTATCGTGGCCACGGCCCACTGCGGCCGTGGGACTGACTCCTGCACGCTATGCATCCTATGGATGCTTTTATTGGTGCTCACGGAAAGGGAAAGAAGAAAGAAGTGAGGAGTAAGGAGAGAGGAGAAAGAAGTGCGGAGAGAGGAGTAAGGAGAAGGGTGGGGGTGTTCCCCGTGCCTGCGGCAGGGGCGCATTTGCGGGGGCGCCCCCGTCGTTTGGTGACACACAGGATAGCGGGTGGTTAGGAGACGGAGAGAAAAGCATGGGGGCTACATCGTAAATGATTAATCTATCCATAACCTATCCGTAACCTATCTGAGCGACGGGCGGTTGCCCGTCTCATCTATCCTTGGACTTCATTCTTAATAGTAATGAGTCATAGGTGGTTAAGTTAAATTGAAATGCGAGTGAACTTGCTGGAGTTATCGGTGAAAGGTTAAAGTTTTATATGGCCCTCTTTCATTTTGAGACTCTTTACTTTATTTTGTATGTAATAGGTAGCATTTATCGAACAGAGACTCCATTCACTCACGTGGTTATACTGAATACAATCACTTTTTTTCAATCAACACTTTTCCTCAATCAATTTCAAATCGTAGAATTTTGAGTTATTTTTCTTTTAAATTGTGCTATACTTTCGCACGTTTTTATTTAATTAAGGAGTAAAACCTCATGGCAATGGTTTTGGATGACCTCAAAGGTATGGTGGCTGGCACTTGCGTTTCCGGTGGTTTGGATTCGCGTACAATCGCTAAGGTGATGATGGAAGCTGGCGTGAAGGTAATCGGTTTCACGGGTGGCATTGGCCAGCCTGACGAAGCAGATATCAATGACGTGGCAAAGCGTATGGCGCCGACGGGCATTGAAACGATTATCGTTGATTTGCGCAATGAAATGGCTGATGCATGCTTGGAAGCAATTAAGTGCCAGGCAATGTATGATGGTGGTTATTGGAACTCCACCGGTATCGGTCGCGCAGTGACCATCAAGGGTTTGATTCCCGAGATGAAGAAGCGTGGCGTGCAGGTGTTGGTGCATGGTGCAACGGGTCGTGGTAATGACCAGATGCGCATTGAACGTTACACCAATGTGTTCGCGCCTGAAATGAAGGTGTATGCTCCGTGGCGTGATGCAGGTCTTCTTGAAAAGTTCCCTGGCCGTACGCAGATGGTGGATTACCTCGCCCAGTTTGGCATTGTGGCTTTCGCTGGTGGCAAGAAGAAGTATTCGACTGATGCTAATATGGCGGGTCTTTCTCACGAAGCAGAAGATCTCGAAAGCATGGAAACGTCCATGCAGATCGTTGAACCGACCATGGGCGTGTGGCCTTGGCAGGCTCCTGACAAGTTTGAGCAGGTTTCCATCCGCTTCGCTAAGGGTCGCGTGGTGCAGATTAATGGCAAGGATGTGACCCCGCTTGAAGCGATGATGCTCGCAAATGAAATCGGTGGCCGCAATGGTATCGGTATGAAGCACGCGCTTGAAAATCGTATCATCGGTACGAAGAGCCGTGGCGTGTATGAAGCGCCGGGTATGGAATTGCTCGGTACGGCAATCCGTTATGTCTATCAGGCAACGATGGATCGTCGTGCGACCTTGTTCTTCACGCAGTTGTCTAAGTTGATTACTGATGAAATCTACGATGGTCGTTACTATGATCCGACCTGCGTGGCTGCTCGCAATGCGGTGGATACGCTCGCGCAGTACGCAGATGGCACGGTCAAGCTCAGCCTCTATAAGGGTAACATCATCTTTGATGCACTCACGGACTGCCCGCATACTATTTACAATGAAGCGGACTCTTCGATGGAAGCTTCTGATGGTGTGAATCCAGTTAGCTCGCAGGGCTTTGCTGAAATTCAGTCGGTGGAAGCACGCATGTTGGCGCTCTCTGGCCAGATTGAAGGTCGCTAAGTCGCAGATTGACTTCGATTGAAGCAGAAACAGGCGTTACCCCGCTCGGGATAACGCCTGTTTTATTTGGGTGCATAATAAATGTTTGTACGCACGAAATACAGAAATACTTTTTGATGTAATAATGATTATTTTTTGATAGAATTTAGACAATTTTTTCAAAAGGAGTTTTCGATGCTTAAGCTCAAAGGTGTTTTCACTGCTTTAGTGACGCCGTTTAATGACGACGGAACGGTTGACTATGGTGCATTGCGCGCGAATATTCAGTGGCAAATTGAAGAAGGCGTGTCGGGCATGTGCCCAGTGGGTACGACGGGTGAGTCGCCCACGCTTAGCCCTGAAGATCACCTCAAGGTGATTGAGGCCACCGTTGATGCGGTGAATGGCCAAGTGGCAGTGATTGCAGGCACGGGTGCAAATTCCACCGAAGAAGCGCTTCACTTGACAAAGGAAGTGCAGGATTTGGGTGTTTCTGCAACGCTTCAAGTGACTCCTTACTACAACAAGCCGAATGCTGAAGGGCTTTATCGTCACTTTGCAGCAGTGGCAGATTTGGGCGTGCCGGTGGTGCTTTACAATGTACCGGGGCGCAGCGCAAAGGAAATCCCGCTTTCGGTGGTGGCCCGTTTGGCTCAACATCCCAATGTGTGCGCAATCAAAGAAGCGGCAGGAAGCGTAGATCGCGTCTCGGCAATCCGCCAAATCGCACCTGATTTGACGATTTTGTCTGGCGACGATGGTTTGACATTGCCGATGATTTCTGTGGGTGCAGAGGGCGTGATTTCGGTCTGCTCTAATGTGATTCCGCGTGAAATGAGTCAGATGGTCGCCTATGCGCTTGAGGGTGATTATGCTGCGGCGCGTACCTTGCATGAGACCTACTATCCGCTCTTCCGTGATATGTTCTGCGATACGAATCCGATTCCTGTGAAGGCGGCTCTTGCCATGATGGGACGCATTCGTCCGGTTTATCGTTTGCCGCTCTGCGAGCCCGATGCTGCGAATACGGAATTGATTCGCAAGACCCTCACGAATCTCAACTTGATCTAAGGAGTCGGTGATGAAGCTTGCTATTCTTGGCGGTGCAGGTCGAATGGGGCGTATGCTCATTGACTGTGCCAAGGAAATGAATCTGCAGGTTATTGCTGTGACGGAAGCACCTGGCAGTGAGTGCATTGGCAAACCTGCCACGGGTGCAATTCGTTTCCAAGAGACATGGCCCTGTGATGCAGATGCCGTGATTGACTTCACGTTTCACACCTGCGTGAAAGAAAACCTCGCCAATGCCGTAAAATGTCGTCAGACGTATGTGCTTGGTACGACGGGATTGACGGCGGACGAATTGGCCGCAGTGGATGCCGCAGCGAAGGAGATTCCGATTTGCTTTGCGCCGAATTTCTCGCTTGGCGTGAATTTGCTTTTGGAACTTGTTCGCCGTGCCGCTTCCGTGCTTGATGCGTCTTATGATGCTGAAATCGTTGAGATGCATCACCGTCACAAAAAGGATGCCCCGAGTGGTACTGCGCTTGGCTTGGCTCAAGCATTGGCGAAGGGCCGTGGTGTCAATTTGGATGAGGTGGCGTGCTATGGTCGTGAGGGCATTGTAGGCGAACGTCCCATCGGCGAAATCGGCGTGCATGCGATTCGCGGTGGGTCTGTGGTGGGCGATCATACGGTGATGTTTGCCGCAGACGAAGAACGTGTTGAAATCACGCATAAGGCCGTTTCCCGTGCTGCATTTGCAAAGGGTGCGTTGAAGGCTTCTCAGTGGTTGGAAGGTCGTCAACCTGGACTTTACAACATGCGCCACGTACTTGGCTTTGAAGACTGACCCCTGAGGTGCACCATGGCGCGAGCCGTTCTTGCACTTGGCAGTAATCTTGGAGACCGTGAGGGCTTTTTGGCCTTCGCGGTCTCTTCGCTTTCCGCCTTGCCCAATACGCGCGTGCTTAAGCAATCTACCTTACGTGAGACTGAGCCCGTGGATGTGCCAGAAGACTTTACGGAGTTAAAATTCCTTAATGGGGCGGTGTTGATTGAGACACAGCTCTCGCCAGAGGTTCTTTTGGAGGCGGCGCTTGCGATTGAAGCAGAGGCTGGACGCGTCCGATCCATTCGCAATGGCCCGCGCCCCTTAGACGTAGATTTGATCCTCTATGAAGGGGAACGTCGCGCAACCGAACGCCTGATTTTACCCCACCCGCGCGCACATTTGCGTGATTTTGTCTTGGATCCTTTGCGTGATTTAGGTTTCACTGCGATGGATGTTGTGGAGAATCGATTCCCATGAAGCGCTGTCATTTTGGACTGATTGTTGCAACGGTCTTTCTCGGGGGGGCTGGATGGTATTTTTTCTCCTACGCACCCGAACTGCTCCCTCATGAGGAGACAAGTGCTAGGACGCATTCAACATCCGCCCAAACTTTAACACAAAGCATAGCCGAAAGCGTCAAAGCGCCCTGTGGTAATGTGGCTTATGCGTTACGCAAATTAGACGAAGCACATGGTGATGCTGTTTCTTTCTTTTTCCTATTAGAAACACCCTCTGCGGCGGATGAACTTTTACGTGTTTATCCCACGTTGACCCCTTTATCCAAAGGCGAACGGGTATTGACCTGCTCTGTGCCACAGGAGATTGCGCGAAAGTGGTTGGAGCAGGGGCTGTTCTGTCAAGGAATTCTTGGGTTTGATGCCGAGATGCCGGTGGAACTCTATGGTAGTGAAGCGACGAAAGATTGTTTTGTCGGGACAGCTTCGCTTCAGCAAATCTCCACTTTAGATGGGCGAGGAGAGGTGGTTGCGGTGATTGATTCGGGGATTAGTACAGGTGATGCGAGTACGTTTCATCCTGAATTACTTCCTGCGCTCTATGGGATGACCGTTGAGCCTTCTGTTTCTTCTGCAAAAACTGCGACACCACACGATAATGCAAATAACTCTCATGGGACGCATGTGGCGGGATGTATTGTTGCGCAACAGAAGCACTATCAAGACGTGCGTGGCACAGCGCCAGGTGCGGCTCTTTATTTCCAACGTTTTATTGATAATATCACCTTTAACGATATCTCCAAACACTTTACGAGAAGCCAAGAGGTAGGGGCTTCAATTGTGAATTGCTCATGGGGGCATTCCACTTCACCTACTAAAAATAACTACAATGGTTATAGTCGCATGGTGGATCAATTTGTGTGGGAAAATCCAGAGATGTTACTCTGTTTTGCCGCAGGAAATGATGGGTGTGACCTTAATGGCGATAATGTGGTTGATTTAGAATCAATTTATTCAGGTGAGGCCTATGCCAAAAATGTTATTGTCGTTGGCGCACAAGAATCCTATCGGCCAACCTACAGTTACGTTGTTTCCGAGAATAACTTTAAGGGAAGTCTCCTGAGGTCAGACTGGCTTGCTCGACCATATGATGGCGAACACCATGGGATGTTTGCCTCCTCTTCACGGGGACCATTATCCGATGGCCGCATTGCACCAATGCTGGTTGCGCCCGGTACCGCCATTTATTCCACGCTCAAAGATGGTTCGGTTGGAGATCTCTGTGGCACCTCAATGGCATCCCCCATTGTAGCTGGCGCAGCGGCAGTCTTGCGTCAATATCTTCGCGAGGTACAGAAAATTGAACGTCCTACTGCGGCATTAATGCGAGCGGGCTTAATTCTGGCCTCTAAAACGCTTTCACCAGGTCAATTTGGAACTGGTGCCGCCCGTGAAATCCCAGAGGAATCGCCGAATAACGTAGAAGGGTGGGGGGCATTACGTTTAGGTGAATTGCTACGATGTGGCGAACAATCAACACCAGAAACACTTTTCTTTAAAGACCGTATTTCGCTCGCAAAGACAGGTGACGAAGTTACGTTTGAAATCGACAACGCGATTTTTGGCACATCGTTAACCGTGGTTTTATCGTGGATTGATGCACCTGCTACAAGTGGTACGACTGCCAATGTCTTACAAAACGATTACGATTTAATTTTAATTTCACCTGAAGGGGAGAGCATTTCATTAAATGATCATACCAATCCAATCGAACGCATTACGGTTAATACAGGCTATGATTTTGAGCCGTGGACGATTAAAGTTCGTGCAAATAAAATTGTAAAGAATGGGTCTGGTAATCTTGCTGCAATTGCTTGGCGTGTCGCAACCATTGATTCACCTGTACCCCTTCCCAAACCAACGACCGAGACACAAAAAGTCTCCATCACGGTCTCGCTACCAGAAGGGCATCGTCCTTACTTAGATTATCCTGTGTGGCCTGCGCCTGGTACGCATCAGGTGCCTATTGGGGAAACGATTCGCTTCCGCGGAGGTCGGAAATTACCACGAACGAATACCGAGTCTACGGCATTAGCAGGTTGGATTCTCAAACTGCAAGAGGGCACGCGCACGTGTGGCAAAGAAGATGTTTTCTCTCGGCGTATTGATGAGGCACAAGAGGTGCGATGGTATGAATCCCTTCCCGGTGCGGGGCTTTATCTACGATAAAAGCAAAAGTTTTTTAGGGTTTCAGACTTGGGAAATTGAAGTTAACGGCCGAAATGTGCTAAACTAAAGTAGTTCATTTGTTCATCTTAAGGAGCACTTATGGGCGGATTTTTTGGAGTCGTGGCGCAACAAGGCTGTGTGCCAGACGTATATTTTGGAACAGACTACCATTCACACATGGGAACGGTACGTGGTGGCATGGCATTTTTCGCCGGTAACACCTTCCATCGCTCTATCCACAATATTCAAAATACGCAATTTCGTGCGTGCTTTGAGCGAGCAGCCAAACGTTTTGCAGGCTTAAATCCCAATTATGGTATTGGTGTAATTAGTGACCATGACGATCAGCCCATCTTGGTGCGTTCGCATTTGGGAATGTACGCATTGGTTTTGGTGGGTTTGATTACAAATCTCCCTGAAATCGTTGCTGAGTTAGAAGAAAAGCGCAATACGCACTTCTGTGAGTTGGGTAAAGATGGCGAAATCAACCCATTAGAAGTGATGGCAGTGTTGATTAACACACAAGACTCCATTGAGGAAGGAATTCGTTACGCACAGTCTCGCATTGAGGGTTCAGCATCAATGCTTGTGCTTTCGGCGAAGGGTATTTTGTATGCTGCACGTGACCGTTTTGGTCGAACGCCTGTCGTTTTGGGACAGAAAGACGATGGCGCTTATGCCGTAACGATGGAAACAGCCGCATTCCCCAATTTGGGTTATCGCCGTTTGCGAGACTTGGCGGCAGGAGAAGTGGTCGCAATTTCTTTGGATGGCATCCAGACGGTCATTGAGGGTCGTAACGAGTCTGCAATTTGTGCATTTTTGTTTATTTACTATGGTTATCCTGCGAGCACCTATGAAGGCGTAGGGGTTGAACGCACCCGTTATCGCAATGGCGCTTACCTCGCACATCAGCATCCTGTAGACGCCGACCACGTGGCTGGGATCCCAGACTCTGGTGTGGCGCATGGTCTTGGATATGCCTTCGAAAGTGGCATTCGCTACGCACGTCCGTTCGTGAAGTACACGCCCACCTGGCCGCGTAGCTTCATGCCGCCGGACCCCAGCTTGCGTCAGAAGATTGCCAATATGAAACTTCTGCCGGTGCCTGAATTGATTGAAGGCAAGCGCTTGATTTTCTGTGATGACTCAATTGTACGTGGTACGCAGCTCCGCAATCAAGTGGGACGCTTGTATGATGCTGGGGCAAAGGAAGTCCATGTGCGCATTGCTTGTCCGCCGCTTCTCTACAAGTGTAAGTTCTTGACCTTCTCGCGAACGGAAAGTGTGATGGATTTGGTCACACGTCGTCTGATTCTTGAAATGGATGGCCCTGACGCTGACATTGAAAGTTATCGTAATCCGGATGGCGAACCTTACAAACGCTTGGTCGAGGAAATGCGTCGTCGCTTGAACATGACCTCTTTGGCATTCCAGCGCGTGGAAGATGTGGTAAAGGCAATCGGCATCGGTAATAAGATCTGCACGTATTGTTGGACGGGTGAGGATATCTCCCTCAGCGGTCGTGGCGGGTGTAAGGGCAATTGTGCCGGATGCGGTGATTTCTGCGCAATGCGTAAAAAATAATTGATTAAGGTGCGCGCGTGGCCAAGAAGAACAAAGTTCGTGCGATTGAACGGTTTGAAAGCTATCTTATCCCGCTAATTCAGTTGGAAGGCGCTGACAAAAATGTGACCGCCTTCTGGCCGAAGGTGCTTTTGGGTTTCCTCAAAGGCATTTCGAAGATTTTCAGTGCGGTGGTTTGGTTGCGCATGCGCTTTTTTGCAATTGGCGTTTTACGTCGGTATCCCTTAGGTTGTCAAGTGATTAGCGTGGGCAACGTTACGGCGGGTGGCACGGGTAAGACGCCTGTTGTGGAAATCTTTGCGCGTGAACTAACGCGTCAAGGGCGTAAGGTGGCCATTCTTTCCCGTGGTTATCGCAGAAAGGAAAAACCCTTTTTGCAGCGCATCTTCTCCGAAAAGATTGATCCACCCTTAGAGGTTAGCGATGGTCGCCACGTCTTATTGGACTCTGAGACTGGCGGTGACGAACCCTATATGTTGGCAAGTAATTTGCCGGGGGTTGTTGTTTTGGTGGACCGTGATCGTGTAAAGTCAGGACGTCATGCAATTAAAAAATTCGGTTGTGACACCTTAATTCTTGACGACGGCTTCCAATATCATAAATTGAAACACTCTCACGATATCGTATTGGTAGACAAGACGAATCCCTTTGGTAATGGTAATCTCTTGCCTCGTGGCGTTTTGCGTGAACGTGTGCAAAATATTAAACGTGCGGACTTCATCTTCATCACGAAGAGCGATGGGAATTCGGCTGCTTTACGCAAGCGCTTAAAAGAATTAAACCATCACGCAGAGATTATCGAGTGTCGCCATGCGCCAAAGCGTCTAAAGAATGTCTATGCACAAGGCGACGAAGAACTGTCGTGGTTGAAGGGGAAGCGGATTTTGGCATTGTCGGGTATCGCGGTGCCACAAAGCTTTGAAAACTTCTTAAAACGTTATGACGCCGAATTAGTGGAATGTGTCCGTTATGCCGACCACCACCGTTATGCCACGCAGGAAGTGATTAATGTGGTTAATCGTGCGGCAGACCTCGGGTGTGATGCGATGATCACCACGGAAAAGGATGCGGTTCGTTTCCCAAAACTTTCCACTACGGCGGTGCCAGTTTACTATCTACGAATTGAAATTGAAATTTTGCGTGGTGCAATCAATTTCCATGAAGCCGTTAGCCATATTTGCGGCAAGAAAAATACTTGGATGCCGGACCAAAAATAACCGGAATACAAAATGAAACTACTTGGTAAAGTGGGGATTGTAAGCGCGATGACAGGCATCAGTCGCTTGTTTGGACTGGTGCGTGAAATGTTAATGGCGCATTTTTTCGGCACGAGCACGCTACAAAGCGCCTTTGTTATCGCATTTCGAATTCCCAACCTCTTTCGCCGCTTGTTTGGTGAGGGCGCCCTCGGTGCGGCATTTATTCCTGTTTTCGCCGAGGTAGAGCAGACCGAAGGCCGCGAAAAGGCGCAACAATTCTTCGCTAATGTCTTGGGATTATTAGTCTGTGTCTTAGGCTTCTTGGTGGGGCTTGGCATTTTGATTACATGGGGCGTAGAAGGTTTTTGTGACGAGAATTCGCGATGGCATGAAGCAATGCCACTGATGCGAATCATGCTTCCCTATGCACTTCTAATTTGTATTGCGGCAATCATTTCTGCGGTTCTAAATGTACGAGATCGCTTTGCTATTTCTTCTTTAACACCGGTAGTCTTGAACATTGTTTGGATTGTGGTACTGGTGGGAATCTGTCCCTTCTTGCCCGCTGAGGGGCATTGGCGAATTGGTACCGTGTGTTGGGGGATTTTGCTCGCAGGAGCCGCCCAAATTCTCTTTCAACTTCCCGAACTCAAGCGTGTTGGGCTCTCATTTCAATTGAGTTTTAGAGGCTGGTGGTCATCGCCTCATCTGAAAAAAGTCCTTTTGCAAATGGGCCCCGCATCATTTGGAATTGCTTTGGCGCAGATTAATATTTGCGTGGATGGGTGGTTAGCATTTTATGGTGCGGCATGGGCACCTTCGGCATTGGAATATGCCGATCGAATCATCTATTTGCCCTTAGGATTATTTGGGACGGCCTTTGCAACGGTTCTTTTGCCCACTTATAGCAGGCAGGCGGCCAACCAAAATGTGCCAGAGATGGTGGCGACTCTCGAGCGCTCCTTGCGGACACTTGCAGTTATTATGGCCCCGATGGCGGTGGGGTTAATGGTGCTTGCGGGACCGATTGTCGCATTGATTTATCAACGCGGCGCCTTTGATGGTCAATCCGTTTGCTGGACGGCGCGCGCTGTGATGGCCTATGCGCCAGGTCTTTTGGCCTTTTCTGCCGCAAAAACCGTGGTGCCAATCTTCTATGCTTTTAAGGATTTAAAGACACCGGTACGTGTGGCGTCATGGTGTATCTTGGGTAATTTTGTGCTCAATCTTCTCTCGGTCATCTTTTTGCCAGAGGGGTGGAGACACGTTGGTATCGCAGTAAGTACCTGTGTTAATTCGTTGGTCAATACGGCGATCTTGCTGTATATCCTCCATCGGCGTAAGATTTCAATTAATATTTGGGGATGCAGTTGGGTACTCGTTAAAACCTTGGTTGCTGCGAGCTTGATGGGGGTGCTTGTAACCCTGTGTTACGATTGGCTAAATAATCTGCTTCCCGCATGGATTTCGTTGTTTACGGCGATTGCCGTAGGGGGTGGTTTTTATTTCCTTGCTACGGCACTCTTGACGCCTGCCACGTTGCGAGAAGTGTTGGCAGATTTCAAATTCCGCCGAAAAAGAAGTTAAAACGTGAATCAAAACGTGTAACTTGTGTTAAAAGTTGCGAATATTTCGTTGAAAAAGGTTGCGCAATCGCATTTTTTTTGTCATACTTTTCACAATCCCTCTAAGGTTGAGGGTCTAACAATAAACACAACTATAAAAACACAAAAGAAGGAAAATCCAAAATGGCAATTCGTGCAATGATTTTTATTGACGGATGTTGGCTTTACAAAGGACGTCAAGCATTGTTTGACAAACTTGGTGAAAAGGGATTTGAAGTTGATTACAAGCGCATTCCCGACATAATTGCGCAGTCTTTGGCGGAAATCAGTGGTCAGGAGGTTGACATTGTTCGGACCTGCTACTATGGCACCATTCCCGTAAATAAAATTGGCTATAATCCTGCTAAGCAGAAGATTTTCTATGATTTCCTCGGCGAACAGTGTGGCTATGAAATGGATATCACGGAGATTGATTTCCGTAAAGAACCGAATGCACTGCCGGATGCAAAGTGGGTCAATGCAAACCTTGCTTCTGAAATGACCTATCTCGCGACACAACCTGGCGCCTATGATGTGGCGGTTTTGGTCGCAGGGGATGTGGATTATGTGCCTGTGTTGCGTCGTATTCGTCGATTGGGCAAGCGTGTCCAGTTGGTTGCAATGAATCCGATCCGCGGCCATGTCATTTCTTGCAAGACTTTGCTTTCGGCTCCCGGTTGCTTTGACTTCCCGCACATCTTCATGGATGAACACGCAAAGGAATTCCGTTTGCAGCGTGACATGCAGAAGCGTTGCTGCATGAATTGCGGCGTGGAAGAAGAAACCACGTGGGCAGGGGAAGAGTTCTACTGCGCAGAATGCCGTGCAAAGCGTGCTCGTAAGACGCGTACCTGCGACAGCTGTGGCAAGGAAGAAGAAACGACTTGGGATAAGGACTTCTTCTACTGCTCCGAATGCCGCGCAAATTACCGTTGCGCAAATGCGGAAGGTGAAACAGAAAAGAAGACGACGCGTCCCACGTTGACGCCTACAGTTGAATAATCAATTGCTGCGTTAAAGGCTAAGCGAGAGGCTTTAAAATGGCCTCTCGCTTGTTTTTTGTAGTCTATACGCTTGGTTTAATTTGTCTTAGTTGGGCTCCAAATGATATATGGAACCATAAAAATGGAGCATTTTATGGCTTTTGATACGCGGATTTGCTTGATTTTTTCAATGAAGTATCGAAATATGCTATACTATTTGTACTGATTTTAAGGAGGTTTTTATGATCCTTCATTTTACAAAGATGCACGGCGCAGCGAATGACTTTATTATGCTTGATGACCGTGAGAAGACTGTACCTTGGCAAGATTATGTATTGATGAGTTTGCTTGCCGCTCGCCGAACAGGCGTGGGATGCGAAGGCATTATTTTGATTCAAAAGTCTAAGCGTGCAGATTTCCGGATGCGTTTTTTGAATCCTGACGGCACCGAAGTGGATATGTGCGGTAATGGGGCGCGTTGCGCGGCATGGTTTGCGCACAAGATTGGGGCCGCGCCTCGCTCAATGACGATGGAAACCTCGTGTGGCTTGCTGGATGCAGAAATTCTAGATGATTGCAACGTCAAGGTTTGGATGCCTGAACCCACAGCTCGCTCGTATGGTATTAAGATTACCGTAGATGACAAGGTGATTGAGGGGGATTACATCAATACAGGTGTGCCACACTTTGTCGTACATACTGAAAGCCCTGAAGCAATTGATATTGATACTTTGGGCCGTGCCATCCGCCTCCATCCCGCATTTGCACCAGAAGGGGTGAACGTTGACTTTGTAGCCTTGCGCGAATCGAATCGCTTGAGTATGCGTACCTATGAACGTGGTGTTGAGGCAGAATCTGGCGCCTGTGGCACGGGTGCTGTGGCTGCGGCGATTACAACCGTTGAAGCGCATGCAGGCACCTTGCCGATTACGGTGCGCACGAGCGGCGGATTTATGCTCAATATTGATGCTGATTGGCGAAATAATCGTTGCACCGGGTTGACCCTTACGGGGCCAGTTCGCGAAGTCTATCAGGGCTCCATTGATTTGGCGCTTTTGGGAAATGACTTAGCGGGTATTGAATGAACTTAATTTTAGTTACTGCAGAAGAAGCCGCCTCTGGCACTTGCACGCTTACAGATAACCGCGCAGAGCATTTGCGTAAGTTTCTGCATGCAGCGCCTGGAAGCACTTTTCGGGTGGGCATCATTGATGGTCTTCAGGGCGAAGCTACCGTGACGGAGGTTACGGACGCCGCTGTAACATTCTCGCTTGTTTGTGAAGAAGCGCCGCTTCAACCTTGGTATGACTTAATCTTGGCACTGCCACGTCCGCGTTCACTGCGTCGTATTTTATTTCAAAGTGCTGCGATGGGCGTTCGCAATGTCTTCATTGTGGGTGCAAAAAAGGTGGAAAAGAGTTATTTTTCCATGCACTTATTGCGTGAAGAGGAGTATCGCCCCGTCTTACTTGAGGGGTTAATGCAGGGCAAGAGTACGATTTTGCCGAAGTTGACCATTGTGCCGAAGTTTCATGAGTTGTGGCCATTACTGCCAGAAGAGGATACGTTGCGCTTGATTGCAAATCCCGCAGAGCGCAATACATTGTCGGCGGATGCGAAGGGTTTCCCCCTCATTGCCGTTGGCCCCGATGGTGGATGGACTGAGGCTGAAAATCAAGCCTTCGCCGAACACGGCTTTCAGCCTTTCACCTTAGGCTCGCGTCCGTTACGAACAGATACTGCGGCGATTGCACTTCCTGCTGTAATCCAAGATCGACTTTACTTCAGAGAGAATTGAATTCAGATTGAGAATGGGCGATGAGTAATCTACTGATTGCGTTTTCTTTAACATTGATTGCGGGTCTTTCAACAGGGCTTGGGGCAGTCTTTGCGTTCTTTTCCAAACGGACCAATACGCGTCTGCTTTCTGTGTGCACGGGTCTCTCTGCAGGGGTGATGCTCTATGTTTCCTTTATGGAACTTTTACCTGGTGGGATTCAGGAGATTATTGAGGGTGGAGCAGGAGAGCGCCTTGCTTCATTTTGGGCGATCTTAGCCTTTTTTGCTGGGATTGCACTCATCTTCTTGATTGACCGCTTGGTGCCTGAGGCAGAGAACCCACACGAAACGCATGCCGCGGCGGAATATGCAGAGTTGCGTGACGAGGAGGCTGAAACGCCCCCAGAAGCATTGCACCATGTGGAAGAGACGAAACGTCATCAAGCGCATAAACTGTTGCGCATGGGGATGTTTACTGCGATTGCAATCGTGATTCACAACTTCCCTGAAGGGCTCGCCACCTTTTTAACGGCGCTTGAAAAACCCGAATTAGGGGTGGCCATCGCAGTGGCAGTGGCGCTGCACAATATTCCAGAAGGCATCTCGGTCTCTGTGCCAATTTACTACGCTACGGGCAGTCGTATGAAGGCATTTGTGTGGTCTTGCCTCTCAGGTCTTGCCGAACCCATCGGTGCATTTTGCTTATGGGCCGTACTTGCGTGTATTTATCAAAATCCGCTCTTTACGCCTCCTGTCTTTTTGCTCGGCTTAATTTCTGCCGCAGTGGCGGGCATCATGGTGTTTATCAGCTTAGACGAATTATTACCCGCTTCAAGGACCTATGGCCGTGGTCACGACTCGCTCTATGGGCTTGTCGCAGGGATGGCGATCATGGCAATTAGTTTGATTTTGTTGGACGCTTAATGCGCGAACTGACAGAGGAGTAAATCATGCACACTCATCTGGTCAAAAAGAGCACTCGTTTCGTATTACGACTCATGTTATGGTGTGCTGTAAGTCTATTCGCCACCTCCACACTCCTCGCTGCACCTGATGCACCAGATGAGTTTCGCTTCCGCTTAGGACCGTTTTTTGAGTGGAATTCAAAAAAAAGTGAACTCACACGCTTTGCGATTCGTCCATTTTACGCATGGGAAGAGTCTGATTTTGATGCACGTGACAAAGATATGGACGTGCTTTGGCCCTTGTCGCACTTCGGTTGGCGTGGAGATGAATTTCACTGGCGTGTCTTGATGACCTTTTGGCAAGAGGCAGATGTCACCGAACGCCGCAGCCGTGATTACTCATTGGCGATTCCTCCCTTCTGGGTGAATGGACGTGACCAGGATGAAAATTATTGGGGTTTGTTTCCGGTCTATGGTCACATGCCGAAGGCCTTTTTTGTTGAAGATATTCGCTGGGCGATGTTTCCGCTTTGGTTGCGCTATCGCACGGGCGGAAGTCGTGGCATCAAACGTGACTACTTTGTTTGGCCATTCTTCTCTCTTAAGTATGACGAAGACAAGACGCGCTGGGCGCTTTGGCCGCTGTATGGCACGAAAAAAGAACCCGATTTTGAGTCACGCTTCGTGTTGTGGCCGATTTGGAATGATCGCACCTTTACCGCTCCGAATCATCAGGGCACAGGGGTGATGTTGTGGCCGCTCTTTGAACGTGTCAATACAAACACCGAACAGTCCTATGGCCTCTTGCCTCCCTTCTTCCGATATACGTCTACGACCTCAGACGCGCGCTTACTGCGTTGCCCTTGGCCACTCTTTGAACGCTACACCGATCCCAAAGAGAGCACTTGGAAGTTTTGGCGTATTTGGGGGATGACCCATCGCGGCTCGCGAGATGGATGGTGGTTCCTTCATCCGATTATGGTGAAGAAGCAACAAAAAACCGTGAATCTCTACACGCGTTCATTCCGTTTTTGGCCCTTTTACACCAATGAGGTCTCTTACGGTTATGATGTTGATGGCAATCCTCATCTGCAAACAAGTTATTTTCGTATCTGGCCCTTTTATTCAAGCTCCTACAATGAGCGCGAGGGCTTAAAACGAAAAGGGTTGGTACTTTTCCCGATTCGTGATGTGCCCGCGATTGAGCGTAACTGGGCTCCTTTCTGGACCTTCTACACTGCGCGTCAGGAACCAGGTTCAGACGAAATTTTGCATGAATTGTTTTGGGGATTAATTTGGTGGCGGACGCATCCTGATCCAGAAGAACCAGAAATCCCAGGGGAGGAATCGTAAGATGACAATCATTCGAGAACCAGAGGGTGGGGCACTCGCCAACTTTTTTAGCGTATTAGGCCGAGCCGTACACTTAACCCTTCAAGCGCTTTGTGGCTTGCCTGGGGTCTTATTCCGCAGAGAGTCTCGGCAGACCTTTTTACAGCAGTTATACGTTATCGGTATCGGCACCTTGCCTGTCGCGACCGTTGTCGCGATGTTTACGGGGATGATTTTGACGCTACAGTTGGGCATTGCCTTCAAACAATTTTCCCAAGAATTGATGGTGGCCTACGCTTTGTCATTTGCGATGTTGCGTGAAATGGGCCCCTTCATGACGGGTATTATTCTTGCTTCCTGCGTTGGGTCTGCGATGGCCGCCCAGCTCGGCACGATGAAAATCAACGAAGAAATCGCCGCATTGGAAATGATGAGCATAGATCCTGTCCGCTTTTTGGTAGCCCCTCGTATGTGGGCATTAATCATTATGGCGCCCTTGCTCTCTTTCTACACCTGCATTATCGCATTTTTGGGTGCCGCATCCATTGGGTATACGCAGCTCAATGTGCCGTTCTTGCAGTTCATCTTTGAAGTTGTCTCCGCTGCCGAGGTGAAAGATCTCTATGTTGGTCTCTTTAAAACGGCGTTCTTCGGCATACTGATTTGCACAATTTCGTGCTCCGTAGGCTTCGCCACGGTACAAGGTGCCGCAGGGGTAGGCGCCTCAACGCGTCGTGCTGTCATCTATTCCTTCCTGGCCATTCTTGCAGGAGGTTATTTCGTAACGAGGTTCTTCTATGTCTTCTGAGCATAATCTCGATAGCCCTCTTGCGGTTAGTTTTGACAATGTCTTCAAAACTTTTGGCGATCGCCGTATCTTGAATGGACAAACCTTTTCGGTTAAAGCGGGCGAACTCTTCGTGATTATTGGCCCCTCGGGTACCGGCAAGAGCGTGACGCTTAAGTTAATCGCAGGCCTCTTACGTCCAAGTGCAGGCTCCGTAAAAGTCTTGGATCAAGAAGTCGCCACGCTTTCCCCCGAAAAACTCTCCGCATTACGTCGGCGTGTGGGTCTCCTCTTTCAAGGTGGCGCACTTCTTGGATGGAAAACTTTGGCAGAAAATATTGCCCTGCCATTGGCTGAGCACGGCGGTGTCTCACGCGCCGAAATTGATCATCGCGTGACCGAAGCCTTGGTGGAAGTGGGGCTTCAAGAAGCGGGCGCACTCTATCCATCCGAAGTCTCTGGTGGCATGTTGAAGCGCGCCGCGTTCGCACGCGCTATCATTGAAAATCCAGAGGTGTTGCTCTTCGATGAACCCACCTCGGGGCTTGATCCTGTGATGGCATTTACGATTGACTCGCTCATTCGCAAGATTAATCGTTCGCACCATGCCGCCTGCATCGTCGTTACCCACGACCTTGTGGGTGCATTACGCTACGCTGATCGCATTGGATTCCTGAAAAACGGACAATTTTTGACCATTGGCACACCAGAGGAAATCATGCACTCTGAACTGCCAGAAGTTAAAGCATTTTTAAATCCCGAACACTCGGAGGTCGTTTATGGCTAATTCACGCGGAATGATTAAAGAAGTAATGACCGGCATCTTTCTTGCGGTCATGGTTGCCTTGTTGGTTTTCTTCACCGTAATTATCAGTGGTGTGGATCTCTTACGCGGTAAAGATGCACGCGTTTGCTATGTCCAATTCGAAGACGTTGGCGCATTGAAAATGCAAGACCCCGTCTATGTGCGCGGTCTTAAAGTCGGCAGCGTACTTGGACTAAAGCTCATCCCTGGCGCCGTAGAAGTTAAAATTTCTTTGGATCCTAATGTCGTCTTGCATAAAGACTATAGCGTTACTGTCGGGAAAACCTCTATGTTGGGCGGAACCTGCCTCCAAATTACAGAAGGCGATACCGAGGAACTCCTCGCAGACCCTACGCAACTTACCGGTCACTCGCCCACCGATATGATGGCAGACCTTGGTGAACTCGTGAAGGGGCTGCGTGAAGCGGTTAATCCTGAAGAATTACGTCAGACCGTTAGTAATATTCAAAAAGCCTCCGCAGATGTCGCCGTGTTAACCGAACGCATTCGTAAAGGAGAAGGCACCATCGGCAAACTTCTCGCCGAGGATTCTACCCTCTATGATGATTTGACCGTAAGTATCAATAACCTGAAACTCATCACCTCTGATATTCATGACGGAAAAGGCCTCCTCGGTAAGTTGATTAGCGAAGAAGACTCCACCTATGATGATTTGAGGGCTACGATTGCCAATCTCAATGCCGTCACTACCAACCTCTCCGAAGGTAAAGGGCTTTTGGGCAAACTCATGCGTGAAGAGGATGAGTCCTACAATGACCTCAAAGCATCTCTTGCCAACATTCGTCAAGTTACCGAAAAGCTCAATGACCCCAAGTCTGGTTTTGGCCGACTCCTCTCTCAAGATTCTACCCTCGTAGGTGACTTAGAGGTGGCCGCCTCTAACATCCGCTCCATCACCGAAAAACTTGAAAATGGAGACGGTACTCTCGGTAAACTCGTCAATGACGATAGCGTTGCGACCGAACTCGAAGCCGCCATTAAAGACGTTCGTCAAATCATTGACAACATGCGTGACACCGCCCCCATTACTACCTTCACCTCACTTTTCTTTGGCGGATTATAAAAATAATCTCACATAATCACAACAATTGTGATATAATGTGCGCAACTTTTTTACGGAGCGTAGCGCAGCCTGGTAGCGCATCTGCTTTGGGAGCAGACCGTCGGGGGTTCAAATCCCTCCGCTCCGACCACCTTTTTAAGCGACGATGTATCCATCGCCGCTTTTTTATTTCTCCTTTAGGTTAACACTTCATAGGAAGATAAAGAGGAGTGGGAAGCGTGGAGAAAGATGTGGGGCTTACGCAGCCCCACGCCCTGCGGCAGGCCTGAGTCCTGCACGCTATGCATTCTGCGGATGCTTTTTACTGGTGCTCACGGTAAAAGAGAGAAGTGAGTAAGGAGAGGGACGCGAGGGGCGGTGTGTTATCCGTGATTTCATGGGTCGCATACGGGGAGCGGAGGCTTCCGTTAGTTGGTCGCTTTCAGGTTTACGCTCTGACGGTCGTCTACTTCTGCGTTCCGTTCTTGTTTTTCCGACCTCCGCACCGAAGGAGGTCGGCATCCTCTCGAGAGCCCGCGCTCCCACAGTTTCGCCACACTCATAGAAGCATCTTCAGCCCCGCCTCACCCAATTGTCTCTGCCCATAAAGCCCTCAACCCTGAGATAAAAGGGCGAAACCGTTTTTTAATTTCTAAGAAAGTGAATCCAAGTTTGTAACAAACTGGATTTGAGTTTGTAACAAACTGAGCATTCATTTCGTCTTTTTTACTCAGAGGTTTCTCCGCCATGGAAGTGATCAGTGGTTACTCCATTGCTAAAATCACCAACTATAAAGAATTATTCTATCCTTAACCTATCCATAATCTATTTGAGCGACGGTCGTTGCCCGTCTCGTCTATCCTCGTGCTCATGCTTGAATAATGAAAATAAATGAAATCGAGGGAGTAGGAAGTGTCTTCTGCGGGCTAGTGGCGTTTCTTCTTTCAGAAACACACTTCTTTCCCTCACGGAAGTGTTAAGTTCGGTAACCTCGTCCCCATTTGTACGATGTTCAGTTTTATTGGGACGACCGATGGTAATGGGAATAGCAACACTTGTAATAGTTCAATCGGCAGAATGTATGGATGACATGAGAATGTGCACTTAAAAGCATAATCAACGTTGATTCGTATCGCATGGACAGGGAATTGCATCCTCGTCCACTTGTTTTTCTTGATAATTGTGCAATATTCACTATGAAAAGTGTTTAAAATGTGTTGAGAGGGGTGTGGATGTGGTATACTAGAGGTGTTCGTTAACGGCAATGAAACTGATTACACCTGAAGCCTATTTAGAGCGGTTGCACACCTCAAATATTGAGGGGGCGGTGCCGTATTTTCTTTTTTATTCAAGTCTTTTGGATGGTTATGTGACGGATACTGCGCTGATGCAGGTGCCGTTTCATGATCATTTGGTGCATCGTGGGGATGGTGTTTTTGAGACATTGAAGTGTGTCAATGGCGCGGTCTACAACATGGATGCGCATTTGCAGCGATTGCAACGGAGTGCCCATGAGATTGGGCTTGGATTCCGTAAGGGCTTTGAGGCATTGCGTCAGCTGGTCTTAGAGGCGCTTGAAACGGCAGCCCAACCTGAGTGTTCGGTGCGCATTGTATTGAGTCGCGGACCAGGAGGAATGGGTGTGGCACCGTCGGAGAGTGCAGGGTCTGCGCTTTACATTTTGATTTATGGCGCTGGAACGCCATTTATGAAGAAGCATCCAGAGGGGGCAACATTACGTAAAAGTAATGTGCCGCCGAAGCAACCCTACATGGCACGTATTAAGACGTGTAATTACATTCCGAATGCTTTAATGCGCGCAGAGGCGATGTTGCATGGGGTGGATTGTGTGGTTGGCGTGGATGAGGCAGGGCACATCACGGAGAGTGCCACGGAAAATATCGGCATTATTTCGAAAAGTGGTCGCTTAGTTTTTCCGTCGCCTGATACGATTTTACCGGGAACAACAATGATTCGCGTAGCAGAATTAGCGCAGACCATCAATGATGAGGGTTTGGTGCGTGGCGTCGTGTTTCGTCCGATTCGCGAAGAAGAATTGACTGAAGCGAAAGAGATTTTGATTGTTGGTACGACCTGGAATGTTGCCTCTGTGGTACGTTACAATGGAAATCCGGTAGGTGATGGCTTGCCGGGGCCTGCGGGTCGAGTTTTGAATGAGCTTTTGGAACGTGATACGTTAGAGAATACAAATCTGCGTGTCCGCTATATGTGATTGACATACTATTGAATGAGGTACGCTAATGAGCACTTATGAGAATATGCTTGATCGAGCAATCGTAATTAATTCGTTGAAGAGCGAGGATATTTTTAGCGCCATCGCAGAATTGACCGATGCGCTTGTGGCGGCAGGCGCTTTGGCAGAAGATAAGCGTGATGAAGCGAAGCAGGCAATTGTGCGCCGTGAGATGTCGGCTTCTACGGTGATGACCGATGAGATTGCATTGCCGCATGGCCGAACAGATGTGGTGGATGAATTTGTGTGCGCAATTGGTTTGCATAAGGATGGCTTTGCGGCAGATGCGCCTGATGGACAGCCGACGCGTGTGGTTATTTTGATGTTGGTGCCGCCTGCGGCGGGTTCGGGATATACCACTTTCCTTGGTACCATTAGCCGTACGTTAATGGATGACGACAAGCGCGCTGCAATGATTGCCGCAACGGATCGTGATGCGGTGCTTTCGATTTTGCGAAGCAAATAAGTTTTTTAAAAACGTAAGAATGTAAGGGCGCGCAGTAAAGCGTTGCCCAAAGTTTGCGGAATATGACGACAGAGCGTCAACCGCATAGATGAATTAAGGACCCCTATGTTTAATCCTGTTTCTAATCGCCCAAACTTCGCGAAGAATGAAGAAGTTGTTTTAGAAAAATGGGCACGTGAAAATACCTTTGCGGAAAGCCTTAAGAAGCGTGAAAATGCGCCAATTTTCCGTTTTTATGATGGACCTCCTTTCGCAACAGGGTTGCCGCACTATGGTCACTTATTGGCGGGTACGATTAAGGATGTGGTGCCGCGTTATCAAGCGATGCGTGGGTATTATGTGGAGCGTCGATTTGGGTGGGACTGCCATGGTCTGCCGATTGAGGCTTTGGCACAGGATGCGCTCGGCGTAAGTGGCGCCTATGAAATTCGTCAGCACGGTATTCATGCATTTAACGAACAATGCCGTTCAATGGTGTTGCGCTATGTGGAACAGTGGCGTAACACGGTGACGCGCATGGGGCGTTGGGTTGATTTTGACAATGACTACAAGACGATGCAACCCTCCTTCATGGAGAGTGTATGGTGGGTCTTCAAGCAGTTGTGGGACCAGAACCGCGTCTATCGCAGCCATCGCATTATGCCGTATTCCTGGAAGTTGTCGACTCCGCTCTCCAACTTTGAAGCAGGCAATAACTACAAGGATGTGCAAGATCCGGCCGTAACGGTGCGTTGTCGCATCACAGACGGTGCACGCACGGGCTGGGGTGAAGAGGCGTATCTCTTGGTGTGGACGACGACGCCATGGACATTACTCACCAACTTTGCTATTTGCGCGGGTCCCGCGATTGATTACGTAGCAGTACGTGATAAGGCGGATGGTGCCGTTTACATTCTAGCAGAGGCTCGTTTGAGCGCAGTCTTCAAGAAGGCAGACGCGTATGACATCTTGGAAACCTTCAAGGGTGAAGCTTTGAAGGGTATCCGTTATGAGCCGATTTTCCCTTACTACAAAGATAAGTCGAATGCCTTTGTGGTATTGACGGATGATTACGTCACCACCACAGATGGTACAGGCTTGGTGCACAATGCGCCTGCGTATGGCGAAGACGACTTCCGCGTTTGCGCGGCGGCGGGGATTACAATTGAAGACCCGATGGATGAGAGCTGCGCCTTTACGGCACCAGCTCCCGAAGCGTGGCGTGGCCGTTTCTGCAAGGACTGCGACAAGGATATCATCAAGGAATTGAAGGCGAACGGGAAGTTGGTCCATCAAGCCACAATCGTCCACTCTTATCCCTTCTGTGACCGTACAGATACGCCACTCATTTACCGTGCAATCGATGCGTGGTATGTGAAGGTGGAAGATTTGCACGAACGCCTTGTGGAAAACAATGCTAAGGTGCATTGGCAACCTGAAGCAGTGGGCGCGAACCGTTTTGGCAATTGGTTGCGTGAGGCAAAGGATTGGAACATTTCGCGTAATCGCTTCTGGGGCTCTTGCTTGCCCGTGTGGATTTGCGATGACGATCCCTCTGATATGATTTGCGTGGGTTCTGTCGCGGAATTGGAAGCTCTTTCGGGTGTGAAGGTGACAGATTTGCACAAGCACTTCATTGATGAAATCGTTATCAAGAAGGATGGACGCACCTATCATCGCACCCCCGAAGTGCTTGACTGTTGGTTTGAATCTGGCTCGATGCCTTATGCACAGCAGCACTATCCTTTCTCTGACAAGAAGTTGGAAGATTTCTTCCCCGCTGACTTCATCGCAGAAGGCCTTGACCAAACACGCGGTTGGTTCTATACGCTCTTGGTGCTGGGTACGTTGCTCTTTGGCGAAGCGCCGTATAAGAACGTCGTTGTAAACGGCTTGGTCTTGGCTGAAGATGGCAAGAAGATGTCCAAGCGTTTGAAGAACTATCCTGCGCCGGATGACGTGATTAATCGTTATGGTGCGGATGCATTGCGTCTTTACATGATCAATTCGCCTGTAGTGCGTGCAGAAAATCTCCGTTTCTCGGAGACAGGTGTGCGTCAGCTCTTGCGTGATTTGTTGATTCCGTGGTGGAATGCTTATAGCTTCTTCGTGACCTATGCAAATGCTGATCACTTTGAAGAAGCAGAAGTGGTGCGTCCTGATTCCGAAAACGTTTTGGACCGTTGGATTGTTTCCTCAATGGAGACGCTCATTAATGACGTGACTGCGGCAATGGACGCCTATGACTTGCAGAAGGCGGTCCGTCCCTTCGTGGCGTTTATTGATGATTTGACGAACTGGTACATCCGCCGTTCTCGTCGCCGCTTCTGGAAGAGCGAAGATGACAACGATAAGCGCAGTGCCTATCGCACCCTGCGTTATGTATTGGTGCAACTCTCTAAGGTTGCGGCGCCGTTCTGTCCGTTTGTGGCAGAACAGATTTACTCCAATCTCAAGGGGGCATCTGATCCGATTAGCGTTCATCTCTGTGATTTCCCGTCTGCAGATGCGTCTGCGCGCGATTTGCAATTGGAAGCCGACATGGCCCAGGTGCAGCGCATGGTACGTTTGGGACGCCAGTTGCGAACGGATAAGGATTTGAAGGTACGTCAACCGCTTGCGAAGTTGCATGTGGCAAGTGTGAATGCATCGTTGCGTGGTGCGCTTGCTGGTTATGCTGACATCGTACGTGAAGAATTGAACGTGAAGGATGTCTCCTTCGGTGATGACGAAACGCAGCTCGCCAATCTTTCGTTGAAGGCAGATTTCAAGAAACTCGGCCCTCGCTTTGGTGCGAAGATGAAGGCCGCAGCTGCTGCAATCGCGGCGCTTTCTGATGCAGATGCGGCAACACTTGCTCGCGGTGAAAAGGTGTCGCTCGAAGTACAGGGTGAGATGACCGAAATCGGCCCTGAAGACGTGGTCATTCGTCGTGAACCGCGTGAGGGGCTCGTTGTAGCGGCAGAAGGCGACATTGTTGTGGCACTTGAAACCACATTGACGCCAGCGTTGATCGCAGAAGGTTTGATGCGTGAATTCGTTTCACGTGTTCAGGCACTGCGTAAAGAGGCTGATTTGGAAATCACCCAACGCATCGAAGTGCGTGTCGCGGCAGATGATGAAGTTACCGCAGCATTGGAAGCATGGCAGGATACAATTCTTGAAGAAGTGCAGGGCGATGCATTGCTCTTCGGAGAGGGTGTCAGTGATCCAATGGATCTGAATGGTCACGAAGTTTGCATCAACATTGAAGCACTTTAAGTGAGCTAACCGTTTCCTTCGGATGTAGCCGAAAGTAAACGGACGCAAGATGAAGTTACACCCGAGACAGTCTCTTTTAACGGATGGTCTCGGGTGTTTCTTTAAAGAGCAGACTGGCAAAACTATCGTAGTTAATTTTAGAGAGGAAATAACGTATGTATGACATTGTAATTTTGGGAAGTGGTCCGGCGGGATGCACGGCGGCATTGTATACTGCACGCGCCGGATTTAAGCCGTTGGTGCTGGAGGGGATGCAACCTGGTGGCCAATTGACACAAACCACCGATATTGAAAATTTCCCAGGTTTTGAAAAAGGGATTAATGGTTTTGAGCTCGTCTCTACGATGAAGGCGCAAGCTGAACGATTCGGCGCAGTCTTCGAAATGGATGAATGCATGAGCGTAGATTTCTCTGGCCCTGTCAAGAAGTTGGAGACAATGGTTAATGGCACAATTGAAGCGCGTGCAGTAATCCTCGCAACTGGCGCTTCGGCACGTTGGTTGGGGCTGCCGAATGAACAGCGTTTGATGGGGCATGGGGTCTCGGGTTGCGCCACTTGTGATGGGGCATTCTTCCGCGATAAGGAAGTTGCGGTTGCAGGGGGTGGCGATACAGCATGTGAAGATGCGCTTTTCTTGGCAAAACTCTGCTCAAAAGTGACGTTGATTCACCGTCGTGATGCTTTGCGCGCAAGTAAGGTGATGGCAGATCGAGTATTGGCCTCTCCGAAGATTGAAATGGCATGGAATGCGACCGTTGCAGATGTTTTAGATACAGAGGGGAGCGTTTCAGGGGTGGTATTACGTGACACCAAAACCGGTGAAGAACGGACCTTGCCTGTAAGCGCACTCTTCGTGGCAATTGGTCACACGCCCAATACAGGCTTTTTGCAGGGGGCTATTGAATTAGATGAACAGGGCTACATTCGCACCAATGGTGTGAAAACCTCTGCTGAAGGTGTTTTCGCTGCTGGTGATGCCCAAGACCCCGCTTACAAACAGGCTATTATTGCCGCAGGCTCTGGCGCTATGGCAGCGCTTGAAGCTGAGCGTTACCTCTTGCATTAAGCCATAAGTAGCCGAAGTGCACTCGAACAAATAATAGTAAAATTGCCTCGCATGATTACGTGCGAGGCAATTTTTGTCTCATAGGCTGAAAGGCTAGAGTCGTATCTCGTTAAAGATGCTCACTGGTTGAGCAGGATAGGGGAGTGAGCTTAAGAGGCCGGACAAACCGTTGCGACCGCCATCGCAGAGATCCCTTCACGACGGCCAATCGCACCAAGTCCTTCAACCGTCGTGGCTTTGACCGAAACCGAATCAATCGAAATCTGCATCGCTTGCGCAAGTTTTTCACGCATAGCAGGGAGATGAGGCATCAGTTTCGGGCGTTCTGCAAGAACTGTGGCATCAACATTATAGACGCGCCAACCTTTTTCATGAAGTCGTTCAGTGACAGCTCGCAGAAGCGCAACACTATCAGCACCCTTCCAATTGGGGTCTGTATCTGGGAAATGTTGACCGATGTCGCCATCTGCAATCGCACCAAGAAGCGCATCCATAATGGCATGTGTCAAAACATCTGCATCCGAATGGCCAAGAAGTCCGTGAGAGTAGGGGATGTCAATTCCGCCTAAGATCAATTTGCGATCTTCAACTAAGCGATGCGTATCAAAGCCAATACCAGAACGATTCATAAAGATGCCAAGGGAAAAAGGGGAATTTAATGGGCCCGGAGGGACTTGAACCCTCACATCTTGCGATACAGGAACCTAAATCCTGCGTGTCTGCCAGTTTCACCACAGGCCCGAATTACGAGAAAGTGTAGCAAAAATAGAAAGAAAAAGCATCCATTTTCTTTAATTTATCTACTTTTT
This sequence comes from Candidatus Spyradenecus sp., assembly GCA_045605345.1. Taxonomy (GTDB): domain Bacteria; phylum Verrucomicrobiota; class Kiritimatiellia; order RFP12; family DVOR01; genus Spyradenecus. Next base: position 183,006 of record JAZUPT010000024.1, read on the forward strand.
ACTGTACAGATGCTTCATTAAAGAAATTAAATTAAAATGAAATTATTACAATTTAAAGAGTAGGGTGGATCGCTTAAGAAAATTGAACGCAAAGGAGTAATTTATACGTCGTATATCTTCATTATAATCTTTTCTTCTAAAAGTGAGGCTTTACTTTTGAGAGAGAAGGAGGCATAACTTGTAAAAAAGGTTCTAACAAGCTGCATAATTAATTGAAATGGAAATCGATACATTCATTTTGTTCATGATAAAAGAAAAGACAATAAGAATAGGTTCGCCGTAAGATTCTTTAGGATTAAAAGAAATTTAGTAATGGTCAAATTTTAGCTTAACGTTGTACGATGTTAAAAATTAACTCTTGTAGAATTAAATGAAACCTTTAATGTAAGGCCGTTGGGCAAAGGATTAACTTTCTATGGAGGTTTAATTTATAACTCAACGTATGTTCAAACATTTATAATGCTTAATCAAATTCACATAATTCATAATGACAATTGAATTTGTGGAGTATCAAAGACGCTCACGATCGTTGATGGAAGAAACCGCTAAGCGTTAAATTAACAAGTTCGTATTCACTTCAATGAATGATACGTGTTGATAGTGAAAAAGAAAAAAAGATAAAAAGGCCTAGAGAAGTGCCATGATTGATTTACTTGATAACCATTAGAAATCTCCAATACAACCACAGTAGGAATAATATTAAGGGATAGGATAGAAGATATTATAATTTTGTCGCATAATGCAAGTTATGAAGAAAAAGAAAGTGCGAGCGAAGCGGGGAGAGATAGTAGAGTTCTCTCGCCATGCTCGCAAACGGCTTCAAAATGCTCTTTTGATGCTTAATCCGCCAAGCGGATGGGTTCGCTTTGGTTTGTGCGTAACT
>JAZUPT010000025.1:0-41309 GCA_045605345.1 Candidatus Spyradenecus sp.
ACAGCAGCACGCTCTTTGTTCGCTTGATACCACTTGTCGCCCGTCGTGCGACGGGCGTGAATTGAAACGGTTGTAGTATTACTAATCAACGTGCCCATATGTCGCCCGTCGTGCGACGGGCGTGAATTGAAACCAAGAGAAGTTCCCAATGCTTGCCCGCATTGTGCAGGTCGCCCGTCGTGCGACGGGCGTGAATTGAAACGGTGAATGTGGGTGTAGTGGTGCCGTGGCCACGTGTCGCCCGTCGCATGACGGGCGTGAATTGAAACTTGAAAGGAATACTGATATGAATCAAGTCTATGGTCGCCCGTCGCATGACGGGCGTGAATTGAAACGTGCGAGGACGAGCCAACTTCCACGGATTCTGGTCGTCCGTCGCATGACGGGCGTGAATTGAAACTCATCAACGATGATAGGCTTCGTCAAAGCGTCAGTCGCCCGTCGCATGACGGGCGTGAATTGAAACTGCCTGGCGCAGCTGAACCGTGAGAATGGAAAGTCGCCCGTCGCATGACGGGCGTGAATTGAAACGGAGATGGATATCGAGTAGCAGCTCATTAACTATCGTCGCCCGTCACACGACGGGCGTGAATTGAAACTATGTGGAGCCAAAGACTGAAGAGGAGCCCTGAGGTCGCCCGTCACACGACGGGCGTGAATTGAAACCTTGGTAAAAAATTGCCAACGCCGAAGGAAGAAAGTCGCCCGTCACACGACGGGCGTGAATTGAAACGGCTATCAGGAACGTTGGGCTGAATACCGCTATCTCGCCCGTCACATGACGGGCGTGAATTGAAACAGTTCTTGTGAGGCTGCCTTCCTCTCCTGAAGATGGCTAGTTTGAGATTGTGTGAATTTGTTGGGGAACAAAACAAGCCGAAGGTCGCGATTAGCTGCTGCTCGCATGGCATGGTTGGCGTATGCTCGCTGTTAACGGTGTATGCACCGTGGTTAAGAGGCGGAGCCGCTGGTTAGTGGCTTTGCCACGGTTGAGGGCGGCGAAGAGGAAGGGACGCATAAGATGCATGGGATGGTCGCCGATGGGACGTAAGGGACAAAGAGACCTAAGGGACTCACCTGGCAGTCCTTTGTATGATTCGCGTGGCGAAAATCCGTCATACTCGGGGAAAAGCTTGCGTAGCAAGGTTTTTCATAGCGCCGAGTTGAGTGGATTTGTAAGATTAGCGTCCTCGCGTTAAATCCACATGCTGTCCTTAGAGGGCGATCAGTAATCGTGGGGCGCTGAAAGCGCCATCGCGCCGCGATTAGCTGCTGCCCGCATAGCGTGGCTCGCGGAAAACCACATGCAGTCCTTTGCACACGTCGTCCTTTTTTCTGAGTGTTCTGTGTATTTCGTGGTTTCTAATCTCACACATGCAGTCCTGCGCCGTAGGCACCACCCCGAACTCCGCGCCCACTCGCCACTTGCCACGTGGCACAGTATTATGGTATTATGATGCGGTTATGGATGGAGTCTTTACCGACAAATGTATGGAATACGCACGGCAGTTGCTTGAAAAGTGCCGTGCTTGTGGTGTGCACCTTGGCACCGCAGAATCCTGCACGGGTGGGCTCGTGAGCGGGCTTTTGTCCGCTATTCCTGGCGCAAGCGATGTCTTTGATGGCGCTGTGGTGGCGTATCAGAATCGCATTAAACAGAAGTTGCTGAACGTGTCCGCAAAGACGCTTGCCACCGTGGGAGCTGTGAGTGCGGAGTGCGCTGAAGAGATGGCGCAGGGCGTGTGCAATTTACTGGGGGTGCCGCTGGGGATCGCCGTAACGGGAATCGCAGGGCCTGGGGGCGCAACGCCTGAAAAGCCCGTTGGGCGCGTCTATATCGCCGTGGCGTATCGCGGGATTGTGGCGGTCAATGAACACACTTTTGATGGAACACGCGCGGCTGTAAGGGCTGCAACGGTGGAACATGCTTTGAGATTGGCACATGAGTGCCTAGAGAAAGAGACAGTTAAAATGGCAGAAATTGATTGGTCGAACCTTGGGTTCGCGTATATGCCCACGCGGAGTCATATCCGTTATACGTGGAAGAATGGTGCTTGGGATGGCGGGGAGCTCGTGAATGAGCCTACGATTACTATGTCGATCGCCGCTGGGTGCCTTCATTATGGTCAAGAGTGCTTTGAAGGTTTGAAGGTTTTTCGTCAGAAGGATGGCAAAATCGTGGCATTTCGTCCGCAGGCTAATGCGGAGCGTATGCAACGTACCGCTTGCAAGACGGTGATGCCGCCGGTGCCGACGGAGATGTTTTTGGATGCGTTGAAGCGCGTGGTGCGTGACAATATTGACTTTGTGCCGCCGTATGGCTGTGGTGCATCGATGTATGTGCGCCCGCTCTTAATTGGTACGGGTCCGCAGATTGGCGTGGCTCCTGCTAATGAGTATACTTTTATTATGATGGTAATGCCGATGGGCAATTACTACAAGGGCGGTATTAAGCCTGTGCGTGCGATTATCTTTGATGATTATGATCGTGCTGCGCCGCAGGGCATGGGTGATGTGAAGGTGGGTGGCAACTATGCTGCAAGCCTCTTCGCGCATGAAAAGGCAAAGCACATGGGCTTCCCAGTGGAACTCTATCTGGATGCTAAGACGCATACGTGCGTGGAAGAGTTCGCCACGTCCAACTTTATCGGTTTTAAGGCGGACGGTACGTTTGTGACCGTGAAGTCTTCTTCGGTGTTGCCTTCGGTGACGAATTTGTCGCTGCAACAGCTCGCCGCGGACTTGGGGCATAAGGTGGAAATCCGTCAGATTCCTTATGAGGAACTTCGCGAATTCTCTGAAATCGGCGCTTGCGGCACGGCCGTAGTGGTTACGCCAGTGTGCGAAGTCCATCGCAATGGCGAAGTGATTGAAGTCGGTTCGAAGACTGATTGCGGCCCCAACCTGCGTAAGTTGCATGACACGATGCAGGATATTCAGTTTGGCCGTATCGCCGATGAGCACGGTTGGTGCTACGAACTCTAATGTAATGCGTTGAATTCCCGGCGGCAGATGCTCTTTCTGGCACCCGCCGGCGCTTTCCCTTTTTTCCCAATCAGCCTACAGACTGAAAGGTAGTATTATGACTCAGGCCCCTCAATATCAGCAATTCGTCGGCCGTCCTGGAAGTGTCCCCGGGGAGAGCTTGACGCAAGAAATGCTCCGAAAGCAGGGCCGTAGCGGCGCTCAGTGCGTGGTGGACGGTTTGATTAGCAATGGTTGCAGTGTGCTTTTCGGGTATCCCGGTGGTACGGTAATCGATATTTTTGACAAGCTTTACGATTCGCCGTTGAAGTTTGTCTTGCCGCGCCATGAGCAGGGCGGTATTCATATGGCTGATGGTTATGCACGTGCCACGGGTAAGGTAGGGTGTGCACTGGTGACCTCTGGCCCTGGTGCAACGAATGCCGTGACGGGGTTGGCTACCGCAATGATGGATGGTGTGCCCTTGGTCGTGATTTCAGGCCAGGTGTCCATGAATCTCATCGGTACGGATGCCTTCCAGGAAGCTGATACGACGGGTATCACGCGTGGTGTGACGAAGCATAATTTCTTGGTGCGATCGGTGGATGATTTGCCACGCGTGATTGCTGAGGCCTTTTTCATCGCGAGTACGGGTAAACCTGGTCCTGTGCTCGTGGACATCCCGAAGAATATCCAGCAACAGTATACGCTTCGTCCAGACGTGAGTATGCAGGATGTTTCGATTCGTGCTTATCAGCCGGTGCTGTTGCCACCGCCTGAGCAGGTGGCCCGTTTGGCAGAGGCGATTAATAAGTCGCATCGTCCGGTGCTTTATGTGGGTGGTGGAGCAATTGTTTCGAATAGTTGTGCGTTGTTGCGCTCGCTTGCAGAGACTTATGATATCCCTGTCTGCACGACGTTGATGGGATTAGGTGCGTTCCCTGAAACGAGTCCGCTCTCGATGTGGATGGTTGGCATGCATGGCTCGGTGGCGGCTAACCAGGCGATTCAACAGGCAGACTTGGTGATTTCTGCAGGTGCTCGTTTTGATGATCGTGTGACGGGGCGTTCCTCGGAGTTTGCTTGTTCGGCCCAGATTGCGCACATTGATGTGGATGCTTCGGCGATTGGCAAGAATATTGGCACGGATGTTGCGGTGTGCGCAGACCTGCGCCAGACGCTTGAGGCGTTGTTGCCGCTGGTCCATAAGGTGGATCGTTCAGCATGGTTGAAGCAGATTGCCGTGTGGCGTGAACAGAAGCCCGCGATTTACTTGCCGCGTAAGGATGGTAAGATGTTGCCGCAGGCGGTGATTGAGGCGATTGACCGCGCGTCTGCAGGGAAGGCCACGATTGTGACAGACGTGGGTCAGAACCAGATGTGGGCCGCACAGTTCTATCGTTATACGCGTCCGCGCTCATTCCTGAGCTCGGGTGGCTTGGGCACGATGGGCTTTGGGGTGCCAGCTGCTATCGGTGCACAATTGGGCACGCCGGATGCTCTGATTGTCTCCATCAATGGTGATGGTGGCTTCCAGATGAATATTCAGGAATTGGTCGTGGCAGTGGAGCATAAGCTGCCGGTAAAGTTCGTTGTCTTGAATAACTCACATTTGGGTATGGTGCGCCAGTGGCAGGACCTTTTCTACGGAGGTCGCCATAGCGCAACCATTTTGACACCGAATAATCGACCGACGAATGAACGTATTACTTGCGATGAGGCGGAGCCTGTCTATCTGCCTGATTTCGTGAAGGTGGCGGAGGCGTATGGCATTCGTAGCAAGCGCGTGAAGACGCTTGAGGAGGCTGAGGCGGTCTTTAATGAAGCTTTCAATGATCCGCATCCGTGGTTGATTGAATGCATTGTCGCAGAGGATGAGAATGTGTTGCCGATGGTTCCACCAGGGGCTGCACTTTCGGAAATGATTCTTCCCCCGCGAGCCTAAGGAGTAAGTACGATGCAAAGACATATCTTAAATGTGTTGGTGGAAAATAGTCCTGGCGTGTTGGCAAGGATTGTTGGCCACATCTCCGGGCGCGGTTACAACATTGAAACGTTGAATGTGGGCCCGACGACGGATCCTTCAATCTCAAAGATGACAATTGGCATCCCGGGTGAACCGAAGGTTATCACGCAGGTGGTGGCCCAATTGGCGAAGCAGATTAACGTCTTTAGCGTGGTGGATGTGACGGCAAAGCCGCACATTGATCGTGAAGCACTCTTGGTGAAGGTGGGTACGCGTGCAACGGGCCGCGCCCCAGTCATTGAAGTGGCTATGCTCTTTGGAGCAAAGGTCTTAGGGGTGCATCCTGATTCGCTAACGATTCAAATGGTGGGTTCGCAGATGCAGGTGGAGCAATTCCTTACTTTGTTGCATCCTTTTGATGTGATGGATATCTCGCGGTCGGGATCCATCGCGATGGCTCAAGAATAATGCTTACGCCCGTTTGCTCTGCAGACGGGCTTCATCACTTTTTTACGGAAGAGTACAATGAAACGTTTTGCCGTGCTCGGTCATCCCATCGGTCACAGCTTTTCGCCGATTATGCATACGGCGAGCTTTCGCTCAATTGGCTTTGAGGGTGAGTATACGCGGCGGGATGTGCCGCCAGAAACCTTGCAGGAAGCCTTAGCGGCTTTGCCTCAGGAGGGGCTGGAGGGCGTGAATTTGACGATTCCGCATAAGCAACTCGCCGTGCCGATGATGGATGTGCTCACGCCTGAGGCCCAACGCTTAGGCGCGGTCAACACGGTGCGTTTCAAAGACGGCAAGATGTATGGCCATAATACGGATGGCCCGGGCTTTTTGGCCGCCGCAAAGGCGTTGTTGGACTTCTCTCCGCAGGGGGATACGGCGGCGGTTATTGGCTGCGGTGGCGCAGGTCGCGCTGTGGCTCTCTCGCTCGCCTATGGCGGCGCAACGTGGCTCGGCCTCATTGATGTGGATGCCAACCGTGCGGCTCAATTGGCCGCCGAAATCTCTCAAACCACCGCGTGTCGCGCTGAGGTAATCTCGCAGGCGCGTTTGGTAGAGGCGCATTTGGTGGCGCAGTGTTCGCCGAGTGGACTCGCAATTATGCCTGAAGCGGCGGCGCCCGCGTCGGCTTTCCGTCCAGACCAGGTGCTCTATGATATCGTAATTCCGCCAGGTGCGCCTGAAACGCCCACAATGCGTGCTTATCGTGAGGCAGGGGGGACGCGTTGTGCCAACGGCATTCGGATGTTGGTGGAGCAGGGGGCGCTCTCGTTTGAGTACTGGACGGATGGCATTCGCGCAGATCGCGAGGCGATGTTGGCCGCCGTCGAAGCAGAGGTGGCGCACCATGGCTGAGTTCTTGATGGCACTTTCGGAGGAGGAGGCAACTTTACTGTCGCGTGTGGCGATCGGCTTCGTGGTCTGTCTCGGGGCGATTATCGGCAGCTTCTTAAATGTCTGCATCTATCGCATCCCAATGAATCAGTCGGTGAGTTATCCACGGTCGCACTGTTTTAGTTGCGGTAAGACAATTCCGTGGTATCACAATATCCCTGTGCTAACATGGTTTATCCTGCGGGGGAAGTGCGCGAACTGTAAGGCGCCGATTAGTTTTCGTTATCCTGCGATTGAGGCCATCACGGCGGTGCTTTTCTTAATGGTCTTCCAGATGTGGGGGAATCCAAAGCTCTTTGGCTTGAATCCGCTCTCGATTCCGGAGTTAATTCCGTTCTTCTGGTTGTTCGTGGCCTCGACGGTGGTGGATGTTATGATTGATATTGACCATCGGATTTTGTTGGACCGCATTTCCTTGGGCGGAACGCTCTTAACCTTTGTGGTCGCGGGGGCGTTTCCTGCATTGCATGGGAGCAATCTCTGGTATGAGGGGCTACTCACGTCGTTTTGTGGGGCTTTGGCCGGGTTTGGGATTGGCTTTGCGATTGCTTTTTTGGGGGAACGCATCTTTTTACAGGATGCCTTTGGCTTCGGCGACGTGAAGTGGATGATGCTCTTTGGCGCCATTTTTGGTTGGCAAGGGCTCTTGTGGATTATGCTTATGGCTTCGCTCATCGGTCTTGTGATGGGATGCGGGGTCTTGATTTACAACCGCGTGAAGGGGCTCTCGGATGAACAGGCGGTGGCGATTCCCTTCGGGCCAGCCTTGGGCACGGCGGCGCTGGTGTGGTTGTTCTGGAGTCGTGCCATTTTGAAGGCCTTTTTGGCGATGCGGAATTGGGTTCTTTTGCATGAGCAGGGCTTTTTATGGGTCTTCGTGCCAGTGTTACTCTTGATGTCGGGGTGGCTTATCTTTCGAATTCGGATGATTCGTAAGTACAACCGTGAATTGATGGAAGTAGAGGCGTCAGAGGCCGAGGCAACGCTTGAACCGATTGCAGAATCCGCCACAGATCAGGAGCAACCCCATGCGTGATCAAATTGTATTAGAGGGGCTGCGCGTGGAGTGCATTGTGGGTGATTTGCCACATGAACGCACCTTCCCGCAGGAACTCTTTCTTGACATGACGCTCACTTGTGACCTTGCACCCGCAGGGGCGAGTGATCAATTGGCCGATACGGTGAACTATGTCGCAGTGATTGATGCGGTGCGTCAGACGTTGATTTCGGCGAAATGTCAGATGATTGAACGCGCCGCGCAGTTGGCCGTTGAGGCGGCCTTTGCCGTGGATGCTCGCGTTTTGGAGGCTGAGGTCACGGTACGTAAACCGCATGCGTTGCCAGGTGTGGTCGCAGGGGTGCGGATTCATCGCGTGCGGCCATAACGAACACATTTTTGTTGCCGCGCTCCTCGGCGCGGTTTCTTTTTTTCTTGCTTTGGAGTTTTTTGTGATGCAACAACCCACCATCGCGTTTTTACTGGGAGCCGGCTTCGGTGAACGTCTGCGCCCGATGACCCTCTCCACGCCCAAACCCTTGATGCCGATTTGGAATCGTCCCTTGTTGGCGCACACTTTGGCTCAATTGTCCACATGGGGGGTGCGTGAGGTCTTTATCAATACGCATTGGTTGCCTGAACGGATTCGTGAATTTATCGCTACCTATGAGGGACCGCTTACCTTGCATGAGCTGCATGAACCCGAAATCCTCGGCACAGGGGGCTGTCTGCGGGCACTAAAACCGTATTTGACGGATGCGCCCTTTTGGTTGGTGAATGGGGATATTGTCTTCACGTGTCGGCCAGAACCGCTCATAGAGGCCTTCGAGGCATCGGGGGGATTTGCGGCGGCATGGTTGGAGGCGAAGCGCGGACCGCGGACGGTGGAGGCTGATTATGCCGACCGCATTACATGTTGGGCCTCGCCAACGCCTGGAGTGGAGCATACATACACCTTTACAGGCGTCAGCCTCTTGAGTCCTGAGGTGATTGACTTCTTGCCGGCAGAGCAGGCGATGTGTTCGGTCGTGGAGGCTTTTAAGGCGGCGATGTATGCAGGGAAATTTGTCCGCGCAGCCTATCAGAAAGAGGCGTACTGGAATGACGCAGGGACGTTGCAGGCCTATTTGCAGGTACATCGGGATGTGAAGAAGGTGCCTGCATTGGCCGCTTATGGCGAGGCGGCAGGTGTTTTGCCCGCGCCCGCAGTGAAGAAGGTCTTAACGGCGCTAAAGTGGAAGTTGGAGGAGACGATTGTGATTCCGTTGGGGACGCGGGGAAGCCAACGCACCTTTTGGCGGTTGGTTGGGCCGCGCCGTTCGGTGATTGCGATTGCCTATGAAACCGCGGGGCGCGCCGAGAATGCGCGTTATGCCGCTTGCGCAAAGGCACTCGCCGCCGCAGGGGTGCCCGTGCCGAAGGTGATTTTGGATAAGCCGCATCTTTTGGTGTTGGAGGATTTCGGCGATGATACGTTGGACCACTACGCGAAAACAGTGCGAGAGGCTTTAGCAATGCCAACCTGTGACTGTGACCATAATCACGGCGAGGAGCACTCGTGCGATTGTAGCTGCGACCATGGTCACGGCGCAGAGCATACGTGCGATTGTGGGCACGACCACGACCATGACGCGGGTCACACGTGTACCTGCGGGCATCACCCCACGCCGCATAGTCCGATGTTGGGGCAGGTGATGGAGATGTTGGCCGCATTCCATCAGGCGGAGATCGGCGACTTGCCGTTGGAACCACGCTTTGACCAGGCGCTCTATGATTGGGAGGTGGGGCTGTACGAACAGTTTGTCGCGCCATTCTCTCCTGAGGCAAAGGCGGAGTGGCAACGTCTCCAAGCAGTATTACTCGCAGAACCAGAGGTACTTGTACATCGCGATTTCCAGAGTTCGAATATTTTGTGGCATGACCAACGTCCCTGTATCATTGATTTCCAGGGGATGCGGCGCGGCCCTGCATTGTACGACTTGGCGTCGTTCCTCTTTGATCCGTACACGGACTGGGGTGCAGCAGCAGTGCCCGATGCCTTACAGGCTTATGCCAAGGCCTCTGGTCGTGACCTGGATGCGCTCAAGGCGGCCTTGCCATGCGCCGTGGTCCAACGTCTCACCCAGGCCATCGGCGCCTTCTATCGCCTCGCTTCGGTGGGCCAACCCCGCTTCCTAGCCTATGTCCCCGTGGCCCGTGCGCGTGCCGCTGCGGCGGCAGAAGCCGCCGGCTTCCCTGCTATCGCCGTCGCGCTGCGGTAGCGGCAGAGCCGCAGGTTGGCGCCTGCGGCGCGGTTGTTCTCCACGAGTCGCACAGTCATGACGTTCGCTACCGCTCTCTGCCACTCCTTACGGAGATGGCCGACGGATTCGGCGCTCCTCGCTACGGACAGGCGTCCTACTGCGGGCCCTCACCGTTGTCACGCTGCGTCGCACGGGCACATCTCCGTGCTCCGCCAGCGTGCGCTTCTTACTTCTCACTTCTCACTTCTTACTGCAAGGGCGCAGCCGCTTAACTGAGAAACTGGCAACTCAAGTGAGCGCAGCGAACGAAACTTAGAACTTTGGCGCAGCCACCTCACATGCAGTCTTTAGAGGGCGAGCAGTAATCGTGGGGCGCTGAAAGCGCCATCGCGCCGCGATTAGCTGCTGCCCGCATGGCGTGGCTCGCGGAAAACCACATGCTGTCCTTTGCATACATCGTCCTGCGCCGTAGGCACCCACATGCAGTCCTCGCCGTAGGCGCTTTTCTGTGGTGAAATTTAGTTGCAGTTTTAGTAGAAGTGTGGGATAATAACTAGAGTCAAACTTTACGAAAGGGTATTGTCTTATGAAGAAACTCGAAGGTCTCGTTGCTGCGCCCCATACGCCGTTTAATGAGGATGGTAGCATTAATTTCGATTTGATCCCGAAGCAGGTGGAAACGTTGCTGAAGCAGAAGGTGATTGGCGCGTATATCTGCGGTACGACGGGTGAAGGTATTTGCTGCTCCGTGGCAGAACGTAAGGCCGTGATGAAGGCTTGGGCGGATGCTGCTAAGGGTAAGCTCTTCTTGATCTGCCACGTGGGTGCTTTGTCGATTGCTGACGCTCGCGAATTGGCTGCTTACGCTGAAGAAATTGGCTTGGACGCAACCTCTATCGTGCCGCCGAACTTCTTCAAGCCCTCGAGCATTGATAACTTGATTGACTACATTAATTCTGTTTTGGTGGCGGCTCCGAACTTGCCCTTCTACTATTACCACACGGGCATGAGTGGGGTGACCTTTGATATGGAACAGTTCTTGATCAAGGCGGATGGTAAGATTCCTCAGCTCGCCGGTATCAAGTTCAACTATCCTGACTTGTACATGTATCAGCGCTGCATCCGCGCCTGCGGTGGTAAGTATGATATCACCTGGGGTATCGATGAATGGTTCGCTGGTGCTTTGGCCTGCGGTGCGAAGTCTGCTATCGGCTCGACTTACAACTATGCTGCTCCGCTTTACTACGGCATTTGGGAAGCTTATAAGAATGCTGACCAGGCTGCAATTGATAAGGGCATGAGCAAGGTGTGCCGTATTGTGGACCTCTTGGTGAAGTATGGTGGCGTGGTCGGCGGCAAGGCAATGATGGCCATTCATGGCTTGGATATGCCTGCAGTGCGTCCGCCCCTCTCGAATCTCACCCCCGAACAGCGTAAGGACTGCGCTGACACGGTGGCTGCGATTTTGGCTGAATAATCTTTTTCACGAGCCTGCTGCCGTAAGGCGGCAGGCTTTTTTTGTATCAGTTTTAGGGCATGAAAGGAATGCATATGTTAACAACTGATCGTCTGCAAAAACTCGAAACGGTCTACCATGATGGCTTGCTCTGCGATGTGGTGCCGTTCTGGATGGAGTATGGTTTAGATAAGGAATACGGCGGCATCATGACGGGCGTAGATCGTCAGGGGCGTCGGATTGATGATGACAAGGGCGTTTGGCAACAGGGACGTTTTGCATGGATGGTGGGCTTCTTGGCCAACCACGTGGAGCGTCGTCCGGAGTGGGAAGCAGCGGCGAAGGGAACGCTTGAGTTTCTGCGTAAGTACTGCTATGACCCGAAGGATGGGCGCATGTATTTCCATGTGACGCGTCGTGGTGATCCGATTCGCAAGCGTCGTTATGCCTTCTCGGAGAGCTTTGCTTCTATCGCTTATGGTGAATATGCCCGTCTGACGGGTTCGGATGAGTATGCAGAATTGGCGCGTAAGACGTATAAGATCTATGGCGACCATGTGGACTATCCGCCGAAATTTACCGATGTCCGCCCGAAGCGCGGTTTGGGTCATCCGATGATTAACATTGTGACGTGCCAGCGTCTCCGTGAGAGTATCGGTTATGAAGAGGCGAATGACCGCATTGACCAGGCGATCGCGGATATCGTGAAGTATCACTTGAAGCCTGATTTGAAGTGCGTCATGGAAACGGTGGCGCCGGATGGTTCGATTATCGACCACATTGATGAACGCACGTTGAACCCTGGTCATGCGATTGAGGGTGCATGGTTCATCATGAACGAAGGTAAGATGCGTGGTCGTACGGATTATATCCGCATCGGTCTCGATATGCTGGACTGGTCGTGGGAACGCGGCTGGGATAAGGAATACGGCGGCATTCTCTATTATCGTGATGTCTTTAATCATCCGGTGAGCGAGTACTGGCAGGATATGAAGTTCTGGTGGCCCCACAATGAGGGGTGCATCGCAGCGCTCTTGGCTTATCAGCTCACAGGTGATGAGAAGTATGCCAAGATGCACACGCTTGTGCATGACTGGACGCACGCCCACTTCCCGGATAAGGAGTATGGCGGGTGGTATGGTTATCTCGCACGTGATGGCCGTGTCTGCTCTGACATTAAGGGCAACCTCTATAAGGGCTGCTTCCATGTGCCGCGTATGCAGTATGAGTGCTGGCAGCTCTGCCGTGAACTCTTGAAAGATGGACCGCTGAACCTTGTCTGAGTTCATCGCACGTTTTATTGACCCGGCGCTCTTTTGGGAGTTGTTCTGGTATTTCCTCTCCGGCGTTTGCTCAACGGTGGTGAGTCAGGTCGGTTATTCGGTCTGCTTCCGTAAATTCCATTTGAGCAACGTTTGGTCAAAGTCGCTCTCCTGGTTCGCTGCGGCAACAACTGCCTTTTTCATGATGAGGTGGTTGGCCTTTAGCGGCACGGAGAGTGGATTTTGGGAGTCGGCATGGCTCTTTTACTCCACACGCATTGGCACGGTGATTGTAACGGTGGCATTGATGTGGGTGGTCATTGACTGTTGGCTCAAGTGGGATTTACGTGACCGTGAACGGGTTCGCACGGAGTATGGATGGTGGCCTGAGGTGATCAATCTGATTGTGACAATCCTTGAAATCGTCGTGAATTACTTCATCGCGAAGTTCTGGGTCTTCTAACCGCTTATCGCGCTCACGCTTAATACAAAAAAGCACTGCTTTCTCGCAGTGCTTTTTTGTTTGATGGACACAGACGCAGGTTAGTCTATTTGGGGGCGGTTACCCAAGCGCCATACGGCGACGGCGCAGAGGAGGGAGAAGACGCCTGCAATGCTATAGGCAATGGGCAGGGGGAGGTGGAAGCCATAGGGGCAACCCGCGTGGGAGGGGTGTGACCAGAGGATGAAACTGCTCACCACAAAGGTCATAAAGATGCCAGGGATGAGGGCGACCCAGGGGCACTCTTTTTGGCGTTTTAACCAGACGGCGCACATCATGAGGGTGGAGGCAGAGAGGATTTGATTGCCCCACGCAAAGTATTTCCAAAGCCACTCAAAGCTCTGGGCACTGCGATTACTCCATGCTAAGAGGGCAACGGTGCAGAGGATGGGGGGGAGGGTGATCCAAACGCGGTTGGTCAATTTGGTCTGGGGGAGCTTAAAGTGTTCGGCAAGGGTGAGGCGTAGGCTGCGCAGGGCGGTGTCGCCAGAGGTTATCGCCAAAATAATCACGCTAAAGATGGTGATGAGCCCAACTGCATGGCCGAGGAAGTATTCGGTGGAGCGAGTGAGGGCAAGGGTGGGTGCAGCAGACATCAATTCGGGGTAGAGATTGTAAATCGCCATTCCTGCGGCGGCCCAAATCATGGCAATGACGCCTTCGGCAATCATCATGCCGTAGTAGGTGAGGCGGGCTTCGCGTTCGTGGCGAATGGTGCGGGCAACGATGGGGGACTGGGTGGCATGGAAGCCAGAGATGATTCCGCAGGCGATTGTAACGAAGAGGCAGGGGATGACGGGTTGGTCATGGAACATGCCTTTGGTGAATGCGGCGGTCTCGGTGAGAAGGGTGGGGTCACTCAGCGTGTGCCAGGTGAGGGAGCCGAGCATGACTAAGGAGCCTACGAGGAGTAAGCCGCCGAAGAGCGGGTAAACTTTTCCGATGATGAGGTCAATCGGAAAGATGGTGGAGGCGATGTAGTAGATAAAGACGATGCCCGCCATGAGCCAAAAGAGGGTGTTGGGTGCACAGGGAAGGGGCAGGGTGCTGGCTAAGAGTTTAGCGGGGATGTTGACGAAGACGGCAACGACTAAGAGGAGGAGAATCACCACAAAGAAGACGTAGATGCGGTGGTAAAGATTGCCAAAGGCGCGGCGGGTCTGCTCGGGGAGGTTGATGCCACCATTGCGAAGGCTAATGAAGCCGGAGATGAAGTCATGCACTGCGCCGCCAAGGATGCATCCGAGGGGGATAATCCAAAAGCATTTTACGCCAAATTTAATACCGATAATTACGCCAATCACGGGGCCCACGCCTGCGATATTGAGTAATTGAATGAGGAGGTTTTTCCATTGGGGCAGGGGGAGGGTGTCCACGCCATCATTGTTGGCAAGGGCTGGGGTGGGGCGATTGTCGGGTTTTAAGAGGCGCTCAATGAAGCGGCCGTAGGTGAAGTAGCCGATGATGAGGGCAAGGATGCCGCCGAAAAATAAAAACATAGGAGTCTCCTTAGGTGTGATGTGTGGGGGTGGAATTAGAAGCCAGGGGGCAATAGATAGGGTTCCCATTTGTCCGCGTGGTAGAGAAAGATGGCTTTTAGGGGGTCGGGGGTGTCACGAGTTTGTGCGGTGAAGATAAGGTCGTCAATGCCATCTTGGTCAACATCTGCGAGCGAGAGCTGCGCCCAATCGTCTTGGTAGATATCTTCCTTTAATCGAAGGATGACGCCATTGCCACAGTCAATCCACGCAGAGGTGGGGCTATTGAGGACTAATGTAAAGGGATGGCGTACTTGGGGGCTGAGGCGAATGGACTGTTGGTAGCGCGCAGGATAGGCGGTCTCTGAAGCGAGGTGGCGCTCAGCCCAAGCGCGGAAGGAGAAGCTCCGCAATTGTAGCGTGCTACAACCCAGCAGGAGGAGCGATAGGCAACAGAGGGTGAGTCGGATGACCATTAGAGCATGCCCGCGGCGTGAAGGAGTTTTTTGTAACGGCCATTCGCTTCAACCAATTCGGTGTGCGAACCTTGTTCAACAATCTTGCCATCTTCTAAGTAACAAATCATGGTGGCATGACGAATGGTGGTGAGGCGGTGGGCAATGATGAGGGTGGTGCGGCCCTTCGCCAAACGATTGAGCGCATCTTGCACCGCCGCTTCTGAGAAGGTGTCCAAGGCGCTGGTAGCTTCGTCCAAAATGAGAATCGGAGGATTCTTTAAGAAGACGCGAGCAATGGCGATGCGTTGGGCCTGACCACCAGAGAGCATCAGGCCGTGTTCGCCAACCGGTGTATTGAGTTGCTCAGGGAGTCCGCGCACAAATTCTTCGAGGTTGGCCTGGGCGAGGGCTTGGTAGAGGGCTTCATCATCTGCGGTGGGTGCCCCCAAGAGGAGGTTGTCACGGATGGTGCCATCAAAGAGGAAGGGGCGCTGAGCAACGATGCCAATGGCTTCGCGTAAGAAGCGTTTGGGAATCTCAGTGGTGTCGCGACCATCGAGGCAGATGGCGCCCGTGGTGGGTTCGTAAAAGCGCGGGATGAGGGCGGCAAGGGTGCTCTTGCCTGCGCCACTGGGGCCCACGAGTGCGCAGATGGTGCCCGCAGGAATGGTGAGGTCTGGGATGGAGAGCACGGTGCGTTCGGTGCCAGGATAGGCAAAGTTGAGTCCCTTAATGCGCAGGTCGCCGCGTACTTCTGTGGGAGGTGGGCAATCGGCGGCGGGGTCTTCTTCTGGAGGTTGCGCCAAGAATTCGCGGAAGCGGCAGTAACCGACGAGGCCTTGTTGGTACATGTCGAGGCCATTGACGATGCGGCGCATGGGCTTGGTCACGTAGCGAGAGTACATGAAGAAGGTGATGACCTGGGGCAGGGTCGCCGCATCGTGGGCAACCATCCATGCGCCGAGGGCGATGTACATCAGTGAGTAGCCTTCGAGCAACATCTGGGTGCCCGCAAAGAGGGGCGCATAGAGCACGTACACCTTTTCGAAGGAACGGCTAAAGCGGGTATTGACCTTCTTGAAGGCGGAGCGTTCGATATCTTCATGGGTGAAGCTCTTAATCTCGCGAATCCCTTGGACAACGTTTTCAACGTGCGCAGCGAGGGTGGAGACCTCTTTACGATTCTCGCGCCAGGTGCGGTGGATGCGACGTTGGAAGAAGCCCGCAAAGACGAGGACGAAGGGCACGGGGATTAAGGTGAGGGCGGCTAATTGGGGATTAATCCAAAACATAACCGCGAAGGCGCCCGTCAGGGTGAGGGTCGATTCGGCGAGGTCTTCTAAGAGGTGGTGGGCCGTTTCGCCGACCAACATCAAGTCTGAAGTGATGCGGCTGAGGACTTCGCCAGTCTTGGTGCGGTCAAAGAAGGAGAAGGGTTGCTTCTGGATGTGGTCAAAGAAGGCAGTGCGCATGGTGGCTTCAACGCGGATGCCTAACCAGTGCCCGAAGAGGATGTAGCACCATTCAAGGCCCGCAGCGAAAAGGGTCATCGCAGCAAAGGCGGCAGCAGCCCATGCAGTGGCGCGGAGGTTGCCCTCAGGGAGGTAGATGGTGAAGACGCGGAGGGCTGTGGCAGGAATGGCGATTTGCAGGCCCGCGTAGAGTAAGATGGAGACGATGTCGAGGCTGAGGAGTTTGACTTGGGCGCGATAGTAACCGCAGAGCGTTTTAAACCCAGTGAGAAGGTTGCGAAACGTGGACATGGGGAGGCTTTATTGAGGGATGAACATCTGGCGCGAAGACGTAAGGGGATGCGCATGTTTTAGCAAGTTCGGTACGCAGGCGGCGTGTGGCTAAAACGAAATCTGCGCAGCCGTGGGCTGCGCAGGGGAAGCGGGGAAATTTTATTGGATGGTTTGTAGTTCGTCCAACAAGGCCTTCGCCAGACGGCGGGAGAGACGCGGCAGGGTATCCATGATGCTGGTTTGATATTGGTCACGCGTTAACATCGATTCGGTGGCGCGAACGGTCTTTCCATCGATATAGGACTGGCCGGTGGTGGCATCATAGACGTAAAGATTCGCCGAAAGGGTCATGTAATATTCGGTGGGGAGGATGGCATTATTGCGGTCGTAGCGAATCGAATCGGAGACGAGGTCCTTAATCACCACCTGTGCGCGCAGACGGGCATTGTCATAGGTGGCGGGTTTGAAGGTTCCATCTTCAATCAACGTATCGAGGAACTGCTGGGCGGCAATGGAGCCAACCATCGGGTAATTGGTGTGGTTTTCAAATGCAGGCACGTGGATGGTGCGCAACTGTTCGGGAACGGTCGAACCGCGGTTGTAGCCCGCGCAACCAGAGAGGAGGAGAAGTGAGCAGCAAGCAAGGAGAGCAGAAAGGAAACGGATCATGGAGTGTCTTTCGTTTGCGAGGAATTGGTGGAGAGGGAGAGTTCTGCGAGGCGCGCACGCATTTGTTCGGCTTCGGGAGCTTCAGGGAAGGTGCGCAAGAAGGTCTTGTAGGCTTCAATCGCCGCTTCGGTCGAGTAGGCGGCAGGATTGTCATAGAAGCGCGCCTTTTCGTAGGAACGATTGCGGCGCAGGAGGTAGATTTCCCGTTGCCATTCAGCAAAGCGGGCCACCATCGGATGGTCTGGGGCGAAGGTGCGTGCGCCGCCAATGAGTTCTTCAAGGTGGCGCAGACGGCCGGTGTCATTCTGCCACTGGTCGGCCTGTTTGCGGCAGGCTTCGCAGTAGGTGGTGATGACGGCTTCAAGATTGTCAAATGCGGGCCAGTCAATGAGGATGCGGTCGCAGAGGGTAATCGCACTGGCATACTCTTCGCTGCGCATGTAGATGTCGGCAATCTTTAAGAGTAACTTGGGCACTTCGGGCCAACGCGGTGCAAAGTGAATGACACGTTCGTAGTTGGCACGGAGTGCGGCACCAGAGTTGCGACGGAAGGTACGGCCAAAATCCTTTGCGGTGATTAAGTCGGCCTGCGCAACGGCGTCGCGCAAGACGGGCTCAAGTTCGAAGCGACCGGCAAAGTGTGAGAGGAGGTAGATGTCGGCATCGTACGCTTCTTGCGTTCTGCCATGGATGGAATTTAAGCGCGCAATGGAGAGTTGGGCCGTGAGGGCTTCGGGAGTGGCGTGCCATTCGTGGACGAGATCGTCATAGGCTTCAAGCGCCTTTTCCCAGTCACCCGCCTTTTCAAGGCGCAAGGCATAGACGAGCTGTTCTTCAGCAGTGTCTTTCTTCGGATTGTGCCAAAACCACGAGGGTTCTTTCAAGTCAATCTTCAACGGATCGTCAATAAAACGCAGTTCCGCTGGCGTTTTCCCCATCTGTGAGTAGTCTTGATATTGCGCAGATGCTACCAGTGTACAAAATAGGCACATCGCTAATAAAAAAGTCTTCATTTTCATAGTGGACATTATAGCCGATTTTAGGGCTATTTTGGGTGAAATTTGATGAAAAAGTCGTGGTGAAACCCGTTAAATACGGATAAAGACGTCGCGAACGTGGTCCATGAAGTGCTCGCGCAGGGCGGGAAGGTCTTTGCCCGCACGTTCTAAGCCCCAAAGTGCAAAGTCGAGGCGTGCGCGGAAATTGTAAATTTGACGCAGACCAGGATCAAAGGTGTCGAAGTTTTTGCGGTCGGTGTAGTACATCCATTGCATCGCTTCAAGTTTGCGTTCAAAGCCATTAAAGAAGGCAGAGGCGCACTCGTTGAGGGTGCAAGTTTCGGCGTGTTGGCGCCAGAAGTTACCCATGGCGATTGCATAGGCGCGGAGGTAAAACTTGTGGACGTCACGCAGGTTGGTGCTGTTTTGCGTGAGATTGGGCCAACCCATCGTGCCACGAATGGAGCAGACGCGGACACGGGCAGGCATCGGACGATGGTAGCGCGCATCGTAAACAAATTCGAAGATCTCTTTTCCCTTTCCGAAGCGACAGGTGGGATTCTCGCCAGGGATGAATTTTTTCACGACGAGATTCTGCGCGGCGGCCCAACCGTAGAGTTCGGCAAGGGCTAAGACCACATTGACGTCTTCGCCGCTGTCAGGATTGTCAATCTCGGTGCGGAAGAGCGCACGGGGAATGGCATCCAAGGGGTCGCCAGGGCAACGCGAACGGATGAAGTAGGGGGTCTCCTCTTTGTGTTGGTCATGGGAGGTGACACTAATCAATTGGAAGAAGGGATAGTCGGCACCCAAGGCGCGGAAGACATTGGCGCGCGTGAGGAGGTAGTTGGCATAGCCCGAGCGAACGCTGCCTAAGCGTTTTTGGATGTAGGAGGTTGGGACGGGCATGCGATTGGTCTTGAGGACAATCTCACGGGACTGGCCACTGCCAGAGGAGAGCATCTTGGCAGAGCGCACATCACAGATGTTGATGTACTCGGCAAATTCATTATGGCTGAGTCGTTGGGTCAGGTATTCCACCACCGCGCGGGATTGTTTGTCTACGCCAGGGTGGAAAACTGGGATGCCATTGTGGAAAGTGGCGCCGGGAAGGGCAATTTTACGCGCGTCAAAGTCAACCTTGGAGGAAATGGCTTGCACGTCATCTGAGATCAATTCGTAGAGATGACGGATGGAGGTCTCCGAATTGGAGTCGGCAAAATCAGGAGACAGGAGGGCTTTTTTGAAGAGAAGCCCCAATCCCTCAAGCGAGTCGGCCACATCGTCTGCGGTCATGCGCTTGAGCAAGATACCTTCAAGCATACGCTCAAGGGAGGGAATCAAGAATTGTTCTGCCGCTTCACGACTAATGCCGAAGAACTCCATCGCGTGGCGACCACCGAACTTCATACTGCGCATGGCGCTCATGGTGCCGCCGGAGGGCATCGCGACCCATTCGTGCAACGCCGCTTTAATGCGTTCGGGCGAGGTGCGCGCTAAGGCTGAGATGCGCATGAATTCGGAGTAGGTCAACCAACGAATCCCGCGGACACTCACGTAGAAGTGCGTATCCGACTCCAACATCTGGTAGGCGCGGGAGAGGGTCTCGCGCATTTCGTCAATCGTGTAAACTTGGGGGCGGACACGCCAAAGCTGGCCGAGGCGTTCGGTGTAGGAGAGGACTTCAGGTGTGCGTTCGAAGTAGCGGATGTGTTCAAGTCCCAAGTGGTAACTTTGGAGCCATGCATCGGCTTCGGTGAGGAGAGAGAAGTCGGTGTCACGCTGGAGGAGATCAATCGTCTTCGGGGTGAGATTCGCGAGGACAACTTTGTTGGTGATGACTTCAGAGCGGCGATTGTGGGGAACTTTACAGAGATCTTCGCCGAGTTCACGAGAGAAGAGGGGCGTTAAAATCGTGCCGAAGTGGCCCGCGCCCAAGGCGAAGAGCCAACCCTTCGGGTGGTGGGGCGTCAAATCTTTGCGCCGAATGAGAATCGTCGGACGGCGGCAGGCACTTTCAAATTCATCTTTTTCGCTTGAACCAGTCTGAAGTAAGAAGCGGTCGTCATTGTAGGCATACACGTCAAATTTGCGAATGCCTAATGTGCTACGGGTCTCGACACGACGTAAAAGCGTCCCTTGAGTTCGAACGAGACGAAGTACATGACTGAAGAAATTCTGCGACATCCTAAACTCCTTAAATATTAATGTATCAAAAAAACGCACGTTTTAGGGCGATAAAATTGAAAAAACAACGCATTTCCGCGGTTATCTCAAGGGGATTTGATGAATTTGTGGGGGCGTAGGGATTTAGAGTTGCAGAAAGTACTGAAATCATGATATCTTATTGCACTTTCAGATCTGATTATTGTTTTATCAAAGGAACGAGTTAATGGCAAGTGATGATGCAATTGAAGTCAATGGCGTAGTGGTCAAGGTGCTTCCCGCCACGATGTATCGTGTTCGTTTGGAAAATGGCCATGAAGTCTTGGCGCATATTTCCGGCAAGATGCGGAAGTTTTTCATTAAGATTGCAACCGGTGACAAGGTTACGCTTGAGATTTCTCCCTACGACTTGACGAAGGGTCGTATCATTTATCGTCACAAGGCTTAACCCCTTGCGTTTCCTTCTTACATTCTTTTTCCTGTTGTTCGCAGTTTGGGTGCGCGCCGCGGCGATTGCTGTGGTGCATGCAGAGCTTTCTGTCCCAGAGGGTGAACGGCGTTTTGCAAAGTCGCTCGCATCCCATGTGCAGCGGTGGTACAATGAAGCGGGGGTGGAGGCGGATTTAATCGCCGACTCGACGTTGTCTGCCACGGCGAAGTACAAGGTGGTGGTGCTGGTCGATTGTTATCGGCCGCCCGTTTCGGTGGTCACAACGGTGCAACGCTTATTGGGGCGAGGGACGCGCTTTGTGGTGTGTTACTCCGCTTCGCAGGAATTGGCGACGCTCTTTGGCTTGAAGATCGGCTCATATAAACGTACGGATAGTGGTGCGTGGAGTTCGATGCAGTTTGGGGCGCAGCGTCCCAAGGGAATGCCCTCAAAGGTGTTGCAGACGAGCTCAAATATCTTTACGGTGACCGCGGCGCGTAAGGAGACGAAGCCCTTGGCGTGGTGGTGTGATCGCACGGGGAAGCAGACGGATGTCGCGTGGTGGCGTACGTCACAGGGCTCTTATTGGATGACGCACGTCCTTTCGGGCGATGGGGATGAATTAGGGAAGCAACGCCTCCTGTTGGCAATTGCGGCAGAATCTTATCCCGAGGTGTGGCATCAGGCGGCGCGCCATGTGATGCAAGCGGCGCTGGTACCTGTAAAGGATGGTTCGCTCTTAATGCGAACGAGTCTTCTGCCCAAGAGTTCGCCGCGCCGTGAGCAAATTGAGCGTGCTAATGATGTGATTAAGAAGGTGTGGGAGAACCTGGAAGCATCGCTTGAAAAGAAACAAGGTTATGTCGCTTATCAGCATGCGTGTGATTTGCGTGATAGTGTGAATCACGCCTATGGAATGACGTATTGGGCGCGTTCGGGTGAAATTAAGGGGGTCTGGGATCATTCGGGATTAGGGCTCTATCCTGGCGATTGGCCGCGGACGGCAAAGTTGCTCGCACAGGCGGGCATCACCGACGTGTATGTGAATGTCGCAGGAGCGGCATTTGCGCTCTATCCCTCGAAGGTTTTACCGCAACGCCTTGAGGGGAATGCCCTGCGCGATGCGATTGCTGCGTGTCGCCAACAGGGATTGCGCGTTCATGCGTGGATTTTGTGTTACTCTTGCACAAATGCGGCAAAGGGAGCGGTGGACCGCTTTAAAGGTAAGGGATGGACGCTGCAGGACGCCAAGGGGAATGATTTGAATTGGCTTGATCCCACGCATCCAGAGGTGCGCAATTATCTCATTGATGCCGCGATTGAATTGGCAAAGTCGGGCGTGGATGGGGTGCATTTGGACTTTATCCGTTTTCCAGACTTGCCGTCCTCATTAGGCCCCCGCACGAAGGCGCGCTTTGAAGCGGCGCATGGGAAGACGAAGAATTGGCCAAAGTGTATCACGGAGGCAAATGGCGCGCATCGTCGTCAGTTCTTGGATTGGCGCGAGGCGCAGATTGCCTCAACAGTCTTGGCGATTCGTTCGCGAATTCGTGCAGTTAAGCCGAATGTAGAATTGTCTGCCGCAGTTTTCGGAAAGTATCCTGCGTGTGCAGATAGTGTGGGGCAGGACTGGATCTCGTGGTTGCGCACGGGGATGATTGACTATGCACTGCCGATGAATTACACCGAAAATATTGAGGCGCTGAAGGATTGGCTGGGGACGCAAACGGCCGATCGTCGTGTGGCATCGAAGATTATTAGCGGGATTGGCGTGACGGCAACAGAGAGCCGCTTGGATGCAATTGATGTTTTACGCCAGATTGAGGTCATTCGGACGATGAAGTGCAAGGGCTTTGCTTTGTTTGACTTAGATGAGTCCTTGCGACAGAGTATTTTGCCGATTCTCTCGGAGGGAGTGACGAAGCAATGAGTTCAGATGCGAATTTTATAGAAGCTCGCTGTGTGGCAGAGACGTGGCTGACGGCGTGCCAACATCGCGAGGTGTTTGCAGATGCGCCAGGCTACGTGGCCTGGACGTATGTGCGAGATGCGCGTCATGCAGGGACGCTTGAATTGATTGACGACCCTGAAATCTCGCAGGGGAAGGAACGCTTTGCCCTGTCGGTCGCCTTAGAATTGCCACCTGTTCAGTCGGTGGAGGATGCGCTTGCGCTCTTTAATCTGGCGGATTGGTTGGACGGAATTACGGTGGTCACGAAGGAGTTTGGCGCAGAGGGTGGGCTGATGTTGCAACTCAAGGGCGCATTAGCAGAGCTGACGGAGGCGAAGTTGGCTGCGGCGAGTCGCGCCTTGGCTGAGGCAAAGGCCTTCTTTGAAGAGATTTAATGGCGCCTTGTTAACGCATAGACAAACAAAAAGGCATACCACGTGGGTATGCCTTTTTTGTTCTAAGGGAGGGCTTTGCTGTGCAGTTAAAGCGCAGACTCGCAAAGGGATTAGAGCGCTAACATGCGTTCAACACTTGCGCGAGCGTCTAGGACCAGGTCATCTTGTACCTTGACGCGGCAGGACTCATCCCAAGTTTGCAGTACATGAAGGATTTGTTCTGGCGTGGTGAGGCCCATATCTTCGCAGATAATCGGACGTAAGGAGACAATTTTGGGTTCCTTACGGCGAGCCAGGCGACGCACGAGGTGTTCTTCCGTGCCCACGATAAAGGTTTGGTCGGGTTCTGCACGTGCGATGGTATCAATAATACCCTTGGTGGAGCCCGTCTGATCTGCAAGTGCGGCGACTGCTGCAGGTGCTTCTGGATGGATGAGCAACTCGGCGCCAGGATAGGCGGCACGAGCCGCAGCAACGTCACCAATGGTGTAGCTCGCGTGGATGGGGCAGCATCCGTCCCATGCGATGAGACGGGCGGCACGAATTTCTTCTGTAGTCAGACCTCCATCTGGAAGATCGCGATGCCACGTGGCAACAGCGGTCGTCGGATAGCCCAATTCACGCATGATATTCGTGCAGAGGTGTTGGTCCGGCGCAAAGAGAATGCGGTGGCCCAAGTCTAAAAAGTGCTTAACCACGCGTAAACCATTGCCAGAGGTGCAGGCAGAACCTCCGTGTTTGCCACAGGTCGCCTTGACTTCAGCATTGGAATTCACATAGACAATCGGCGTTAAGGGGCGATCGTCCACGCGTTGGGTCAAGTTTTGCCAAGCGGCTTCCAGGGTTTTACCATCGGCCATGTCGGCCATGGGGCAACCCGCTTCAGGGGCAGGTTGCCAAACACTGCGACCGCAAGACTTTCCCTCTGCATCGCGGATAAGGATGTCGGCCGTCTCAGCCATAAAGCGAACGCCGCAGAAGATGATGCGTTCTGCATTGGAAGCGGCGGCTAAACGTGAGAGTTCTAAGGAGTCGCCCACCGCATCGCAACAGGCAACAACGTCCGAATCTTGATAATGGTGGCCGAGAATCAACAGCCGTTTGCCCCATGTTTCACGGAGACGGTCAATCTCCTCTCGCACAGTCAAATTGCTCATGATAGATGTTCCTTTAGCAACTCCGCATGACGGAGGCCGTTTTGATCAGTGGTTAAGTTCAGACGAAGCCGTTGGGGGACCTCTAAGTCCAACACCGATTGCGCCTTTTCTGGCCACTCGATCGCAAGTCGTGCGCCATATTCCAGCGCATCTTCAAATCCCAAATCGTATAACCCTGAGGGAACTGCTAAACGATAGAGATCGTAATGGACGAGCTTGCCACCCATGGGAATCGGATATTCGTTCGCCAACGTAAAGGTGGGGCTCGTAACCGTGCGGGTGATGCCATATTCCCGTGCAAGGGCTTGCACAAAGGTCGTCTTCCCCGCGCCAAGGTCACCAGTTAGCAACAACACTCCGCCAGGCGCTAATAACGTCGCGACCTCTGCCGCGAGTGCAGCAGTGTCATCTAACGTTTCAAGCGCTCTGGTGAGGAGGGTTTGCATGTTACATCACGCGTTCAACGGTGATTTCAGGATCAAGTTCTTCGCGCAAGACACGTTCAATGCCGCTCTTCAGCGTCATCATTGCGTGCGGGCAGCAACCGCAAGCACCGCGTAAACGCAAGTGGACCGTCTTATTTTCAATATCGACCAATTCCAAATCGCCGCCATCGGCCTGAAGCATACCACGGAGGGATTCGAGTTTAGAAGCAATCTGTTCATTTAAAGTTGTCATTATTGCATTCCTTTCAATTACGGAAATAAGTATAACAAATGCCGCCGCACTGTGGAGAATTAAAAGATTTTTATTCGCATGTGTAGTGTTGTTGTCAGGGTGTTTTGTGGTAAAAAAAGACCGCACGTCCAACAGGGCATGCGGTCTCTTTGAGCATCAAATGAATGGACTTATTCGATGATGCCGATTTCAGCCATGGAGGCAAATTCATTGCCATGCTGTTCGTTCAGACCCGTGAAGCGCACGTAGCGAATGTTTGCCACGGGAGCAGGGAAGCGCACTTCCTGCACATCGCCCGTATTCTTGAGCGTGCCGGTGACCACCGTCGTCCAAGTCTTGCGGTCGGAAGAGACTTCCACCTTGAAGTCCTTGACGCGACCATTGACGCCGTCCTGGCGGCCCTGACAGGTGATACCCTTCAACGTGCGAGGCTTGTTGAGGTCAAATGCCACGCTGTGCGGATACTTACCGAGAGTCACGCCATACTGGGTGTGCCACATGGTCATCGGGTCACCGTCGCAAGCCTTGCCACCTTCATTGCCGGGTTCCTGCGAAGTGCATTCCACTGCGATAAAGGTTTCGGGAGGAGGCGGCATGGTTTCGTCTATCGTCACAACGGCTTCACGCACAGGCAAGAGTTCGCCAGCGGCGGTCGGACGGAAGGCGAGGTTCAAGCGATAAGGCTGGTTGGAGCGCGGGATGTCACGATCCAAGGGGCCTGGGCCGCAGCTGGCACCGCCGAGACCACGGTTGGTGCAGAGCAGGGTGAGGACGGTCTTGTCGCTGGAGGGCAACTCTGCGGGGTGACGGGCTTCGCAGAGTTCGGTCGCCGTGTAGGGCAGAGCAGAGAAGGCGAAGTCGCCATCATTGAGAGCTGCCACGGTAAGACCCTTTGCGGCCTTGCCATTGGGATAGAGGCTGAGGGCGAGGGTGTTTTCGCGGTTACCCATGTCGTTCGGACGGGCATAGTCAATGACCATGTTCTCCACCTTGTCGGTGTAGCAGGCAGGGAATGCGCCGCTCTTACGGTCGGGATAGTTTTCAAACGGACCGCGACCGAAATAGGAGACTGTGTCCAATTCGTCATTGAAGGTGAGCGAGTAACCCAAACGCGGGAGTTCAATCACGCGGCCACGCGGCAGGATAGCCGACTGCATCGTGATGGTGCCGTCAGGATAGACGCGCCATGCGGCATTGACCACAAAGTGCGTATTCTTGTCGGAGACCGGGAGGTTCATGGCGCGGAAGAAGGTCTTGTAGGTCATGCCGTTGTCAAAGTCAACCAACTGCTCAAGCGCCGCACCCATCACAGTCGTGGAGGTGGTGAAGGTAACCGTGCCATTGGGCTGTTGGGCCACGTCCATGATTTCACCCTTGACGGGCACCAGATTGCGCAAGCCCTGCATGGACCACACATTGCCCATCGGCACTTCGTTGGAGGAGGGGCAACGGAATGCATCCACCTTCAGCGGGTGCTTGAGCAGGTCCTTGCCTTCAAGCGTGTACTGGGTCAGCGTGGCATCCTTCTTCGAGAAGGTGGCCTTGAAGGTCTTGCCTTCGATGACAACTGCATCATCCTTTTCCTGAAGGGCGAGCTGACCTGCAGCAACAGCAGGAATGGGCTGCGCCTTCTGGAGAGTGATTTGGTCGGAGGCAACCACAAAGCCCTTCTTCATCATCTGTTCATCCTGCTTGAGGGCGAATTCAATACGAAGGTCATAACCATTCATGTCGCGCGGCGTGCGGACAGGGATGGGGCAAACGCCACGCTGCATCGGCTGGATGTTGGCAACGTCAATTGCGCCAGTCATCTGGGTGGGCTTACCATTCTTGTAAAGCGTCCACTTGGCGGTCACGTAGTCCAACGGACGGAAGTAGTTCTTGTTGTAGATTTCCAACTGACCGTCCTTGAGCGTGACCTTGATGTTTTGATAGACGTGAGCCACTTCATAGTAACCGGGTTCCGGCGTGTGGTCGGCAAGGATGGTACCATTGCAGACGAACTGGCCAGAGTTCGGGTGGTCGCCCCAGTCGCCACCGTAGGCAAGAATGCGCTTGCCAGTGACAGGCGAATCATACCAAAGTGCTTGGTCGACCCAGTCCCAAATGGCGCCGCCCATGATCACGTCAGAGCTTTCGATTGCTTCCTGGTAATCAGAGAAGTTACCCAAAGCGTTCATCATGTTGTGGGCATATTCGGAGATGTAGAAGGGCTTGTCTGCTTCGTGGTGAGAGGCCTTCCACTGCACCCAACCGACGGAAGGATACTGATTGGAGCCCATGTCCACGATGTCGTTGTTGCGTTCGTAGTGGGTCGGGCGGGTGAAGTCGCGTGCCTTGATGGTGCGTTCGGCCACAGCGAAGTTGCGACCAGGACCAGCTTCGTTACCGAGGGACCAAATCACCACGCAGGGCTGGTTCTTATTGCGTTCGACCATCGTCATGATGCGGTCAACGTGTGCATCCATCCATTCCACAGGGTGGGAGAGGGATTCCTTGCCGTAGTAGTAACCGTGGGATTCGATGTTTGCTTCATCTTCCACGTAGATACCATACTTATTGCAGAGGTAGTAGAAGTAAGGATCGGCAGGATAGTGCGAGCAACGCACGTGGTTGATGTTTGCTTCCTTCATCAAGCGGATTTCATCTTCCACCCATGCGCGCGGAATGGTGTGACCGAGCAGGGGATTGGCCTCGTGGCGGTTCACACCTTTGAGCTTAATCTTCTGACCATTCACCCAGAAACGCTTCTTGGTATCGCCACCACGAGCGGCCACTTCCACCTTGCGGAAGCCCAATTGCGTTGGGACTGCTTCAATCAATGCACCCGCTTCATCGCGGAGTTCCAAGACGAGCGTATAGAGATTCGGGCATTCTGCCGACCAGAGTGCGGGCGCATCAAAGCGCATCAAGAGGCCCGTCTTCCAAGAACGCTGACCGGTGACGTCCACCTTCTTGGTGGCAATGCCGTCCCACGGAGCATCAACAGGCGTGACAGGAGCAACTTCCTTGCCTGCGGCATCATAAATCTTTGCAGAGAGCGTAGCCTTGGCAGGGGTGAGGTCGGTGTAGTGATTCTTCAATTCCACATCCACAACCACTTCCCAGCGACCACCCTGAAGGGGCTGGCCGGCGAGCGGTTCGGTCGTGGCAAAGAAGTCACGGATGTGTACCTTTGGCACTGCGTAGAGTTGAACCGTGCGGAAGATACCCGAGAGGCGCGTCATGTCTTGGCATTCCAAATAGGCTGCATCGCTATGACGATAGACTTCGGCCGCCACCACGTTTTTACCCTTCTTGAGGTAAGGCGTGATGCGGAAAGAAGCAGGGTCACGAGAGTTCTTGGAGAAGCCGACATAGGTGCCGTTAATCCATAGATAGAAGAAGGAGTCAACACCATCGAACTGGATGTAAACTTCTTCGCCATCCCATGCGGCAGGCACTTCAAAGTCACGGCGATAGCACCCCACCGGATTGCGTTCGGCATAGTTAGTGTAATGCTTCGGCGGCGTGGTCATCACGCGTGGCCAATCGCGAGCAAAGGGATAGGGCTGGTTACTGTAAAGTGCGGTGCCCCAACCCTTCGTGCCATTGGGGTCCGCACCAATGGCTTGCCAGTTGGCAGGCACAACAATGGTTTCCCACTGCGAGACGTCATAATCAGGATTCTGGAAGCCAGCAGGACGAGATGCGGGGTCCTTGCTCCACTTGAATTTCCACTCGGTCTTAGAATCCAACGAACGCCAACGTGTGCTGAACTCAGGCAGAATCTGCTTCGCTCCAGTGAGATCGGTGAAGCTAAAAGCCCAAGCACGTGCGGGTTCTTTGTTAAGGGAGAGGTTCTGTTCCTGTTCCCATTCTAACCCAGTCGGGGCAGGCATATTGCCAAAATTAGCAACAGCAAGACCCATCGTTGCTAAGCAACAGACGCCGCCTAACAGCAGTGTTTCTTTAATCATGGTTATGTTCCTCATTAGAGTAGGTCAAAATTAACGTATATAGTTTCTCATTTCTACGCGCTAATGTCAATCTCTTTACGTCTTAATAGAAGTGTGGATACTGTCTAAACGGGATAAAATTCCTCATAACGCCGTTAAATGAGCGTAAAAGGAAAGTTGAAAAGAGGGGGATTCTGTCAAATGCAAAACACATTCGTTGAAATAAGTCATCGTGGACAAAAGGGAGGCGCTTTTGCGGAATCGCTGTCCAACTCGTTTAATGCGTAATAAAAAATGCACGGATGTGTTGACATCCGTGCAATTGAAGTGTGTTAAGTCGTGTGGCTTACACCTTTGTTCCAACGCGCTGCTCGGCGGCTTGGCGAAGCGGAGCCCACCACGCTTCATTGTCAAGGTACCACTGAATGGTGCGCTCTAAGCCAGTTTCAAAGGTTTCATCAGGCTTCCAACCCAATTCGGTCATAATCTTCGTGGGGTCAATGGCATAACGCGCATCGTGGCCAGGGCGGTCTTGCACGAAGGTAATCTGTTCTGTGTAAGACTTACCATCAGCACGCGGGCGGAGCTTGTCCAAAATCGCACAAATGGCATTGACGACCTGGAGGTTGGTTCGTTCATTGTGACCGCCAACGTTGTAGGTCTCGCCGCAAATGCCATTGTTAAGTACCAACCAAAGCGCCTTAGCATGGTCTTCAACAAAGAGCCAGTCGCGGATATTGTCGCCCTTGCCATAAATCGGAAGCGGGCGTCCAGCCAATGCATTTAAGGTGACCAAGGGGATGAGCTTCTCGGGGAAGTGATAGGGGCCATAGTTGTTGGAGCAATTGGTCTTCAACGTCGGCAGGCCGTAGGTGTGATACCAGGCGGAGGCCAAGTGATCTGCAGAGGCCTTCGAAGAGGAGTAGGGCGAACGCGGATCGTAGTTTGTCGTTTCGGTGAAGTAGCCATCCTTACCGAGGGAGCCATAAACTTCGTCGGTCGAAATCAAGAGGAAGCGGAAGGTATCACGTTCTGCTTGCGGTAAGGTATTCCAATAAGCGCGTGCTGCCTCTAAAAGGACATAGGTGCCAATGACGTTGGTCTGTAAAAAGAGCCCTGGACCATCAATGGAGCGGTCAACATGACTTTCTGCGGCCAAGTGCATCACGCCATCAGGACGGAAGTCCATAAACGCCTGCTTCATGGTCGCTTCATCACAGATGTCTGCTTGCAAGAAGTGATAGTTGGGAGCATCTGCCACACAGGCGACAGAGGAGAGATTGCCTGCATAGGTAAGCTTGTCGATGTTGAGTACTTCAACACCATCGCGAACCAACATGCGAACCACTGCCGAACCAATAAAGCCAGCACCGCCGGTGACAATAACACGTTTCTTCATTAGCATACCTCGTACTTAGGATGATCTCAAAACGATTACATTAAGTATACCACAATTAGCTTAAAAGGTTGGGGTTCTTTCTTATTTGAAGATTTTTACTGAAAAACCGATTAGATAAACGAGTTAATCCAGAAAATCTTCATTGAACGGGGAGGGTTACAATTCGGCTTCGAGTGCTTGGGCGAGTTGGTCTGGGCAGGAGGTGCCGTTGCGACAGACAATGCCTTTGAGCAAGGGAATCACTTCCTTGACGGGACGACCAATAACAAGGCGTGCGACACCTTGGGTGTTGCCTGGGCACCCGCCATGGATTGTACAGGCGGTGATGATGCCATCGGTGATTTCATAGCTGGCGCCACGAGCGCAGGTGCCACGGAAAGAGACGGTTTTCATAGTGATGACCTTTATGATGGTGGTGATGAGGTGGAGGTGATGGTTAGTGTTTATTTCCATTCATGGCGGATGAAACGCATGAGTGCTTCTTGCCATGGGGGCATTTTGGGGAGCCCAACGGATTTGAGTTTTGCCTTAGAGAGGGCGGACCACTTGGGACGTTGGGCAGGGCGTTGAAATTCTTTGCTGCTACAAGGGATAAGGGTGAGGTCGTTATATCCAGCTAAACGGAAGATGGTTTGAGCAAATTCGTACCATGTGGCAACGCCTTCACAGGTGAGATGGAATGTCCCCGTGAGGTCGGGTCGCGCAAGAATGGCGGTAAGTGCATCGGCGACTGCATCGGCAGAGGTCGGATTACCATGTTGGTCATCAACGATTTGGAGGGTCCGAAGTGGATTTGCGGCGGCGAGCGTCATCATGGTGTGTACAAAGCTCGGCCCCCCAGTTCCATAAAGCCATGCGGTGCGCGCAATGATATGATTGGGGCAGAGCGCTCGGACGGCCTCTTCGCCGGCAAGTTTACTTGCGCCATACACAGTTTTAGGGTGTGTTGCGTCGGTTTCTTTTCGATCTCCCGATTGGTCGCCAGCAAAGACATAGTCTGTGGAAATCGCAATGAGACGTGCGCCATTGGCTGCCGTGGCGCGTGCAACGTTTGCCGTGGCAGTCTCATTGAGTAGAAAGGCACGTGCACGATTTGATTCACAACTATCAACATGGGTCATCGCTGCGCAGTGCACAATGACATCGGGTTGGGCCTGTTCAATTGCGTTTTCGGTCGCTTGTGCGTCAGTGAGGTCGATCTCGGGTAAATCGGCGATGAAACAGGTATGTGCGTCACGCCAATGTCGCAACAATGTACGACCGAGCATGCCTTTCCCGCCAGTGATTAGGATTCGCATAGGGATTCTTTCGTTTGGGCATTGCGATACGCTTGATAGAGCGGTTTCCCCATGTAACGGGCAATGTCGCGAGGGGAAGCTTTTAGGAGGTCTACGAAAATGAGGCCATCAATTGCAGTGCCAAAGTCGGGGTCAACGTTAAATGCTGCGATTTTACCCCCGAGTTTCATGTATTGGCGGATAAGAATGGGGATGTCCTGTTGACCATTTTCAAATTCGCTTAAGGCTTGCCTGACATCATTTTCAGAGTCACGGAATTCGGCGTAATCTTCGTGTTGCCACTCTGAGAAACGTGAGAATTTTGGGGGAAGACGCGCTGCAATCCAATTGGCGAGCGCGTGGTCATAGGCGTGATGTTTCAAATAGTCAATCAACAAGGTGGTGGAGGCTTCACTGAAGTTGTGCGAGATGCTAACTGGGCCAAACAAGGTCGTGTAGCGGGGATGGCGAGCAATAAAGGTTAAGACGCCACGCCATAAGAGAAGTAATGGCGCAAAGGTACGTTGATGGCTTGGGCGGACAAAGGAACGTCCCAATTCAATCGCGGGCCCTGGTAAGTGGCCAAGAAAGCGTTCGTCAAATTGAAAGAGGGTGCGCGTGTAGAGTGCATTAAGGCCCTTTTCTTCGACCAATACATCAGAGAGTGCAAGGCGATAGCAGCCGATAATGTTGCGTTGTTGTTTGTGCCAAAGAATGATTTGATAGTACGAAAGATCAAACTCGTCCGTGTCAGACGTGTGTCCAGTCCCTTCACCTACGGCGCGGAAGGTGAGCTCTCGTAAGCGGCCGATTTCCGGAAGCGTAATCGGGATATTGGCTCCCTGAACGGCATAGACGATGTGTTCTTCTGTGGTAAAGAGCGTTGCTTCTGGTGGAAGTGCGGATAGTTCAGCCTCAAGACGTTCAGAGGGGACGGGCGCAATAACGGGTTCGTTAACGCGCTCGGCGGTGTCTAAGGTGAGGCGTTGCATTTGTTCGTCAAACCACGTTACCCGTCTGCGACCCTCAAGTAAGAAGGTGCGAAAGCGCAGGTAACGCAGTGCATCGGCATCCGATTGAAAGCGTTTGAAGAGTTCACTTGAGGCAATGGGCGAGCCAATGTACAAAGGGAGCGTTCGATTGCGCAAGCGGAGCATTTCCCACGGCAAGAGGAGCGTTCTCAAGCGTGGATGGATCTTGCCGGCGAGGTGAAAGAATAGGGAGGCAGAACCAGGAATGTAAATCGGTAGAATGGAGAGTGCATCACTGGCTCGACGTAAAAGGGTCATGACCGAGACATGCCATTGAGCATCACGCACACGAAAGGCCCGTGGTTCAAAGCTCGCGACTTCGCCAGCGGGAAAGATAATCAAGGCGTGCCCATCGCGCAACCAATGAAGTGCTTGGCGGATTGCGTTGACATTACGACTTGCAGAAGTGGCTAATCCAAAGGGGTCAACGAAGACGATGTGCTCTCGAAGTTCGGGGATGCGCTTGAGAATGAAATTGCCCAGCACTTTGACATCGGAGCGTTGGCGGTTGATGAGTTCGAGCAACGCAATCCCTTCAGTGGCACCAAAGGGGTGATTGGCGATAATCGCCAGTGGGCCGGCTTTGGGGATATGGTTAATGTCTTCATTTGAGACATCGATGCGGGTCTTCATCGCCGCAAGCACGCGAGAGGGGAAGGTATGCTCTGAGGTGTCTGCGCGTGTCTGTAAGTAAATGTGTTGTAGACGCGTTAGGCCAAGCAGGCGCTCTAAAATGCCGTGGGTATAACGTAAAATAATCCGCACCCAAGGCCGACGAAATTGTTGCCATGGAAGCGTAAACACTTCTTCGGCAGATTCCGTCGATGGTGCGGATGATTGCATTTTTGTCAGCAGGAGGGAATTGCGACAATACACCCGCACGAATGCGGGTGTAAACGATTACTGAAAGAGCATTCCTTCGGGCGAACTCTCCGAAGCCGTTTCGGAAGCGGTCCACCACGTCGGACGTTTGGTGTCAATCCGTTCAATCTGCTTTGAGGTCATTTGAATGCCCTTAGAGGAGGCAGATGTGATGCGAACCTTTTGTGGATCAAAGGCCAACTGCGAGAAACGCTGGTACTTGAGGAATTTGAACTTGACGTAAATCGTCTCTGGTGTGCCTCTGTAGAGGAGGAGGATGGTGGCACCTTCAGGAACGAGGCTATAGTCCTTGTTCATAATCATGCCGCCCCAAGTAAAGCGCTTGATGTAGGTAAAGCCATAGAGCGGTTCGTAATAAACGCACGTAAAGACTTCGTCACGATTGTAAATGCCAGCTGCGAAGTAACGCAGCGGTTGACGCGTACGCAACGCATTGAGCCATTCTTTATCTGGTTCATACTCGGCATCGGCCAACAATTTATCTGGTGGCGGGATGAAACGGTAGTGACCATCACTCCAAACGAGATAAATTTTATCTAAACTTGAGCATGGGAAGAGGGGCGTGCCTTGTTTAATATCATAACCAATGTAACGATCTTCCGAGAGGCGCAATGTAAGCTCTGTGGAGGTCAATGCACGTTCGTCAATCTCCTGGAAGCCATCGGCGACTTCAGTTAAGCGCGGGTAGTGCTTTGAATATTCCTTCTGCAAGCCCTTCAAGAACTTAACGGCATAGCGGGCCAAGTGTTGCAAATCATCATTGATTTGTGCATGTTCTTGACGCAATGCTTCCATTTCTTCATTGTGACGATTGATGTCATAAAGCGAAATGCGACGAATCGGAATCTTGAGCAACATCTCAATCTCGTCGTCGGTGATGTCGTGACCAATGATGTCCAAGAACGGCGTGAAGCCAAGACGGATTTCCATCGAGACGGCTTCTGCAGTCTTAACCGTTTCAATGCGCTTATAGATGCGATTTTCAATGAAGATCGCTTCTAACGTCTTGCGCATCATCAGTTGGTCAATTTCTGCCAACCGCACGCGGAATTCGGCGGCAAAGATTTCCTGAAGCCGGCGCGCATGGTCCGCCAACATTTCAGAAACGGAGAGCTCTACCGGACGATTCTCCTTCAACACCACGATGCGGCTCGAGATTTTACGTTCACATTCGGTGAAGGCATAGAGCGCTTTGCGCACCTTTTCTAAGTCGGAGCCAGGCGCCAAGGAGAGTTCAATCTCAACCTTTTCGGCGGTAAAGTTGTCAATATGACGAATCGGCAACTTCTTCGTCTTAATCGCCTTTTCAATGGATTCTGCGAGGCGATCTGTGGTGATACCGTAGGGAACAGAGGTGATGAAGAGCTTGTTCTTTTCGTTTTCGCGATGTTCAATCTTGGCGCGAACACGAACACTGCCATTGCCATCGTTGTATTCCGAGGCATCCATCACACCACCCGTGATGAAGTCCGGCAAGAGGGTCGGGCAGGGTTTCTTCTGGAGAATTGCAATCTCTGCTTCCAACAGTTCAGGGAAGTTGTGCGGTAAGATTGAGGTCGAAAGCCCCACGGCGATCCCGTCAACACCAAGCATTAAGCTCAGAGGGATTTTCGCAGGTAAGAGCACCGGTTCTTTGTTGCGTCCATCATAGCTGGGAACATAGGAGGTGACTTTCGGCGAAAAGAGTTGCTCACGTGCCAACTTGGTTAAACGACATTCAATGTAACGCGCCGCTGCAGCTTCGTCGCCAGTAAAGATGTTGCCGAAGTTACCCTGGCCCTGAATGAGATAGCGCTTGTTTGCAAGGGTTACGATGGCATCTTTAATAGCCGCATCACCATGCGGGTGGTAATGCATTGTGTTACCCACGACGCCTGCCACCTTAGAGAAGCGCCCATCATCCTTTTCCCACATGGCGTGAAGGATGCGGCGTTGCACAGGTTTGAGACCATCTTCCACTGTCGGAAGCGCACGATCGCAGATGGAGTAGGAGGCGAACTGAAGGAAGTTCGTCTCCATGAGTCGACCAAAGGGACCGCGCTCATGTACATCTGGCACAGTCGCTTTCGTTGGCGTAGAAGGGGGTGCGGTAATTGCTTCGGGAGATGGTTCCAGTTCAGGTTCGGTCTCAGCAGGAGGCGTATCAAGGATGTCTGTGAGAAATTCGTCTTGCAGACTGTCGTCTTGGTTCGGTTTCGGCATAGGGACTAATCAACGTCGCAAAGGGACTTAGTGGATAATCGCGGTCGGAGCGGTCGTGGCTTCCTGGTCAAAGTAGATTTCGGTGGGGCGACCGGGCAAAGGAAGCTTTTCGCGCATTGCTTCTTTCAATTCTGCCGCCGAGTCTGCGTCATACCACCAATAGACCGGAATGGAGAGCGCATCGCCAAAGCGTCCGAGAACGGTGGGAGGCGTGCCGAACTTATTCCAATAGAGCAAACGTGTCGAGTCGGTGTTCCACGTGAGGGCATAGGGGACGGCCTTCGTGAGGATACCATCAATTTTACGCATGATTTCGTTGCGCTTAGCGGTAGAGAATTCGGACTTCTGCTGTTCAATGAGCGCATCAATTTCAGGGGTGTGGAAACCGGTCAAGTTGATGCCATTGGGGGTTTCTGCATACGCGCTGCTCCACATAGGTTCGGGGTCACGGAAGAGCGAACCTGAGAAGGCGCCAGTGGTAACGTCAAAGTTATACTTCCCCGTTTCACGCATCCAGGTGGCAAAGTCCTTTTGAGAAATCTCAAGGGCGATACCAATGCGTTCCAGAGCCTCCTTGAAGAGTGCAAGGTAGACACTGTCGCTCGCCGAACGCGTCAAAATGCGAATAATGAACGGCTCGCCATTGCGTTCCATCTTGCCTGTTTGAGGATTGATATCAAAGCCTGCTTCCTTGAGGAGGGCGACTGCCGCTTCAGGATTGAATTCAAAGAGCGGATTGGTGCAAGGATTAGCCGCATTGTAAAGGTCACGGCAATAGGAATCCTGCATGAAATAGGCATTGTACATCAAGGTGCGCACCATACGACGGCGGTCAAAGAGCATTGCCACAGCCTTACGGACGCGAATGTCGTCATAAGGTTTACGGCGAAGATTCATGGCCAAACCTTGGAAACCAACGGGTTGGTGATTGTGGATGTTCTGCTTCAGCACCCAGTTCTTTTCAAAGCGTTCGCCAACGCTTTCCGTGTTCCACACGCGTGCAGAGTAGACTGCATAGGTGTCCACTTCACCCTTTTTGAAGGCTTCATAGGCGTTGTTCTGGTCCATGAAGAAGCGGATGCGAATCTTTTCAAAGTTGAAGACGCCCTTGCCCGAAGGTGTGGCGAAGCACCACCAGTCCGGACGACGCGTCAAGGTCATGCTAAGACCTTCCTTGTGTTCGGTCACCGTGTACGGACCACCCACAATCGGGAGGTCAAAGTTGATTTCATTGAAGAAGAGTTCTTCGTCACGCCCTTCTGCGCGGCATTTTTCTTTGGCGGCGTCCAGGAGTTTCTTGGGCATCACATAGAGCGAAAGACCCGCGCTGTTGAGGTTGCGCCAATGGAGTTCCTTACAAGGGAAGCGGAGCGTCTGTGCGTCAATGATTTCAGGGGATTCAAGTGCAGAGAAAAGCACCTGGAAGGGCCCCGTCAAGCTTTTGGGATTCGTAACGGCATCAAAGGTCGCCTTAACGTCTTCAGAGGTAATCGGCGAACCATCACTCCAGCGCGCACGCGTATCAATATGGAAGGTGTAGCTCATCTTATCAGGGCTAATTTCCCACCAGTCTGCTAATGCGGGTGCGACATCACCCGTGAGCGGATCGGTGCCGAGCAAGCTCGGATACATCAAGCCGAACACCATCATTGTAAAGGTGTTATTGTCCAAGTAACCATTAAAGCTCTTCGGCGGGTTGTGGCCTGCGTAGGTTAAGGTGCCACCGGGCTGTGCATAGGGCGAAGCATAGGGGTCGGGTGCTTCCTTCCAGTCAGCCTTGGGGAAACGTTCTGCGGTAGGTGCAGGTACCTCTTGCGTTG
Organism: Candidatus Spyradenecus sp.; assembly: GCA_045605345.1. Classification (GTDB taxonomy): domain Bacteria; phylum Verrucomicrobiota; class Kiritimatiellia; order RFP12; family DVOR01; genus Spyradenecus. The sequence continues at coordinate 37,469 of JAZUPT010000025.1, forward strand.
TTGTGGCATCAGCCTGCGCCAATGCAGGCGTCGCAGTGAGGAGCGAGGTCAACAAAAGAGATGAAAAAAGTGTGAAACGATGCTTCATATCAGGTTTCTTTCCTTCTACTTTTAAAAAAGTCAACAAATTGTTCCTTGCAAAGGTCTTCCAAAATGCCAGGCACCAACGTGGGGTGATGATTTACCTTTGCGCTTGACAGTATACCAAATTCATTCTCTCCTCCGCGATCTTTATCGCTTAAACCCCAAACAATCATTTCAGGGCGAGCCCAAATTAAGGCACCTGCGCACATGGGGCAAGGCTCTTTGGTGACGTAAACGATGGTGTTTTGGAGTCGCCAATCGCCGATGGCAGACGCTGCGGCAGTGATGGCAATCATCTCAGCATGGGCGGTGGGATCATTGAGGAGTTCGGTTTGATTATGCGCTTTCGCCAAAATTTTCGCAGACCATGGATCAGCCAACTTAGGTGGATTCGCAATGCCTGGCGTAAAGACACCTTCTGGCGCTTGCACGATGACACACCCACACGGCACTTCGCCTGCTACGGCAGAAGCCTCCGCTTCGCGTAGAGCGATGCGCATAAAATGCTCGTGAAAGCGACGTTCAGACTCAGTCATTTTTGTGCAGGATGTGGTTTTTACGAATGGTTGACGCAGGGACTGTGCATAATAACCGCGCGAAAGCAAAACTTTGCTTGGCCATCGCTGTGGAGGTGAACTTTGCCGCGCAGGAGAGTCCGTTTGCAATTTGACGATCACGTAAAACGGTTGAGAGGGTTAACGCCGTGAAGGCGCGAATCCACTCTTGCGCATCGGTGGGGTGAACGCGTAAAACAGCCTGGTTGTAAAGGGCTTCATTGGCCGCACTCGCTGCGCAGATGACAGGGGTGCCAGAAGCCATCGCACGCAGAATGGAGGGCAAGTAGGCGATGTCTTGTGAAGGTTCAAAAAAGACCGAGGCACCACTGTAGAGTGCCGCAATTTCAGCGGGTGCTAATTTTGAGATGTTTAAAAAGCGCACCATACCTTCAAGGTGGCAATCGCGAATCACTTCACGCACCGCATCGGGCAGGTCGGCATCGCCAAGCACGACGCACGTGGAGGAGGGCACATCCTCACTCGCACCCATCGCTTCAAGAATGGGGGTGAGGTAATTGGCGACATCGGCGGTGCATGCGGTCAAAGCGTAACGCTGGGGAATCAACAGTTTTCGGCGAACGTTTAAGACTTCTTCGTCGGTATGGTGACGAAAGATCGGATGGATGCCATTGGGGATGACAAATGTCTTATGGCGCGCGGCAATGCCAACCGTATGAACAATGCGTGCGGCCATGGCTTTCACAGGGCAAATAATCGCATCGGCATTGTGCAAGTTTTTACGCGAACGTCGCATTGCCATTGTTCGCGCCCAAAAACTCCGTCGGTCGGAGCCTAAGAGTGTACGAAAATCCTCCACCGCATAGACAATCTTGGGTGAGAAGTGTTTGCTCTTTGGGGGCGGGAGTGTGGTGTCTGCTGTCCACCAAACATCGGGGCGAATCTGTTGCACCAAAGCCGCCATTTCATCATGCGCCGCAAAGGTGTTTGGAATTTCTTGGGCGATAAGATAGGTTACCGAAGGATGTTCAATCTGCTCCCACGGTAAGAGGGTGGCGGAGCCCAACAAAATTGTGACACGATCCTCTTCTTGGAGTGCAGGTAAAAACGCATCCACCATGTCTGCCATATAGATTGCGGCAGACATGGGGAGTCGTTTGAATGTCCTCAAATCAAAGAGGATGTGCACAATAATGATTTACTTGGTCACGATTGCAAAGGCTTCGCGTGCAATCATGAGTTCTTCATTGGTAGGAATCACGTAGACGGGAATTTTAGAGTCGTCGCCAGAGATGATCTTTTCAATGCCACGCACCTGATTGTTGACCTCTGCATTCAACGTCACACCGAGACCTGCGAGCGCCGGCAAAAGGGCAGCGCGGGTTTCCTTGCTGTTTTCACCAATGCCACCCGTGAGCACGATAGCGTCCACGCGACCGAGGAGGGCCGTGTAACCACCGACGTACATGGCGTAGCTGTGGACGAGGCGTGCCAAGGCGGTCTTGGCTTCTTCGTTGCCTTCGTCACAAGCAGAGCAGAGGTCGCGCATATCGCTCGAGCCCGTACCACCAAGGGCGAGCACGCCACCCTTCTTGTTCATGAGGGCGTCAATTTCGTCTGCAGAGAAACCATTCTTTAAGAGATAGAGCACCACGGCCGGGTCAATGTCACCAGAACGCGTACCCATCATCACGCCTGCGAGCGGCGTCATGCCCATGGAGGTGTCAAAGCACTTACCACCCTTAACGGCGGTGATAGAAGAACCATTGCCCAAGTGGCAGGTGATGATGTTCATCTCATCAAGCGGCTTGCCGAGCACTTCGGCCATACGGAGCGTCACGAACTTGTGGCTTGTACCATGGAAGCCATACTTACGCACGCCATACTTCTTGTAGATTTCCTTAGGAAGTGCATAGAGATAGCTTTCTTCCGGCATCGTCTGATGGAATGCCGTGTCGAACACACCCACGTGCGGCACATCAGCAAGTACCTTTTGGCAACCTTCCACGCCCTGCAAGCAAGCGGGGTTGTGCAACGGAGCCAACGGGCTCAACTTGCGGAAGACTTCGAGTACTTCAGGCGTTAACAGCACCGAGCCAGAATAGGTTTCGCCACCATGCACCATGCGGTGGCCCACTGCATCAATGTCGCTAAAACTCTTGAGGCAACCACCCTTAGCAGGATTGGTCAATGCATCACAAGCCAACTTCACTGCAGCGGCATGATCAGGTGCTTCGCAAGCGATTTGCTTTTCAGAATAATCACCTGCGGTGAAGGTGAACAACGGATTGTCAATACCAATGCGTTCCACCAAGCCCTTAGCCAACATCTTTTCGGCTTCCATGTCGAAAAGCATAAACTTAAGCGAAGAACTGCCCGCATTAACGACCAGAATATTGCGAATAGCCATTAAAAACTCCTCTGTTGAATGTAAAATGATTTAATTAGTATATCTCTTTTTATAAGAAAAATCAAATTATCCTCATGGTATATTTGCCTCAAAAAATGTAACAGTGCTTCTCGCTGGAGCATGGGGCACCATCGCCCCCATATCATCCCCCGTCTTCTAACCACCCGCGATTCTGTGTGGTACCAAACGACGGGGCACGCCCCCAAACCCCCGAATGCACCCAGCCGAAGACACGGTAAGCTCCCCTCGCTCCTGTCTTTCTATCATCCCTTTTATCGCGTTTATCCCTTCTATCGCGTTTATCTTTTTTATCGCTTCTATTCCTTCAAAATTTCCTTACGCAGTTTTGTCACTTTTTGCACTTTTTTATCGATTTTTCGCCTGTTGAAAACTTTTTTGAGTTATCAACAAGTTATCAACAATGCACGTGTTTTGACGCAGTTTTTTGAAACTTTTTGATCAGATTGGCGTTTTTTGGAGGCATTTTCTTTATCTTGCTAAAACTGCATAACTCGTTTAAGGAGAAAGAGATAATGTAAAAATAGGATAAAATTAACTCCGCTACAGTGGCCTCCTTACAAAAAAATGACCCCGAGGGGGAGGGAAAGTTATCAACAATTTTTCCTTTTTTGGGGGAGGTCTGCTGAAATTTCGGGTCAATATGGGCGAAATTGAGTCGCAATATGGGCGAAATTGGGTACCCAAAACAGGCGAAATTGCGACTCGATTTCGCCCATTTTCAGACCCGATTTTGGCGCATTTTTTGCGTCATTTTAGTCTTTTCTTAAATAACGATTTGACAACTTTGCTTTATTTTGCTACACTGCAAGTG
>JAZUPT010000026.1:0-12564 GCA_045605345.1 Candidatus Spyradenecus sp.
TGTTTTTGTTTTGAATCCATTTGCATACCCAGTGCGCCGTTCAGTCCGCTCATATGAACATGCGCCTAAGTGTAACTCTCTCTCAAACTTCATGGCGAGATTATACATTCTCGACATGATGTCAAGAAAAGCCTCGGTCCCTTCGCTCATTAAGCGTTGCATAATTTCCATGAGTTCAGTATCATTAATAGGTGTCGGTTTCATAGTACCTCCTTGTGTTTCTGTTTGTTTACCATTACAAGAATACTACGAATCGGCGCGCCCTATCATCCCCCCTCGCGAGGGGGGATGATAGGTGCTTTCTTCGGGTTACGTCCTATCTCCAAGACCTCTTTTCCTCTGAAATCAATTTACAGAAAGAATCATACACTATCGAAATTCTAAACGAATTTGACTGAAATTCTAAACGAATTTCACTGAAATACTGGACTTGTTTCGATAGGGTGTGGTTCTTTTATGGTTTGATTTTGGAGAAAAGTGGACTTGTGTGAACGTCAACATTTCCATGTATCCACTTTTTATAAAAACGGTTGCGATGCCCTCTTTTTCGTAATCGCAGATAAATTATCCTCATTGTAGAATCGGAGTGCGAACGGCACGGGCAAATCGCGTAACGCGGTTCTCAATTAGTGTTAATATGCCTCATGATTGTGAAGTTGATGGTATGTGGGTGCTTTAGATGCGGAGGAGACGATTCGCTTGTGCGTTGTGATAGAGCCAGAGCTATGTGGGATAGGCGTAGAAAACATTAGCATTGAGGTCGTAGAGGGGCAGGGATTTTTGAGTATTACCTTAATTAATAAATACGCGCGCGTGAAGAGTCCGTGAAAAAAAGTGGGAAGTGATGATTTTCCGCTTGCGAGTTTTCGTTTGATTTAGTAAACTATGCGCTTCATTCAATTAACTGAATGCGTAGTGAACTTAAAATGACTCGTACGCTGGTAGCTAAACGTATGGGTCTCGGAGACTAAAAATGGTCAAGATCAGATTGCGTAAGACCGGCTGCAACCGTGTGGCCACCTACCGTGTGGTTGCTTGCGATGTTCGCAGCCCCCGCGACGGCAAATTCCTTGAAATCCTCGGTTGGTACGATCCCCGCAAGACCGAGAACAAGTGCGGCATCAACCTCGAACGCGTGGCTTATTGGAAGAGCCAGGGCGCTCAGGTGTCCGAAACGGTCGCTTCTCTCATCAAGCAGGCCCAGAAGGCTCAGGCCTAAGGCCGAGGAGAGACTGCGGTGCCCCTGCGCATCGACGTACTGACCGTCTTCCCAGGCATGCTGCAAGGCTTTGTCTCGGAAAGCATTCTCAGACGTGCGACAGCCATGGGTGCTGTGGAAATCCACGCGGTAGACGTGCGAGATTTCGCACATGACGTCCGCGGGACGCTCGACGATAAGCCCTACGGAGGCGGCGCCGGGATGTTGATGAAGCCCGAACCGCTCTTCGAGGCCGTCGAAAGCCTCCGCAAGCCAAATAGCCGAGTTATCGCAATGACGCCTCAGGGCGTCCCTTTCCGACAGGAAATCGCACGGCGGCTTGCAAAAGAGGAACACCTGATCTTCATCTGTGGACATTATGAAGGCATTGACGAGCGTGTGCTTGAAAGCCTTACCGATGAACAGATCAGTATTGGCGACTACGTTCTGACTAACGGGGCATTGCCCGCAGCGGTCGTCATTGACAGCGTCACACGCCTCCTGCCCGGCGTATTGGGCGGAGGAGCGGAAGCTACCGCGAAGGAATCCTTCTCCACGGAAGGATTGTTGGAGCAGGCACAGTATACCCGACCGCCCGTCCATCGTGGCAAAGGTGTACCGGAAGTCCTCCTAAAAGGCGACCACGCACGAATGGAGCGTTGGCGCAGAAACCAGATGCTTGACCGAACTGCTCGGCAGCGTCCAGATTTGATACACATTAAGGAAAACGACAATGATCGCGAAAGCCATCGAAAAAGTGAACGCCCTCACGGCGGAAAAGAATCCTAAGAAGACCCCGGAACTCGCCATCGGCGATATCGTCCGCGTTTACGTCCGCATTAAGGAAGGCGAAAAGGAACGTACGCAGATCTTCGCCGGCGACGTGATTGCACGCGACGGCAAGGGCATCACCGAAACCTTCACCGTCCGCCGCATCTCCTTCGGCGTGGGCGTTGAAAAGGTCTTCCCCTTCGCTTCCCCCACGATCGAAAAGATCGAAGTGACCGGCCACGCTCGTGTTTGTCGCGCAAAGCTCTACTACTTGCGCAACCGCACTGGTAAGGCTGCTCGCCTCCGCGCGCTCTAAGCGCACGGCGCTCAAGGCGTCACAAGATTACACAAAATCAAAGGGTCAATTTCACGGCCCTTTGATTTTGTTTGTTTTTTACTCTCTGTAGGCGGTAAATGCTACTGCGGAATTGTGGGTGTGGAAACGGGGTGTGGCAGTCGTGAGGGGGCGCGCGGTGGATGCACAGGAGGAGAGGGGCTGCCGACCTAAAGCATTGTAGGCGGTAAATGCTACTGGCGGTAAATGCTACTGTGGAATTGTGGGTGTGAAAACGGGGTGTGGCAGTCGAGGGGCGGCGCGCGGTGGATGCACAGGAGGAGAGGGGCTGCCGACCTAAAGCATTTGGGGTGCGCCGTATCGTGCCAGTACGTGCTTTACACGTTAGTACCTATGGCGCAAAAGGGATTTTTTCGCTATACTATTAGAAGTTAAGGAGTGCGTAACGTGGTTAAAGTAACGATTTGCATGGGTAGCTCGTGTTTTTCTCGCGGGAATAATCAGAATTTGGAAGCGGTTCGCAATTGGCTGACGGCAAATGATAAGATGGCATCGGTCGAATTGAAGGGATGCCGGTGTGGGGGGCATTGTGGAGATGGGCCCAATGTGTGGATTAATGAGACGTGTCATAGTGGTGTGACACCGGAAACGGTGCCTGCATTATTGGAAGCTGCTTTTGCGGAGGCATAAGACGATGGATGCGTTAGCCCCAGTTTATTCGGTAAATGCTCAGTGTCGCGACTGCTACAAGTGCGTGCGACGGTGTCCAGTGAAGGCAATCCGTGTGGAGAATGACCACGCAGTGGTTTCGCCAGAGGACTGTATCTACTGTGGCACATGTGTGGCGACTTGCCCGAACCATGCGAAGATGGTGCGTGATGATTTGCGTACAGTGCGGAATTTGGTGGCGGCACGTAAGGATGTGATTTTGTCTTTGGCACCGAGTTTTGCTTCGGAGTTTCCCGGGGTGGACCCAGCGCGCTTCGTGACGGCAATGCGTAAATTGGGTTTTGCGCATGTGCGAGAAACGGCGGTGGGCGCGAATATTGTCTCGCGTCGTGTGGCGGAATTGATGGCACAAAGCCGCGCACATCGTCTGCAGATTTCCTCGGCTTGCCCTGTGGTGGTGGAGTTAATCCAACGCTACTATCCGCGTTTCTCTGCCTATCTCACACCTGTAGATTCTCCAGTAATTGCGCACTGTAAGGCGCTCCGTGAGGAATTTCCGTCTGCGCCTGTGGTCTTTGCCGGGCCTTGCGTGGGTAAGAAGTATGAACGTGATTTGCAACCCGAACTCTTGCACACGGCATTGACGTTTGAAGAGTTGCGCAGGTGGATGGTCTTGGCTGGGGTAGAGGATACCAATAAGTTGCCGCCCGCAGAGGATTATAAGTTGCCAGGCGATGGTGCGTATTACCCGATTGAGGGGGGGATGCTGCGCAGTGTGGAACGCAATTTCCGCGCGCTCGCTCCAGAGGGTGAATTGCAGCCGATGGTAATCACGGGCATTCAAGCCATTAAATCCATGCTTGAGACGCTTGATCCAAAGACATTGGAACAGCCCGTCTTCGTGGAGGCTTTGGCCTGCCCAGGCGGTTGCGTGTGCGGTCCGAAGACGCGTGTACGGTGTGCTGCGGGTGGTTTGCTTGACTTATTGCGCCATGCGCGCTTGACCCAACCCGATGATCCGGAAACGTTCCCCGACATTGGTCGTCACTATCGTACGGCGCAGTCAGAACGCAAGACCTTCTCAGAAGAGGAGATTCGCGCCACGTTAAATGCTTTGGGTAAGTTCAAGCCAGAGGATGAATTGAACTGCGCTGGGTGCGGTTATGATAGTTGCCGAGAGCTCGCGTGTGCAATTTTGGCAAAGAATGCCGAACCGCAAATGTGCGTGAGTCGGATGCGTCAATTGGCATTGAAGCAGAGCTCAGCGATTGACCGTGCATTACCGTATGGCTTAGTGGTGGCCGATCGCCAACTCCGAATTATCGAATGCAATGAACGCTTTGCGACGTTGTTGGGGGATGTGGCGAAGATGGCCTATGAGGCTCACCCAGGTTTGCGTGATGCTGATTTAGGGCGTCTGATCCCTTATCCGCAGTTGTTCCAAAAGGTTTTGGAGACAGGTGAGGAGATTATTCGCCAAACGGTTGAGGTGGAGGGGCGTCTTTTCTCCCTAACGATCTTTAATGTGGATGTGCATGAGGTGGTAGGCGCACTCATCCTTGATATCACTGAAACCGAACAAAAGCGTTTGGCGCTTATTGAAAAGGCGCGAACGGTCGTAACCAATACGGCGAAAACGGTTCAGGAGATTGCGTTCATGTTGGGCCGAAATGCTGCGGAAAGTGAGTTGATTTTGGACTCGGCCGTGGAGATGTTCGCTCCGATTGACCTGGAGGAACGCCTGTGATTGGCGCAAGCGAGGACTTTGTAGCACCCGCACCGCCACCTTTCATTGAGGTGGACTGGTTTAATCGGCACAAGTTTCGCAAGGTGTGCAGTGGCGATATCTTTTTGAGCGAACGCCAGGCGGATGGTTCGGTGGTGGCCGTTTTAACCGATGGCTTGGGGAGTGGTCAACAGGCGAATGTTTGTGCATCGCTTACTGCCACGATGGCGATGGAGTATATGCGGGCAAAGATTGGCTTGCGTCGCGCGGCGACCCTCATCATGGACGCATTGCCCATCTGCCCAGATCGTCATATCACGTATTCGACGTTTACCATGATTCACGCCTTCCCTGAGGGGGAAGTGCGCATGATTGAATACGAAAATCCTCCGGCGGTGCATCTGCGTGGTACGGAACCACAAGAGATTCCGCGAACGGTTTACGCATTGCCACGTTGGTCAGGGCGTAAGCTTTCGTATTCAACCTTTCAGATGCAGCATGGCGATCGCCTCTTCTTCTGTTCGGATGGGATTACACAGGCAGGCTTAGGCACGGATGGTTATCCTTTTGGTCAGGGGTTGGAATCGGTCGTAGGATGGCTGCAAGAGGCAATTAATATCGCGCCGGATGTGGATGCACAAGTCCTCTGCAAGGGTGCTGCGGACCGTGCAACGCGTTTGGATGGTGGCCGAGCAGGGGATGATACGACTGCTGCGATGCTTTATTATCGCGATCCGCGTTTGACGCAAATGCTCACAGGGTGTCCCTTTGACCGTACGCAGGATACCGCCTTTGCGGCATTGGCAACGCAACCTGGCGTGCAGACCATCATCTCTGGTGGCTCAACGTCTGACTTGGTGGCGCGTGAATTGAATCGCCCCATTGATACGCCTTTGACGGCGCTTGACCCTGAAGTGCCCGCAGGGTCAGAGATTCCTGGGATTGAATTGGTCACTGAAGGGTGTGTGACACTCTCAAAGGTGATAGAACTCTTGCGCAATCCAGGCCCTGATGTGCGCGTGAATCCCGCTACAAAAATGCGAGATTTACTTCTGAAGTCGGATCGCATCTTCATTGACGTGGGTACGGCGATTAATCCTGCGCACCAAGACCCGAATCTGCCAGTGGCATTGGATATTCGTAGAAATATCGTCAAAGACCTCGCAAATGTCTTGCAGATGCGTTATTTCAAGGAAGTGGAAATAAAGTTTCATTAACGGGAGTACGTGAAAGATGCGTCATTTGTGCGTGACTTGTCCTATTCGTCGGAATATCCTAATCGCAGTGTTCAGTCTTCTGCCGTTAGTGGCGGTGGCGAAGGTGCCGACATTGAACCAACGTGTTACTTGCGATCAGTTGCAAATCCCCTTGCCCAAGAACGTTAGCCAAGAGGCGCCGCCTGCGGTGGAGACCTTTACTTACACGTGGACACGAGGCAGTAAGAGCGGCACGGCTGAACGTTATGATCCGCGTCAACTTTGGGAGGCAGAGCAGCGTCTCGGGAAGTGGTCTGATAGTGACGGAAACGTTTATGAGTTGGTCCAGCCCAAGAGTGTGGTGGATTCTTTTACGCGCGGGATTAAGACTGACTATAATCAGTTAATGGCGCACGTCTTGAAGGAGGAGTACGAAGATAATCGTCAGGCAGTCGGGAAGATCGTACGCAAGCGCTTGCCTCAGTGGTTGGAGGACTGGACGGGAAAGACCTTCTCTGCTCCGCAAAAGGTAAAGGGGATTGGCGCGGTGCGCGAGGCGATGTTCTGCGAGGCACCGGGCATGGCCGCCTTGATTTTCTTCTTGAAATCCGACCAAAACCAAGCCTACGCACTTCTTGTTACTACGACAGATGACCCGCCCAAGGCATGGAAGGGAGCCCTAACGCGCGCCCTCGGTGGCATTGCCCCTGCTTCGAAGTTGAAACCTTCTGGGACGGTTCAGGATGGGTGGAAGACGATGGAGCGGCCGCCGTATCGCGTGTTATCCAACCTCCCAAAGCAGTATGGGAAGTTTGTCTCTTCACTCTTGGATAGCATGATTGCCATGCGCATGGTTTATACGACGTACATTCCTGAACCGAAGAAGATGAAGGTACCGCTCAGTGTGATTCGCGTCTTCGCTACGCCGGAGGAATATCACGCCTATTCTGGTGCGGGTGAGGAGTGGAGTTCAGGTGTCTTCTCAACGACGCATCGAGAGTTGGTCGTGCGTGGTGACATTGAGTCGGGCTCAAAGGAGAAGCAACGCGAGGAGATTCGTACGGTGACCTTTCATGAGGGGTTCCACCAATACCTCTTTTCAATCACACCGCCTACGATTCATGTGCCGATTTGGTTCAACGAGGGCCACGCAACCTTTTTCGAAACGTTTACCTTAAAGATGGTCACGAGCGCAGGGAAGAAAAAGCCAGAAGGAAAGCCCAATCTCTCCTATCGCTTGGAGGAAGTACGTCGCGATCCGCGTTTTTGTTCGCCTGAGGGATTGGCAACGTTGATGTCATTTAGCACAGAGGTTTTCTATCACGAACGGAATCGCACAGCAGCATACGCCTCATCGTGGTTGCTCGTGCATTGGTTACGCACCGAAGCGCCAACAGAATTGAGTGCCACACTCAATCAGTATTACGCACTCATTTGTAAGGGTGCTACCCCTGAAGAGGCAGCCGAAAAGGTTTATCCTCCAAAGGTGTTGCAGCAAATTTCAGAGGGATTAATCACGTTCTTAAATAGCCAAGAGTACAAACGTTAATACATCCGCTTGCTTGCAGTTTGAATAGGCATTATCCTATAGGAATCTCACTCATGTCACTAACCTCTCGTCGTGCGTTTTTGAAATCTTTTGGACTCGGTTGTGCCGCCCTTGCGGTGTCGGGGAGTCTGCCACTGTCGGTGGCCACTCGGAAGCCTCGCAATATTCTTTTCATTCTTGCCGATGACTTGGGGTGGGGCGATGTGAGCTGTTATGGCTCGACGCCTGGACTAACGCCTTTTATCGATGCTTATGCGCAGCAGGGAGTTACCTTCACCGATGCACATTCGCCAGCCTCGACTTGCACCCCGACGCGTTATGCCATCTTTACGGGGTGCTATGCGTGGCGTAAGCCTGGTACAGGCATTGCTCAGGGGGATGCGGCACTGTTGATTGATCCGCGCTTGGAGACGTTGCCGAAGGTGATGCAACGCTCTGGCATGGTTACGGGCGCAGTGGGCAAGTGGCATCTCGGCATGGGGCTTGGGCCAGGGAAGACGGATTGGAATAAACCCATCTCGCCCTCTGCCAACGCGATAGGCTTTGACTACACCTTCCTTATGGCCGCAACGGCTGATCGTACGCCGTGCGTTTATGTGGAGGATGGTAAGGTCGTGAATTTGGATCCGAATGATCCGATTGAGGTAAATTATCAGAAGAATTATCCTGGTGAACCTGATGGCGTGCGTGATCGTGCAACCTTGAAGATGGATTGGCATCATGGTCATAACCAAGCGGTGGTGAATGGAATTGGCCGTATCGGCTACATGAAGGGTGGCGAGAAGGCGCGGTGGGTGGATGAAGATATGGCAGATATCTTCGTTGAAAAGGCATGCGCCTTCATGGAAAAGAACCGCGAAAAGCCCTTCTTCCTCTATCTGGGCACGAATGATATTCATGTGCCACGTGTGCCACATCCGCGTTTTGTGGGTTCAACGCCCTTTGGTCCGCGCGGTGATGCCACGCGTCAGTTTGATGACTCGGTGCGGCGCGTGATTGAGAAGTTGCGAGCGTTGGGTTTGGAAAAGGATACGTTAGTCGTAATTTCTTCGGATAATGGCCCCGTGGTAAATGACGGATATATGGACCAAGCCGTTGAGAAGTTAGGGAGTCACCGTCCTGCCGCGCATTGGCGTGGCACGAAGTATACGCCCTTTGAGGGTGGGCATCGCGTGCCATTCATTGCCGTGTGGGAGGGGCAAATCCCCGCAGGGAAGCGCAGTCAGGCGTTGCTTTCCTTGGTGGATTTGGGTAACACCTTTGCCGCCTTGCGTGGGGTGTCAATCTCAACGGATGCAATGCCTGACTCCTTTGATGTCCATGAGGCGCTCTTGGATCCTGAAAAGCCGTCTTCGCGTCGTGCGATTATTAGCCAGGATTGGTACATGAGTTATCGCGAGGGCGAGTGGAAGTACATTGTGCCGCGTCGCGCAGGGAATGCGCCGAGTACAAAGAACAATCCGTTGAATGGTGAATTGTATCACCTGACAGGGGATGCTTCTGAGACGAAAAATGTGATTGCAGAGTATCCCGAGCGCGCCAAGGCTTTATATGAAGCACTCTTAAAGGCTATTCGCGATGGACGGACGCGTCCATAAGTAGTAGGCACTTCTTTCAGACGCGTGTTTCTTTCAGCAAAAAGGATCTGTGATGGCTGTAATCGTTATCGCTGTAATCTACTTAGCTTTTTTCAGTATGGGTGTGCCAGATGGCATGATTGGTGCGGCATGGCCTTCAATGTATGGTGGCTTTGGTGTGCCAGTCTCTTATGCAGGGGGCGTAACGCTCTTAATTTCCGCGGGCACGGTCATTTCTGCCTTGAGCACGAATACATTAATCTCTCGTTTTGGCTCTTGGGCCGTAACGGTGGGAAGTACGCTCTTAACTGCCATCGCATTGGGTGGATTCGCTTTGGCTTCGTCGTATGCATGGGTGTGTTGTTGTGCGTTGCCGTTGGGGTTGGGGGCAGGAGCAATTGATGCAGTGCTCAATAACTATGTTGCTTTACATGGCACGTCGCGCCAGATGAGTTGGGTGCATGTTTCATGGGGTATTGGTGCTACTGCGGGACCAAGCCTCTTAGGATGGATTTTGGCTTGTGGAGGGCATTGGCAGGATGGCTATTGGAGTGTGATGGCGCTTCAATGTGCGATGGTTGTAGTGCTTTTCATCTCGCGAGCACTCTGGAAACGGGATTCGCTGACCGAAGACACGTGTCACACGTCGGTTACTACGCGAGAGGCTTTGCGTTTGCGAGGGATAGGTTGGGCGATGATTGGCCTCTTCGCAATGCAGGGATTAGAGTTCTGCTCGGGTATTTGGGCGGGAAGTTATTTACACCTTGTGCGCGGATTGTCGGTGGCAGAGGCGGCAAAGTGGGCAGCTCTCTTTTACGGCGGTATGACGATGGGACGCTTCTTGGCGGGGTTCGTGGCTGACCGCATGGGCGATAAAAGGATGTTGCGATTGGGCGCTGGAGGCGTGCTCTTGGGGGTAATCCTTTTGGTTTCGGCCACCAGTGTGCTTCAAACGAAAATAGGGCTGCTTGCGGTTGGCTTGGGAGTTGCGCCCCTCTTCCCTTGTTTCTTGCATGCCACACCTTCAAATTTTGGAGCGCGTTACACACAGGTGGTCATGGGGCTGCAGATGGCATGCGCGTATACTGGCGCAACATTGCTGCCGCCACTGTTGGGGTGGGTGGCTCAACGGACAGGATTGGCCATCTATCCGTATATCCTTGGTGTCTTTTTGATTGTAATGTGCGTCGCCTTAGAATGTCTTAATCGACTTCGCGCTCAGGCGTAAAAGGCGCGAATCTCTTCCGCGTCAGAGAAGGGTGTACGCACGCCGTTAATTTCTTGATAGGTTTCATGCCCTTTGCCGGCGACGAGAATCACGTCGTCGGCTTGTTTCATTTCAAGGGCTCGGTGAATGGCGGTGCGGCGATCGACCTCGGTAATTGGCTTTGCAGTGGCGCTAAACCCAGTGAGGATGTCCGCGATAATTGCCTTTGGGTCTTCGGTACGTGGGTTGTCAGAGGTAACAAGGATCACATCGGCCACGCGTTCAACTGCCGCAGCCATCTTAGGTCGTTTGGTTCGATCGCGGTCGCCGCCGCATCCAAAAACGCAGATGAGACGTCCTGTGGTGATTTCGCGGAGCGTTGATAATACATTGGATAGCGCATCGTCTGTGTGCGCATAGTCCACAAAGACTCCAGGAGTCACGGACTCAAGCCGTCCCCATTTCGGACGAATGTTGGAAATCGCGCAGAGGATCGCATCAGTTGTTACGCCCAAAGCACGTGCAGCAGTAGCCGCACAGAGCAGGTTGGCGAGGTTGTAACGTCCGCAGAGTGCAGTGTGGAAGCTAAGCGTGCGGCCGGCAAGCTGGAAGGTCGCTTCGGTGCCATGCGCAGAGAAGGTGGCTTGAATCGTCGCGGGTGAGTAGGGGAAGAGACGCGTGTGGCCAGCGGCTTTGAGTTCGGCAAAGAGCCGAGCGCCGTAAGGATCGTCAATATTGATGACCGCGGGTGTATTGGGATGGTCGCGGAAGAGTTGTGCCTTGGCTTGGTAGTAGGCTTCCATCGTGCCGTGGTAGTCAAGATGATCTTGCGTAAGGTTCGTAAAGGCCAACACTGCATAGTGGCACCCCGCCACGCGGTATTGATTGATTGCATGACTAGAAACCTCCATCACTGCCGCACGGCACCCCGCCGTCACCATCTCTTTTAGCGTAGACTGCAAGACACGCGCATCTGGTGTGGTGCAGTCTGCAGGCGCACTGTGTCCAGGCCATTCAATGGCCACGGTGGTGATAAGTCCTGGCAGAAGACCGCCTTGGGCCAGCATCTCTCGCAGGAGGAGGGTGGTCGTGGTCTTACCATTTGTGCCCGTAACACCGCAGAGGAGGAGTGACTCGGAGGGGTTGCCAAAGTGTTTGGCACAAGCTTCGGCGTAAGCGAGACGTGCATTCGGTACGCGAATATCACAGGACTCATCTTCACCCATAATGGTTGCTGCGCCTTTTTCGCGTGCCTGTCGGATAAACTGTGCCCCATCGACCTTTACACCAGGAATTGCTACAAACAAAGCCCCGGGAGTCACCAATCGCGAATCTGACGTCACATCACTGTACTGCATCTGCCCATACCTCATTTACCGCGCCCACTGCGCCGCACCGCCACTATTGTAGCGAGTTTCCTCGCCTCGCGACAATAAATTAATGCAATGGGTTGTCGTTTGGTACAATCAGTTCAATGCGTGTGAAAGGTACGGCTTAATGTATGTAAAATTTCTCAAAAGGCCGTTATTACAGTCTTTTAGAGTGTTTTCAATGATGGGGAGAGGCGTAAGAACTGCGCAGCTTACACATGCGCGTTGTGTGGACGCTATTGCGTTTTGCGGGGAGAGCGTGGGTAGGAAAACGAATGTGTAACATCCCTTAAAAGGTTGCTATTAAAGACTTTTATGGCTTTTATTAAGGCGAACTGAGCGAAGAATGGTACGTATTTTGTGCATGGTAAGTGAAGTGTTGAAGTGGCTATGATTACCTTTTATGTGCAATAAAAACGCGGATTTGGGGGTGTATTATTCCATTTTCAGGTAGAGAGTGGGAAGCTTTCGCAACATTTAAAAGCCTTTAAAAGCCGATTATTTCAAGGTTTTGTTGGGAAAGTAGGGGTGAAAAGGCAGGGGAAAGTAGGGGTGAAGGCTCATAAAATGGAGATGTTTTTGGGGTGAGGATCACGT
Organism: Candidatus Spyradenecus sp.; assembly: GCA_045605345.1. GTDB lineage: Bacteria > Verrucomicrobiota > Kiritimatiellia > RFP12 > DVOR01 > Spyradenecus. The sequence continues at coordinate 12,156 of JAZUPT010000026.1, forward strand.
TTTGTAGGAGGGGAAATGTCATTTTAGAGGTGTTAAAATTCCTTAAAAGCTTGTTATTTCAGGGTTTTGTGGAGGTTGGGGTTGGTTTTCTCTCTTGGGAGGGGGTGGTGAAAAAGTGAGGATTTTTGTACGCAGTTTTTGCTTGGTAGGTGAGAAATTGGGCAAAAGGGCGATTTTACTTGCATTGAAAAATGAATGATTTATGAAAAAATTAAAATTTTTGAAAAAAAGTACTTGCCAAAAGGGTGGGGTTTGTGCGACTATATGACCCGTTTTCGCGCCACGGTGTTCATCACCACACGGCAAACAAAACGAAAACGAACTTGATCTTTGAAAACTAAATTCGCTCAAATGTGTCCCGGACAGGATTGACCTGGAAGGGATGCGACAGTAGAAAAGCTTGTGCCAG
>JAZUPT010000027.1:0-18385 GCA_045605345.1 Candidatus Spyradenecus sp.
TAGGGCGGGTAATTTTAGGCTTAAAATCAGTACAATTTGTACTATTCATGCAAAATTTAAACAGTACAAAATCTTTACGGGGCAACACTTTGAAGGGAAATTTCCTCTCGGGAAGAAATCTTAAATAGTACAATTTTTAGCCAGGGACTTTTTAGACCTGTCTAGAAAACTTTAGAAAATAGTACGAAGGGCCGAAGAACTGAAATCATATGATTTTCAAAATGAATATCATATGATTATTAAATCGATTTTCATATGATAATCTCTGTGAAGAAGGCTCTTCTTTTTTTGAAAAAGGGTAGGGAGTGGTTTGAGGGTAGGGACGGAGCGTGCATACTATAGGTTTGACTTTTCTTTTTTTTGCTTGATTCTCTACATTGCGGAGCAGTGTATTTGTTATTATTCCAATGAACTGATTGAACTTGGGAGACCCTATGCGTTACACCCGTTTTTGTTGTGCTGTTTTTCTATTTTTGGTCACGCATCTTTTTGCGGCAGATGAGAAGGCTTCGGTGTCGCAGTCAATTTCTGCCAAGGTTGGGTGGAATGCGATTTATGTGAATGTGGTGCCGGAACGTTCGGCAGATGAGTTGTTTGCGAATTGGAAGACGGATTCCATCTCGGTGTATCGCACGATCAGTGTGGGTGATTTAGGTGCTTTACGGGGAGACAATGCGGCTCCTGAGACGCGCTATTTCACTTGGCATCGTGATATGCCAGAGGCTTCCACCTTACATCAGTTACCGGGTGATTGTGTTTTGGTTTTTAAAGCATCGGAAGCGTTTGACGACACGATTGTCGGCATGCCTGTGGCGCGTCAGATGGCGTGGGAACCGGGCGAGAATGCGACGAATTATTTCGGTATTTCCACCATAGGGACGACGGTGACGGCAGAGGCGTATCATACAGGTTTGCCAACCTCGTCTGCACTTTCGTATTTTCAAATTTATGGAACTGGTGCAGAGCCAACGCTTTCTGCGGTTACTTCGTCTAAGAAGTTGTCGTCGGGTCAGGCGCTGGTGGTGCGGAATGTGAAGGCTGGGGCCTGGTCTGGTGCGTTCACATTGTCACCGCATGATGGGATTGATTTTGGGGAAAGCAAGACGCTTTCAGCTGTTACAATCAAGAATCAGACCGGCATCAAACAGACATTTAAGGTGAAATTGAATGGTTCGAATGGTCAGGGTGCCCCCACTTTCACGCTTTATCGGCGTGAGGTGCTGGACCATTCTGAAGAAGCGTGGAAGGTTTTTACGCCTGATACAATTTATTCAAAAGAACTTGAGGCTGATGCTGCGTGGACTTTCTTTATCGGTTTAGACCGAAGTCAATTTGAAACTGCGGATGATGGTGCTTCACGCGTGGCCATTTTGACGGTGTGTTCTGATGCACCAGCTTACCATATGGAGCAGATCCCTGTCTCTGCGAAGGCGTATACGCTTCAGAGTGATACGAAAGACGGTAAATGGCCGAATGGACTCTGGCTTTTAGAAGCGCAGATGGATACGGTGACACGCATTGTTTCATCGGATGGTTCTGTGGAGCAGGATATGCCCACGGCGTCTAAGATGCCAGTGCGCCTGTTAATGTACGTGGATGGGAATCAACAGATGAAGCTCTTGCAACGCGTAACGTTGGCAGTGCTGGGGGATGCGGGGCTGAAGCAATCGCAGTTGCTTTATGGGCCTAATGCAACGTTACCGGGAACGGAGAATGACACGATTCGTCTCTCTACGCCATTAATGCCGGTAGATGTGCCAGTTGTACCGCTTCAAGGAACTTTTTTAGGCCAGGCATCGGGTTCCTTCACTGTTGGAGAAGACTCCCCTTCAAATCCGTGGAAGCATGCTTATCATCCAGAACACGATGGGTTAGATTGGGATTTCAAGACAAAGGCTCCTTCTGGAGATACGCTCCAGAACTACATGGGCACCGTGAAGCCTGAAACATGGAGTGTTGGAAATACATTGGAAATGACATGGGATGCGCCCTCAGCGATTTGGTCTCCAGAAGAGTCGTATACGGGGCGCTTGACATGGACGATTACCGGCTTACGCCACGAAGCACCTCTGGTGGTGCGTGGGAAGTTCACCTTCCGTCGTATTCTTGTGGATCCTACTTATCAGGAGAACTGAGATGAACCGTATTCTTTCTACTGCATTTTTACTTTTCTGCACGCGTGCGCTGTGGGCACTGAATTATACGACCTCGATTAACTTTGATCCTGCTCTGCTCACACAGGCGCAGGGAAAGCATACGGTGGAGCTTTCTGCTCAGCTCTATGTTGGGGAGAGCTCGGTGAGTACGGTGAGTTATACGCTTCCAATGGATAAGGGGCTTGTTTTAATGACGGTGACTTTCCCAGATGTGGAGACTGCATTGGCAAACGCATTAGGAGCAGCGCCTCAGGCTGTGGTATCGGTGCGTTACAGTTATCAGAATGATGCAGGCGAGTGGGAAGAAGTCGCGCGCCAGCGTGTGCCGGCGGTGGCTTACGCGACAATTGCAGATAGCGTGGAAAAGGCTATCGGTGATTTTGAAATCAATGGGAACTTGAAAGCGCCGGAGGTGGAGGCGAAGAAACAGGTCATCCTTTCGGCTACTCAAGGAGAACATTCTCCCTTTACGGTGACGACATTGACCACGCCGATTTTAGTCGGTAAGCAACTTTCCACACAGGCTTTGAAGGTGACGAATCAAATGACGTTGCGCGGAGAGGTGACGTTAAAAGATAAACTTTCCGGCATCGGGATACCTCCTGTCGGAAGTATTATTATGACAACGGATAAAGATCCGCCAAATGATAATTGGAGCCTGTGCGATGGAAAAACGTTGAAAGATGCTGAAAGTCCGCTCAATGGAAAGACGCTCCCAGATTTGATGACAGGACGTTTTCCTCGTGCCACGGGTGATTTGAGTAAAGTGGGCCAGACGGGTGGTAATTCAGAGGGTAAGATTACCTTAACAACGAAACATTTACCTGCGCATACGCATGCTTACTCCACGGTAGATCCAGAGCATCGAAATGTAGGCTTCGTCTCTACAAGTGAAGATGACACTGGAGGAGGAGATTGGATTAATCATGAAGAAGATCACGCCGAGACGCAAAAGCCGGATATATCGGCGACCTCGCTGTCGAAAGGCGGTGGACAACCGTTGACGCTTCTGCCACCTTTTGTCGTGTACTATTTCCATATTCGCATTAAATAAGTGTAGGAGGGGAAGTTATGAAATACGGTTTGATTTTATCTTTCGCACTGATGGTCTCAATCCCTTTAATGGCGGCAGAGCGGCAACGCCCCAGTTTAACGTATCAAGGGCGTTTGAAATCTTTAGATGGTACGTCAATCGCGCTCACGCAATCGGTCCCAATTCTATTTGCACTTTATACAAGCGAGACGGGTGGGACTCCTGTCTGGCGTGAAATGGTAACGGTAACACCAGGCGATCAGGGGAACTTTGCGGTGACACTCTTTGAAGGGTGCGGTTCAAAGGTTGATGAAGCTTCAAAAACGTTCGCTGAAGCTTTAATAGAAGGACGAACGCAAAATCAACTCTGGTTGGGACTTACGATTGGGAAAGAAAGCAAAGCAGAGCTTCGTCCACGTCACGCGATTGGTCTCGTCCCGAAGGCACATCGTGCGCGCTTTGCCTACCAAGCCAGTGGCGCAAACTTTGCGGTCCCAGAGAATCTGACAGCAGAAAAGGCGGAAGTGGCCTCGGTGAAAACGCCTGTTTGTATCCTTCAAAGTGACGGTGGGCAAACGATGACAGGCGCAACGGTGAAAACCTTACAGGTGACGGATGCTGCCACGGTTGATGCAGTAATGGTGGATACGACAACAGAAGTTCTTGGCACGCTGAGGTTAGAAACGCCCCCCACTGTTTCAAACGATGTAGTGCCCATTGGCGCGGTAATTCTCTGGTATGGTGCAAAAGACGAAATCCCGAATGGATGGGAGATTGAGACCGCCCTTTCAGGAAAGTTTCCGCGTGCGATGCGTGACAATTATGGTGTAGGATATTCTTCAGGTGCTGAAACAGCCCAGTTGACGATTGAAACAATGCCTTCTCATTCACATGGTAATATTACCTACAATCAACCGTATGGAACGGGAGGTTACACGCACAGCGACAGTGATCAATCGGGGGGTGAAAAGACATGGGTAGGTGTCTCAACCACCACCATTACTTTAGCCGAGAATAGCGATACGGTCGGGAAGGCTTTCAATAGCATGCCGCCTTACAAGGCGCTTTACTACATCAAGCGGAAAAAGTAAGTCAGAGAGGAGTGGTAACACAGATGAAATCGAGCGCATTAATTCTTTTTCTTCTCTCTGTTGGCTGGTGCTTTGCAGAAGGCTTTGCCTATCATGGCGCATTAGCAGAACGCAATGGTGCGGCATTTGATTTCTCCGCATGGAAGGCACGCCCTGCAGAAGAACGCCAGTTTACCTTTGCGCTTTACAATGTTGCAGAGCAGGGGAACGCTTTATGGTCGGTAACAATGGATTCTGTTACGCCGGACGTACAGGGGGCTTTTACGGTTAATTTGGAAGAGGGGGTCGATGCGAAAGGGGAAAGTGCCAACTTCTTTGACGTGCTCTCTGCAAATATGGCGACCACGCTTTATATTGGCATTACCATTGGAGAAGGGACGCAGGAACTTACGCCACGTCAGGAGATCCTCACCGTGCCGTATGCCGCCGCCGCTGAATATGTTGAAGGGGATGCGATTCATTTCACCGCAAAGCAACGCATCGATATTGAGAAAGAATGTCAGCTTTCCTCTGCCGCGATTCAAACGTTGCAAGTGAGTGACTCACTCACGGCGCAAAGCAACCTCAAAGCCACTTCCAGTGAGATTGGCTCGCTCACGGTGACGGGCGCAAGTGTCTTCGTGGAAGCGGTGAGTGCAGCGCGGGTTGAGGGCTATGGTTCAATTCCGATTGGGGGCATTATGCCTTTTGTAGGAACAGAAATTCCCAAAGGGTGGGCCATTTGTAATGGAGAAAATAATACGCCAGACTTGCGCGATTACTTTGTTGTCGGAGCCTCTGAATCCAATAGCAATTATGCTGTTGGGCAGACGGGCGGTGCAGCATCCTACACCCTCACAATTGAGAATATCCCTTCGCACACGCATACGCTTGAGCGTTCAATTTACACTCACCTGTATGACTTTTACAGAATAGATGACGACAGTAATAATCGTTGGCGCTGGACAAAGGATCGTTCGGGTTACTCAGATTCGGGTGTGGGCCTTTCCTCAACGCCTGAACCATTCAGTTTGCTGCCGCCCTATGTGTGGTTGGTTTACATTATGCGCGTGGAATAATGTACGAAGGAGTTCTGTTATGAGATTGATATGCCTCATTTCCTTTTGTGCGATGGTGGGACAGTCACTTCTGGCGCAATCTTCCCTTTTACCTTCAAACTATTCGCGTGGGCAATTGAGCGCGCCAACACTTCAAGTTGAAGGCATCGCGCCAGTACATGCCATTGCAATTGGTGAGCATGATGCTTCTGCCGTGAAAGAAACGGGATTGACACAGCATGGCTTAGCGCACGAAATGATGTTTGGTGCGACAGATGTAGAGCTGACCACCCCGCAATTTTACCTTGGAGATGAAATCCCATTACCCTCCGGTAAAGAGATTGACTGGCAGGCTTTTTATGAAGACCTCCAAAAGGAACCCCGTCAATACGCAGACGAACACTTTCTGGTTGATCCGCACGGCAGACGTGTCTATGCCATTGCAGGGGGAGCGGCCACGATGAATTGGCCTTTAGTTGATGAAACGACCCTGTCAATCACCTATCAGATTGCCTATTCATGTAAAGGCCGCCCGAAACGTGTCTTCTGGACAAATAATCCATACAAGGGGCCTGTGGTTTCTCTCAATAATTCTTTTGTGAAACTTGTGGGTGACCCGAACCTGTTAAATCTGGTTAAGCGCGATACAACAATTGTATTGCCTGGTGTCAATGATTCAAATCAGGAAGTTGTCATCAATCAGGAGGTTGTCCATGGTATTTACATTGATGAATCATCGAACTCAATTCATGTCATTCAAGGCGACCGCACAAAATATGGCGACTTACGGGGGCAATTTGTGGCCGCGTATTACAAATCAGGGAGCTATGAGGAGTTGCTTGGGCTGCAAGTTGTTGAGGTCTCTCAACCTGAACCAGTGATGCTGAAAGGCTATGTGGGTGAACCCCTGAAACCGGATGGCGGCGGATTTCCGATTGACGGTTTACAAGCGTATCCCACCATGATTACTCCCACGGATGATAAGGGAGCCTATTACTATCAACACCTTGCAACGACTGCGAATAATCCACAGAATCGTCAGGTTTTCCCGCTCCGTCCGACAGATTCTGCGAATATGCGCTTGCAGGTCTGGTGGAAAGAGGCAGACCCCTTTGATACGCTTTGGCCTTTTGAACAATCAACGTATGATTGTGTTTGGAGTGAGCATCCCCTTACGCAGGTGGTAGGTGTGGATGGTGGCACGTCGTTGCCCTTAATGGTGGGGGCGCAGTCGGGCTATACTCCGACTGTTGAGCGGTGCTTTGAGGGGGTTAAAACCGTCACACAAGATGTCTCAAACGCTTCTTATACGGTTACATTTGAAGCAGGGGCCACAGAGGGATATTGGACATTGCGTTTAACCTCCGGGGATAATATCTGGTTTGTTCCTGTTCGGGCAGTGGCGAACACAAATACTGACTGGTTTTCCGCAGACGCAGTGGAATGGTTAGTCGGTGAAGAAATTGTGCCTCGCGGGGGAGACCTTAGCGGACTGGGCAATATTTCCTATGCTACGGAAGTAAATGATTCATTGCCAGGTTATATCTACGAACATACCTCCGCGCCCATTTGGAATCCGCAACTCTATCAGCAGCCTTCAGCTGAGACGAGTCTTGACTCCATCTCATCGCTTCCTTCTGCAATCTTTCCTGTTTGTGCGGCAAAGAAGGATGCAAAAAAACGGCAGATTGAAGTGTGGTGGCAAGGAAGTTATCAACAGGAGGGCATGCCTCAGCCGATTACTTCGCCTACGCTTGTGCAACGATACATGCCGCGTTGGCCAGAGATGGATGAGGCCCCGGCCATTGTTTTGGCTTCAGGCTTAGGAAGTGCCGGGAAAAGCATTGCCCAGAGTGGCAAAGCAATGAAGTTGGCAACGGCGAATGCCTCGCTTGAATTGCCCGAACGCCGTTTCTTCAAGGAGGGTGGAACGCTCGCCTTCTGGATGAATCGAAATGGGGCCCGTGAAGGTCAGATACTTCAATTGGGAAATGTGGCAAAAGATTACACGCTGACGCTTTCACTTCAAGCGGAAGAACTGAAATTAGAGATTGTGGGACTCGCCTCTGATGACATCCTCACGACGCAGCGAACACTTACTGCAAAGAGTGCGCTTCCTGCCAATACGTGGGTCTTTGTGGCATTAACATTTGAACGGAGCGAGAATCCAAAGGTGACGCTTCAAATAGAGGATGACGTAAAGGCGGTCTGTCATCTGATTGAAGCGGATGCAGCAGATAAAGGATTTGATGATGTAACGATTGATTTGGCGACGAACAGTGCGCCCACCGGGACGAATTATCCGAGGTGGCCCATCATGAAGGGCGGGCAGTTATTTGAGGTGCTTGCCGGGGGCATTGGCGCTATGGGATCCACGCTCGCCGCTGAGGGGGTGTTGTTAGACGAAATTTCACTTTGGCGTAAACCTTTCTCCAAAACGGCACTCATTGATTTGGCACATCGCCATCCTGATAAACATGATACGGCCTTGACGCTCGCTTACACCTTTGAGGCGAATGCGGATTTAGAGGTTTTGGCAACGACTGATACGAATCGCATGGTGACAGATGTCGTGACAGACGTGAAGTATCGGGGTGTGCATCTGGCGGCGCACACGCCGGGAGCACCACTTAAAGGTGCTGGTATTATTATCTCTGATACGGAGCCAACGATTTATCGTCAGCCAGATCCGAATGCAGTAGGCTATAATCCAAATGAAGAGCATGCCTTTATTCGAGCCGGGGATGGCGGCTATACTGTTTGGGCATTTCGTTGTGATTTGAATAGAAGTGATGCCCAGGTCTCTTCAGATAAAGATGACTCAAATCTGATTTCGAAGCCAGGCGTTCTGGTTTCTTATACGCTCGATGGAAGAGCTAAAATGAAATGGTTGGGCGTGCAGGCCACTTCTGAGTTCTATCCCACTTTTAGCGGGACTTGCATGGCAGGAAGCATCCTTCCCGGACCGCATCCCTTCGATTTAATGCCTGATCCATGGGTGGATCCGATTTCCTGGAAGGATGGGGGTCAGAAAAATACGCCGGCTTATCGCGATCGTAAAGGACAGATTTGGGCAAGATGTGAAGGTAAATTGGATATTTCGATGTACTATCGAAATGATCCGTCATTTGATTCTCCAGGTAAGACTGATACAGAGGATATGATTGAGTGGTTGCCTGCAGGTTCTTATAAAGACAGTGCAGGGAAGGATATTACGACTTGGCATTGGGATATCAAATGGCCGGATAATGTCCCTACGCTTAAGTTAGGTCAGACGCTCACCACTGCAATAAATGGTCTTCCGGAAGTGTGGCGTGCTAAGAGCCTCTCGCTCGTGTATGCGGATGCAGATGCAATTCTCTTTGATCCCACATGTATTCAGGCCACAGGCCCGAAAGCGAACTATGGCATCCCGACCACGACTGATTTTATTCGCTTCTTAGGCTTGGTGCCTGGAGAGGATGGTGTAAGTTACAAGGGGGGACGTTACACATTCAGCGGGGCCCCGGCTTCAGTGGCTGACCGCTTCTACATTGATGCGACGGCAGAGATAACTGCGTGTGTCCGTTTGCGAGGTGAAATGGAAGAGAAGAATGCTGGTACGAGCATGCTTCATCTAAACCTGCTCAATGAGCAGGAGCGTAAAGAATTAAGAGACTTGTTCAATGATAAGGGAGACACTGTCATCAATGTTTGGGGGGCTCTCTTTGATACCCCTGTCGAAGGAAAGCGTTTTGCAGAAAAGGCAGAGCCGGTTTCATTCGTTGCAACCACAATAAATACAAATGCAAATGCACAGGTGGAGTGGAACACCACATATAAGCCTGTGGATCACTATGCTTTGACGGCAAAGTCTCTCTCCGCAACACAAAGTGGCTATCTTGCCTTATTGGAAAATGATAATCCCGATCCTACGATTGTGGATGAAGGCGATCCTATTTCGATGCACATCGTAAAAGTCGTGCCAGAGCTTTATACTGGCGCACTTCTTGTTCGTGAAGACCCCACGAATCTCCTCTCTCAGCAACTCTCCGTGTTGTACACCGAAGGTTTTGCAGGCGATGCCAATGACTTCACCTTTGAGTGGAAGTGGGCAGAGCCCACCGCATCGGGACGCATACCTGAAAATTATGAAGAGGGGTACATGCTGCATGCCAGAGAAGAGGGCCTCACACGCTTCCTAATCGGTGCTCAGGGCGATACGCTGGAAAACATGGTAAATCGTTATTTCGTCATGCGTTATAAGCCAAAGGCCGGCTCTGAGGTTCTTGAAACACTTAAGGCCGCCATTCAAGAACGTGATGGAGATAAAACAGACATCGCAGATGACGATCCGCGATTATGGAGTGACTGGTGCGGACCCACATTAGCTGAGGGATGGATTCAGCGCGTTCTCAATAATGTGACGCCCTTCACGCAACGTATGACAGATTTGTATACGAACCCAACTGAAACTGCGGTAACAATGATTCAGCAGGCCGGCGGACCGTATGTAGGAGATGTCGCTCTGAATCAGGATAACCTCACCAATGTGGGCTTGATCCAACTCTACGCTACGCTTCTGAATAAAGCTGAGACAATGAGTATCAATCAGACCTCCGGGACGGGTGCGGTGAATGATCAGTTGTTGCTCGCGGCCACGCGGTTGGCGGACCTCTATTGCGTTTTGGGTGATGAAGCTTATGCTGATGCACTGAATCCAACGATTGGGTTCGGTGCGGATTTTGCACGTGTGGAGGATGCGAATATTGGAATTGATTATGGGGCCCTCTCCAGTGCGCTCTTCTGTTTTGATAATCAGGTGCCCTCACTTTTAGATGAGGAATTGGCACTTTTGCGAGGCCGTTCGGCTGAGGATGCGCCATCAAAGCAGGTCGGCCCGTGGTATAACCGCCTGGTGTGGAATTTCACGAAGGGGATAAATGCCGGTGAGGTGGCTTACGCTGTCAATTATAACGTAACAGGTTCTGAAACGGGCATTCTTGATGAAGAAACTGCGGCCAAACTTTATCCGCAGGGACATGGTGATGCGTACGGTCATTATCTCTCGGCAGTAAAGACCTATTATCGTCTCTTACGTAATCCGAATTTCTCGTGGGGGACGCCTGGCATGGGTGAAATGTTGATGGCCGACGCTGTCGTGAATAATGACTACTATGAAGAAAATCGCTTCAGTGAACTCTCTGGTGCGCTCGCAACGACGGCTGCCTCCATTATGGAACGCACTGCACAGAAGGCGTGGCGTGACCACGGTGGTCTTCCCGGTGCCGGTTATCTTGATGAGGATAGAAACCGCGCCTTTGGTTATGGCGAGTGGGGAACGCGCGGTGCATTAGGTGCTTTCTATGGGTGGGCTGTGGGCAATTCGCTTCTGCCCGCAGGGCCACAGGTCGAACAGGTGTGGCAGTATCATGCGATTCGTCCGAAGAATGGCCCTTATTCGCCTACAATTGTAATCCCGCTTCCTGACGCGTGTGACACAACGCAATCGGCCGATGGTGCACTTCTTCCTTTCACGCTTGAATTTCAAGTGGAGGTGATTGCAGAACAGCCCTCTCTCTCCAATGAAATTACGGAGACCATGCTCTTCTCGCTCGCGGATAAGAACGGCGATGATTTTCTCTTTGTGACGCGTTCGCAGTCGGGCGAGCTGACGCTCTCGATTCAACAGGGTGATGCAATGCCCACGCACGCGTTAGGTAATCTTCCCACAGGAGAACGATGCTTGTTTGCCTTGATGCGTGGTGAGTATGCGGGCAAGCATGGACTGCACTTTACTTTATTGGATAGCGCAGGTGTACGAAAGTGGACGACTACGATTGAAGAGCAGGGCGTTCAACCCGCCATTACGCTTGCTGCGCCGGAACTTTTGCTTGGATGTGGTACGGAGGGCACTTTCCATGAAATTCGCTGGTGGCAGGGGCTTATGCGTACAGATGAGGAACTTCATGCTGCGCGTCAGCGACTGATTTCTGAAAGCACGGCATTAAAGTTTGCTTTACATACTTACGCTGATGCTACCACGGAGACTGTGCGTGATACGGTCGGTCGCGTGGCGTGTCAGCTCACAGGCGGATCGTGGACGACGCTCTCGACGAATGGTCTTTCGACAGACTTCCGTGATGATGGGCTCTTGCGGATTAATCGTGTCACCGCAGATGCACTGAATGACTTGCCTGAGACGCTTGCCGGGATTATGGCGTCCTTGGATCAGATGGATGCTGGGGCATCTCCGCTGGGGCTTGAACAAAATGCCACTCCCTTTGATCTTTCACCTGTGGGATTGGAAGATGGCTCCAATACGCACTTTGAACAAATTCTTGAACGCGCAGAAGTGGCACTCAAAAATGCTGCCACAGTCCTTAATCATGTTCAAACGCTGGGAAATCGTCTGCGCCAAATCCAAGAAGCTCAGGCGGCTTACGAAGAGCAATTGGCCAATCAAGAAGGTGCATTAGATGCAGACCTGGTGGCAATTTATGGTAAACCATACAGTGGCGACATCGGTCCGGGTAAACTCTATGCTCAGGATTATGATGGACCAGATTTGTTCCACTATATGTACATGGATTTGTCACCCTATGGATTGTCCGATGTCCCTGTGAGTGATTCAGAGTCGCTTGTCTTAGAAGTGAAGTTGGATGATGAAAACTACGGCTATATCGCTGATGGTGCAAGTAATTTAAATGTGGCGGATGGAGCGGAGTCTATCACGCTTTCCTACAATTTTACCGCAGATGGCTTTATTGCTAAACCCGATGAAATCACTGGGGCGCGTCGTGTCACTGGCTCTATCCAGCAGGCTTATGCAGATGTTCTTATCTGCTACACGGATTATATCGGGGCATTGAGTGCCGTAAAAGCGCAACGCGACCTGATTGATACCATTACGAAGGAAATGAAGTCGGTCTTCCAATCGACTGTCGCTTATTACGAATGTGTGACTCTCATTGGGTTTGCGCTCGATGCCGCCACTGCTATTTTGAATACGCTTACCTCAACAGCATTTGCGGCCGAGACGTCATATGAAGTAGCCGCATTCGGAGCTAGAATGATAAAGAACTCGGCCTTTTGGGTGGTGGCGGGGTTGGCTAATGGCTCAAATGTTCCGCAAAGTGTAGCTGGGACCGTGTCAGAAAGTACGGAGGCACCATTAAAGATTGCAGCCAAAGTGACGGGAGCGACTCTGGAAATCGCGGAAAGCATTTACAATGGCTTCAAGGATGTCGTTGAGAATGAATTGGATCGTTTGGGCAATGAGGTGTCTATGCGCAGTACGATTCAAAGTTATCGTGAAGATTTGCTGACACAGGGGAATGCTTATGCCAATGCCGTAGCTACGGCTCAAATCGCAAATGCGCGTTTGCAGGCCGCACTCCAAAAGATTGGTCAGGAGATTAATAGAGGGGAAGGCATTTTGGCGCAACGTAAACGTCTGCGGAAGCAGGCTGCGGATGGCATTGCTCGTTTGCGTTACAATGATATGTTCTTCCGCCAACTTCGAAATGAAGCGCTCGCGCGATATGAAAAGGCCTTCCTTTTGGCTCAGCGTTATACCTATCTTACGGCGCAGGCGTATGATTACGAGACGTGCCAACTCTCTTCCGGGTCTGCAGGGGATGATTTCCGTGGAGAGATTATTGGTGCGCGTGCTTTAGGCGTCTTATCTGCTGAGGGGGAGCCGATGCTTGCTGGAGCCCATGGAGATGCGGGTCTTTCGGATATTCTTGCACGGATGAAGGCAGACTATATGGTGTTGAAGCCGCGTCTCGGCATTAATAATCCGAAGAAGGAATTGACATGGTTCTCGCTACGGCGTGAGTTGCTTCGTCTCAAGGATAATCATGAGGGTGATGCTGCATGGAAGGCTGCCTTGGAGCGTTACACGGTGGCAGATCTGCGCACGAGTCCTGAGTTTATGCGGTATTGCCGACCGCTTGCATCATCTGCGAATAATGATATCGCTGAACCGGGTCTCATTATTCCGTTTGAAACAACGATTGACTTCGCGCGTAACTTCTTTGGCAATGATTTGATGGGAGGCGATTCTGCCTTCTCGCCTACGGATTTTGCAACGCGCATTGCGGGCACAGGAGTCTTATTTGAAGGATATAATGTGCCAGCCGCAGGGGTCAGCAGCACGCCGCCGCTGGCTGCAACGCCACAAGTTTATCTGGTGCCTGCGGGGAATGATTACTTCCGAATGCCAGGCAATGCTGATAAGGTGCTCTGTTATGATGTGGTCGATCAAACGGTGCCGTTGCCTTACAATGTGGGTCAATCGCAACTGAATGATCCTGATTGGCAGCCGTTGTATGATGGTGTCACAGGCGGTGCAGACCTCGGTTCGCGTCTGCGCAAGTACGGTTCATTCCGTGCTTCGATCGGTAGCAATGCGGAAGAGACAGGCTCCACGCGTCTGATTGGGCGCTCGGTCTGGAATACGCGTTGGCTGATGATTGTTCCTTTTGGGGCGATGCATGCTGACCGCGAAATGGCAATGCGCTCATTTATCTATGGCACAAGTGCCTATCCGGGCGTTCGTGATATCTTGCTGGGTCTGCGAACCTATTCGCATGAAGGAAATTAAGCGAAGGAGAATGTGTCATGAAAATTGCAATTAAATCCTCTTTAATGGCGATGGCGGGGCTGCTCTTTTTCCCATTGATGGCACTGGAGCTTCCTGCTGTCACCTATATCGGGCGTATCACAGACCCGGAAGGATTGGAACCTTCGCTTGCAGATCCCCACGCTCAGGTGAAAATTCGCAGGGTAGATAATCAGGCTTTGCTGGCAGAGGGAATGATTTATCCCATTGCGAATACACGCTACAATTACATCGTAAACGTGCCGATGACCACCCTCACGGAAAATGATGCATATGGTAAAACGGAGGTCCAGGTGCAGCTGGAGGTGAAAATCGGTGGTTCGTCCTTTACCTCCACTGCGCTCGCACTTCCAGAAGCGGGGACGCTTGTGAAGTATGACCTCGCTTTCGCGACTGATAAAAACCAAAATGGCGTGGCAGATGAATATGAGGAGATGATTGCACCTGATATGGCCGTGGAGGGAATCGATGGCCCTTACGATGCAGATGCAGATTACGATGGGGATGGGATGAGTAATCGTGATGAGTACTATGCTGGCACAGATCCCTTCAATGAACACGATAAATTGGCTATTATCGCCTTTAGACCAAACGATACGAATCAACACACCGCAGTAGAATTTATCATTGCGCGTGGACACAGTTACGCCCTTAAAGCAGGTGAAAAGATAAATGAGCCCCTCTCAGAGGTAGCATTCCGGACGGAACCCGTGGAGCAAGCAGCCACTTATCAGAGGTTAAATGTCACCTCCACCTATGAAGCCACGGCCACAGTCTATCTCCTGCCAGAGGAAGCAACCTCCAAATTCGTTCGTGTGAAGGTGGATACCGTGCCACTCCCTGCCGCAACAGAATAACTTCTCACTCATGACGAACTCAATGAAGTGCTCAGGAATGTCCCTCGCATCGCCCCTTTGCTTTTGGATCTTCATCTCTGCGTTTGTATGGAGCAGTTTACGTGCAG
Organism: Candidatus Spyradenecus sp.; assembly: GCA_045605345.1. Taxonomy (GTDB): domain Bacteria; phylum Verrucomicrobiota; class Kiritimatiellia; order RFP12; family DVOR01; genus Spyradenecus. Next base: position 14,890 of record JAZUPT010000027.1, read on the forward strand.
AGACACCCCCATCGCCAGAGGCACAGGTCTTTACCAATCATGCCGGCATTCAACTTTACGCTACGCCAGAATCGCTAAATGAATCGACTGGTGTTCTGCGCTTCCGAAGGCTTGATGGCAGCGCGATTTCAGTGCCATTGAGTGCATTCCCCAAAACAGAGCAGGTGCGTATTCTGACGGCGCTTGGGCGTCCACCTGTTCCAGATGATTTAAAACTTCCGCTCGAACGCCATCGTGCCCGTTTGGAAAAAGCGCGCGCCTTACATCAAAAGGGCTTGATGTCCGATGAGGACCTAAAAGAAACCGAAGATCGCCTCGCAAAAGCATGGGCCCTTCGCCTCAGTAAACGTCCCCCCAATGCCCCGCCAATGCCACAAATAAACCCCGCAGAAGAAAGATAAGCACGCTGCGCGTGCTGTGGATTACGCGAGCGAGGCTCGCTGTGGATTTCCCAGCCCTTCGGGCTCGGGCGCATATATCCGGGCCTTTGGCCCTGTGGATTAGAGGATTAGGGGTGAGAGGTGTAGCGTGAGGAGGGGGCTGGCTTCGCCCCCACACCCCTCAGGCAGGACTGAGTTCTGCACGCTGTGTATCCTGCGGATGCTCTTTTGGTGGTTATGGGTGCGGCTACGCAGGACTGCTGGGGGAGGAGTGGGGGAGATGTGGGTGGGGATCATAAGCGTGGTGCGGAGGGGTGCGGCATCGCCTCTCGTGGGGTAAGGCCCTTTTCTTTAATCGGAAAGGGTGAGTTGAATCTCCTTTATCGCTCAGATGAAAAGAGAAAAAGGCGGTTATTTCTCAAAGTAAATGCACTTTAGTGGGTAAAAATGGGTGCATTTAAGTTGCCAAATGGTAAAAGGCAGTTAGTCTGCCAAACGTCAAAAAGCGTTTACTTTGCCAAGAGGATTTGCATTGGACAATGGATAGGAACATAACAGACCCCTCCCCGGGGAGGGAGACGTTTACTTTGCCAATTTTCATTTAAACTGTTGTTTGTGGTGTCATAGTGACATCATGGAAAGAAAACAAAGGATAGAAGGATGAAAAAGGTACCAAGAAAAGACTCGCTGTTCTTTGATAAACGTGTTCAACCCATGTCACCGTTGGATAGTAATCACTCATTGCAGCAAATAGAGTACAAAGTATTGAAATGAAATGACTGAAACACAAAAAGAATTTCAGTCAAATTCGTTTAGAATTTCAGTCAAATTCGTTTAGAATTTCAGTCAAATTCATTTTGAATTTCAGTCAAATTCGTTTTGAATTTCAGGGTTATTTCTCAAAGTAAATGCACTTTAGTGGGTAAAAATGGGTGCATTTAAGTTGCCAAATGGTAAAAGGCAGCTAGTCTGCCAAACGTCAAAAAGCGTTTACTTTGCCAAGAGGATTTACATTGGACTATGGATCGGAAACATAGCAGGTCCCTCCCCAGGGGAGGGAGGCGTTTACTTTGCCAATTCTCATTTAAACTATCGTTTGTGGTGTCATCGTGACATCATGGAAAACAAAGGATAGAAAGATGAAAAAAGTACCGAAAAAAGGTCAGTTGACCTTTGATGAACGAGTTCAAATCATGTCAGCATTGAATAGCAATTACTCATTGCAACGCATATCAGACTTGTTAAACCGTAGTGTTTCGACAATTCGGCGAGAAATTAAGAGGCACTCAATGATTTCTACGAACGTCTCTGTTGGACAACGCAAAAACCGGTGTGAGTTTTATAAGACATGTACGCGGACAAATATTTGCAACAAGGCTTCGTGTAAGGATCGTCTTTGCTATCTTTGTAAAGATTGCAACAAACGTTGTCCAGATTTCATCTTGCGTACATGCAAACATCTTGAAAACCCGTCTTTTGTTTGCAACGGATGTGACAGGGTCAACAAATGCCCTTTGGATAAGCGCATCTATGATGCCCAACACGCAGAAAATACAAGGTCTCTTGTGTTAAAAGAGAGTCGCCAAGGGGCGAATTTAACACATGACGAACTGAAAGCATTAAAGACTATTCTACTGCCTCGCCTCCAAAAAGGGCAATCCATTCATGCGATTATGGTGAGTTCACCTGAACACTTCACGGTCAACGAGAAAACGTTGTATCGCTATCGAGACTTAGGGTTGTTAGATATTGGCCGCCATTATTTTCCAAGAATGTGTACACTACGCCCACGAAAGAAGCCCGTAGAACACAAAGTTGATAGGAAATGCCGAGTAAAACGTACTTTTGAAGACTTTAAAAAGTTTATTGCTGCAGCACCAAACACACCGGTCGTTGAGATGGACTCTGTAATTGGTATTAAAGGAGGAAAATGTCTCTTAACGATAATGTTTGTCGACTCCGGGTTTATGTTGGCATTTCTTCGAGATACAAACAATGCTGCAAGCGTGACTGCTGCATTTAAACAAATCAACACCATCTTAAACGAAATAGGAGAGATCTCATTTGGAGAACTCTTCACGGTCTTACTCACAGATAATGGGAGTGAATTTTCTGACCCAGTGGAAATTGAAAAAATGGGTCACAAAACGCACCCTTGCAACGTGTTTTATTGTGACCCATGCAATTCCAATCAGAAATCGCAAATTGAAAGAAATCACGAATTTATTCGTAAAATCCTTCCAAAAGGAACGTCCTTTAATAACCTCACACAAGAGGATATTAACCTCACGATGTCACACATCAATAGTTATGTCCGACCTTCATATGGCGACACGACACCTCTTGCGCGGTTTAGTGCTACATTTGGTCAAAAACTTCTTGATGCACTCGGAATTAAAGAAATCCCAGCAGAGGAGATTAACTTAACACCTGATTTACTTAAAGAACGCATCTAGTATAGCATTTTTGGTGAGTTAAACGCTCTACCAAACTTCAAAAATGGCTGTGCATTTACTCTGCCAAAAAAAGGCACCTTTATGTACGGTCTTTGGGGAGTGTTGTCTTCTTGGCAGAATAAATGCCCTTTTTGGCAGACTAATCGCTTCATTTGGCACAGTAACTGCACTTCTTGGCAAACTAACTGCATTTCTTGGCAAACTAAGTGCACTCTTGTGTCAGAATGGTGCAGTTAGTCTAAGAATTGACCGTGAAAATCATTTTGTATTTCAGTCAAATTCGTTTTGTATTTCAGTGAAAATCATTTTGTATTTCAGTCAAATTCGTTTTGTATTTCAGTGAAATTCATTTAGTATTTCAATAGAGTTGAGTCGAAGCGTGGGCTGAACGCCAAAATACCTGCGGCAAGACTGAGTCCTGCACGCTACACATCCTGACGGATGCTTTTACTGACACTCACGAGGATGAAAAGAAAGAACTCTGGGGACGAAGCGCACAGCAGCCGATTAGAAGCCGGCATTTATCGTGGCCCCCTGCCCACTGTGGCAGGGGGTGAGGCGAGGGGTACGGGGAGCGCAGCGTCCCCGTCGGTTGGTACCACACTGGACAGCGGGTGACTAAGAGACGGAGAGGGTGAAAAGAAAAATCTCTGGGGGCGG
>JAZUPT010000028.1:0-32767 GCA_045605345.1 Candidatus Spyradenecus sp.
TAGTGGTTCGGAGAGTGCGTTAAATGTTTGGACGGGTGAAAAGGCTGTGAGCTATCCGATGGCACTCACCTATTCCTCAAACAACGGCTATCAATGGACAACCGCGACGGATGCCTTCTTGAAGGGCTATCTTGACGACGGTGGCGATCATGCGCAGGTTTCGCTCACAGGGATCCCCTTCGAGGAATATTCTGTTATCGTTTATGCTGCGACCGACTCCGGCAGCTATAAGTTCCGCAGTGTGACCATCAATGGGCAGGCTTATATCGGGACGCCCGGTGCGACGACGCTTGGGTATGCGTTGCCGGTTTACAATAATACACACGCCCGTTATGGTGCTTCGCACGCGCTCACCGCTGCTTATGGTACCAATGCCCTTCGCGTGGATGGTCTTTCCGGTGACCTCACGATTGCAGGTGGTGCGAATGAGTTTACCGCTCGTGGCGGCATTGCGGCCATTCAGATTATCAATACCGGCGCAGCTTTGCCTAATGCTCAGATTATTGACTGGACCACTCAGCCTGTAGAGCAATTAAAGACCTCTGCATTGCCTGAATTGACCAATGTTGAGGTGCAGCTCAAGCTCGCTGACGGTGTGACCTTGGAAATGGACTCTATCATCACGGGTCACACGATTGAAATCGTGGGCAACAATGTCACGGTCAATGTGACTGAACTGGAAGTCAGTCAGGCTGCTGCACAGGCCATCTTCCCTGGCGCAACGGTGACGACCGCTTACACCGAAACGATCGGCTACACCAAGGATGACGTGACCTATTCTTTGGTTTACCGTGGTGGTACGGACGGTTGGGCAACCTTGTCCAACTGGTACATCGGCACCCGTACCAATGGCTCTGAAACCTATTGGATTCCTTACACAGGCACAGTCGTTCCGGGTGCGCCTGACTCCAATACATGGGATGTCGGTCTGATTGATGGCGATTTGATTGGCGATAAGATTACCGCTGATGAAGATGGCTACAAAGTGGTAAACACGCCGACTTTGGAAGGTTGGGCATTGAAGATTACCATTGCCAATGGTGTTCATGTCAAGGTGCCTACGTTGAAGAAACTTCAGGGCACTTGTGCAATCAATGTTGATGACACGTCGAAGATGACCGTGACGAATAAGGGAAGCGGTAACAATGCTACGGCGAATACGTACAATATTGATGCCGAAGAAGGTCTCGTCTTCGAAAATATGCCAATGCCTGGCGGCACCGCTTATTTGGGTCTTAAAGGTAGCATCACCACGGGGACCTTTGCAAGCCAACAGACGATTGGTGGCGTGACGCTTGACCTCGGCGATAGCACTTTGACGGGTCGTACGGTCGTTACGCGCACGTTGTACACTTACACCTCTGGTACGACTTTCAGCGTCGCTGAAAATGCTGTGACTACCTCTGAGGAAAGTGTTACCGCTGAAGCTACTGACATCTTGCAGAACGTGGGTCAGTACAAGTTCGAAACGAAGGCCGATGGCTACTGCGTGAGCTATGTGGCTTATGCTGAAGCCGATGAAATCGGCGCAATGAACACTTGGACCGGACCGGTCGATGGCAATTGGGCTACTGCTGGCAACTGGTCTTCTAACTTCGTGCCTGCTGAAGGTGCAGATGCTACGATTTCCATCACTGCAGACACCACCATCACCATCCCTGAAGCAGGTGTGACGGTGGGTACGCTCGTTGTTAACGGCGAAGGCACGCTCACCATCGCTGGTGGTAAGATTACCGCTACGAAGATCCTTGCAGAAGCAAATATCGCTGCTGATGAAACCACGCTCGCCCTCGCTGAGATGGATATCGCAGAAGGCAAGACGGTGGCCTACGCCACCACGACCACGGACGCAGATCCTGACACCTTCGGCAGTGCTCATGCGCTTGCCCTGAAGGATTTGACGGGTGCAGGTACCTTCGTGAAGAAGGGCACAGGCGTAATCGCTCTCTTCGCAACGGATGCAGAGCCCGCAATTGATGTTCAGCAAGGTGCTATCTATGTGCGCGAAGCTCCGACCACGGCAATGAATATCGCTGCAAAGGCTGGTGCAGAAATCCGCCTCGCAGCATGGCTGTGTGACTTCAACAATAACGCCAATAGCCTTAAGCTTGAAGGCGGTGCTCAGTTGACGCTCGCCAATGGCTCCGGCCTTGCAGGTACGATTACGATTGCAGAAGCGGCAGAAACACCTGCCAAGATCTGCGGTATGTCTTTCGGTGCTGCAACGGTTTCTGCGGCTATCTCTGGCGCAGGCAAGGTGGAATTCGCAGATGGCGGTTCTTTCGGAGATGCGACGAAGTACCCCTGTGATGGCGCAACGACCTACTCGGGTGTGATTTCCGGCGACCTTCAGGTGATCATCTCTGACACCTCGGCTGTCACCTTCACGGCCAACAACACCTACACCGGTGGTACGGTCATTGCTGAAGGCGTTACGGTCTCCGTGAGCAACCTTAACACCATCTTCGGCACGGGCAATGTGACGGGCGCCGGCACGGTGAAAATCGCAGGTGGCACGTATAACGGCTTGTCCTTCGCTCAGTACACAGATGCAGATACGACGATTGTAATCCCTGCCGATAACACGGTCACGGGTTATTTCAATAATGCTACATGGACTTGCGCTGCGAAGATTCAGCTTGATGGCACCTTAAGCCTGACCAATGGGTTTGGTGCCGGTAGGTATACCTTCACGGGTCCTTGGACTGGTGCAGGTGCCATTAGTCTGAGTCACACCTCGCCTGCAGATGCGATTCGCATTACGGGGGATATCAGTGGTTTCACTGGTAACATCTCGGTCGCTGGTGCTCGTGCGCTCACCTTCTGCGCAGCGACGACTGGTGCCAATCAGAAGTACGCGGGCAAGATTTGCGTCCATGGCGACTATGCCTATACGGCAAAGGTCAATGGCACATGGTCTGCCCCTGTTGTGGTTGAAAACGGTGCTAAGATCGGTGGTACTGGCACTATTGACAATACCATCACCTTCAACGCAGGCTCCATCATTGACGGTGCTGTCACCGCAACGGGTGATGTGACGCTCAATGGCGCAGTGACGGTGTCGGGTGAAGCCGGTGCTACAGTGCTCACTTGCGCTAATGCCGCAAGCCTTGACCTCACGAAGTTTACCGCTCCCGAGGGCCTCAAGTGCGTTGCCGAAGACGGCGCAGTCAAGCTCGCTGTGGCGAAGAAGACGAACTTTGTTGTCACGGTTGGCGACGAAGCTGTGAATTGTGAAACGGTTGCTGAAGCACTTGACGCACTTGCTGCCGGTGGTTCGCTCCAGATCGCAGAAGATGCTGATTCTGAGGCACTCGCGCTCACCGAAACCCTCACGATTGCGGCTAATACGACCATCGATCTCAATGGTAAGTCCTTGACTTCTACGGCTGATCCCGCGATTCATGTGACAGGTGGCACCTTGACGCTCACTGGCGAAGGCTTCATCACGGCTCCTGGCGTTGTGATTCAGCAGGGCACGAAGAATGCTGGCTTGACCACGAAGGTGGTTGTTGGCGAAGATGTGCTGTTGACCTCTTTCCGCACCGAAGGCGAGGATTGGGACGGTGACAATGTTGTCCTTCTGTATGGTAAGGCAACGTTGGAATCGGCTGGTATCCTCTTGACATATTCGAAGGGTTGGGCTGCCATTCAGGGTTCTGGTGGCGACGCTGGTGCAGACACCTCCATCACCATTACAGGTGGCCAGGTCGTCAACAATGGTGATGATGTGGCAATCTATCAGCCTCAGGCAGGTACGCTCACCATTGAAGGCGGTGTGATTTCCGGCACTACGGCAATCTATGCTAAGGCCGGTACAATCTCCATCACGGGTGGTACCATCTCCGGAACGGGTGAAAAGTATGCTTATGGTGAAAATCACAATGGTTGCGGTCCGACCGGTGACGCTCTCGTTGTTGATGAAACCGCTGGTTATGCAGACCTTTCGGTCTCTATTACAGGCGGTACCTTTACCTCTGACAATGCTGAAGCCGTTGCTTCCTATGCCGGTGCCGGTCAAACGGCCGCAACAGGCATCGTGAAGGCTGATGCTACGGCGACCTTCAATACGGACGTCTCTGACCTCTGCGAAGCAGGTTACAAGACGGAAGCAAACGATGAAGGCATCTATGGCGTGGTTGAAGATCCTGCCTACGGCATGGTCGCTCAGGTGGGTGACACTTACTACGCCACCCTCGCTGAGGCTATCGCTGCTGCTGACGCTGATGACACCATCACCCTCTTGGCTGGTGTGACCATCAATTCTCGTCTCGACATCGCTCAGAATGTGACCATTGACCTCAATGGCCAGACGATTGCTGAAACGATGGATGATCAGTTCGGCGCTATCTATGTGAAGAAGGGTGCTACGCTCACGATCGCAGCTGCAAACGGCGGTGAAATCACCACCGATGGTGGCATTGTGATTGGTAACTATGGCACGGTCATCGTCAATGGCGGCACGATTGCTGCTGGTGAAGATGCAGAAACTGACGTTTCCATCTACAACTTCTACTATCAGGCTGACTGGTACGGCACTACGACCATCAATGGTGGCACGGTTGCTCGTATTTGGAACTGCGGTGTCGCAACCCTCGTTGATGGTGAAGTGACCGATGTGGACAACAGCGGTGCAATGACCATCACTGATGCTACGGTTACTAACATCATCCTCCGCGATGGCACCGATGCTCCTGGCATTGAAGGCGCTGGTACGTTGACCGCTCCTGAAGGTCTCACCGTTACCACCTTGGATGGCCAGAAGGCTGTCTACGCTGATGGCAAGTACACCGTGGTCGACATTGTTTACGTCGCTCAGGTGGGTGAAGCCAAGTACGAAACCCTCCAGGCTGCTGTTGAAGCAGGTGACACCATCACGCTTCTCGCTGATGTGGAAGTCGCCTCGGCAGGCATCACGATTACGTCTGACACGACGATTGACCTCGCTGGTAAGAATATTACCTCTGATGGCGACGTGTTCATTGTCACGGGTGGTACGTTGACCATTACTGGCGAAGGTAACATCACTGCTAACACCGATAATGCGGGCACGGCTTGCGCTCTTTGGGCAAATGGCGGTAACGCCGTCATTAACGGTGGTACTTGGTCTTGCGGTGGCGATACTGAAACGACCGATGTTGCACACCAGAACGATACGATCTACACCAAGAATGGTGGTAAGGTCACAATCACTGGTGGTACGTTCGAGTACACTGAAAACGTGTGGACGCTCAACGAGAATGACAATAATCGTGGCACGATCTCTGTCAAGGGCGGTAAGTTCAAGACCTTCAACCCTGCTAATAACACCATTGAAGGCGCTGGTACGAACTTCTGCGCTGCCGATTACACTGCTGTTGAAGGCGAAGGTGAAGATGCAGGTTACTACGTCGTGACTGAAATCGTCCTCGATGAAAAGCTCGATAACACTCCTGCTGCTGACGCCATCAAGGAAGCTATGGCTGACGCTGGTGTGGCAGCAATCACCGGTTACACCATCACCACCAAGGGCGCTGACGCTGCTGCTGAAGTCGCTGATGTGGCTGACGTGCTCGCAGTCTTCGACGTGGAACCGATTGTGGATGCAAATGGCGTGCTCACCGTGGCTTACGAATTCGGTATCTCTGCGATGACCAATGTGGGTGACACCGTCACCATCACCGCTGGCGTCACGGGTGCTAAATATCGCGCAGGTGTGGAAGTCGCCTTCTACGCTGACGGCGCTGAAATCGGCAGGGATTCCTCGAGCGATGGTGAGACGGTCTCCATCACGGGCATCAGTGCTACTGCCATCGATGGTAAGAAGATCACAGTTAAGGCTATCAAGCAGTAAGTAAGTCTGACTAAGATCTCATCAAAAAAGCGGCTCGCAGCAATGCGGGCCGCTTTTTTAGTGCCGCAGCACACGGCGGGTGGCTTTTTGTTATACTGTGTGTATGCAGTATTTTTCTCCGGCGAAGGTTAATTTGTCGCTCGCGGTTTCGGGTGTGCGAGCGGATGGATTTCATGATTTAGACTCGGTGGTGACGTTGGTCACGCTGGGGGACGATATTTATTTGGAGAAGGCTGCGGAGACGACGCTTGAGATTCGGAGCGAGACGGTGGATCTCTCGTCGATGCCTGCGGACATAGAGCGAAATCTTGCGGTGCGGGCGGTGCGCCTTTTGGAGCGTGAGGTGGGTCACACTTTGCCGACTGCGATTCGCATTGTGAAGCGGATTCCTTTAGGGGGTGGTTTAGGGGGCGGCAGCTCAAATGCGGCGACGGTGCTTAAGGGGGTGAATAACCTTTGGGAATTGGGATTATCTGTGGCGCGATTGTGTGAACTTGGGGCTGAGTTGGGGTCGGATGTCGCACTCTTTTTATTGGATGGTACAGTGCGGATGCGGGGACGGGGCGAACGCGTGGCGCGGTTAAATCTGCCGGATGCGCGGCCGTTATCCTTGGTTTTAGTCAATGATGGAACGCACTGCTCGACGCCGCAGGTTTATCGTGCACTTGATGAGGCGCGTGCAGTGGCGGGGGAGATTACTGAAAAAGGCTTGACAAATCAGGGGGATTTTTGCAATAATTTGTGCCTCTCTCTTCATAAGGGGGAAGCGAAAGCGGTGGCTGAGGCGGTCTTTAATGACCTTGAAAGCCCGTGTTTTCGGCTTTTCCCGAGGGTTCGGCAGACCGCAGAGGCCCTGAAAGCGGCAGGATGCGAAGGCGTTTTGCTCTGCGGAAGTGGCGCGACGGTTTGTGGAATTACGGATAGTCCGGAGATGGGAGAGAGGGTGCTTGCGCATCCAGCGTTGCAAAATTGCTGGCGTGCGAGCGTACAGACGCTGCCCGATGGTGTAATGGCAGCACACGGGCCTTTGACGCCCATAGTCATGGTTCGAATCCATGTCGGGCAACCAGTTTGCCTTCAGCGTCTGGAACAAAACTAAGGAACGCAGAGATGGAAAACCTCAAGGTGTTTTCGGGGACAGCGAATCAGGCTTTGGCCGAGAAGATTGTTGCTTGTATGGGCACCACGCTCGGCGGCATTGATATTCGTCACTTTCCCGATGGCGAAACCTTTTGCAAGTACACAGACAATGTGCGCGGCGCGGACGTCTTTCTTGTCCAGCCGATCTGTGGTCAGCCCAATGAAATGTTGATGGAATTGCTGATCATGATCGACGCCGCACGTCGTGCCGCAGCCGGTCGTATCACGGCCGTGCTTCCCTATTATGGTTATGCGCGTCAGGACCGTAAGGATCAGCCGCGTGTGCCGATTACGGCTAAGCTCGTGGCCAACCTTCTGGTGGCCGCAGGCGCTAACCGTGTTTTGACGATGGACCTGCATGCACAGCAGATCCAAGGATTTTTTGATATTCCCGTGGACCACCTTTACGCCGCGCCGGTTATGGTGAAATACCTGCGCGAGATGAAGTTGGCTAAGCCGCTTGTCGTTTCACCCGATACCGGCGGGGTCAAGACGGCTTATGCTTACTCGCAGATGCTCGGCACAGGCCTGGCAATCGTTGCGAAACAGCGTTTGGGTGCCGCGGAAGTGGATGCGTTCAGCGTCGTCGGTGACGTCGATGGCTGTGACGTAATCATGGTTGATGACATGACGACGACCTGTGGAACGCTTTGTGCAGCTGCAAAGCTTCTGAAGTCGAAGGGCGCGAAGAGCGTCCGCGCTGTGGTCTCGCACATCCCCCTCACGCAGGTGGGCATTGACCGCCTTCGCAACAACAACGGTCTCATTGAAGAGCTCATCACGACCGACTCCATCCCCTTGGCTGACAAGGAAGCGGGTCTGCCAGTGCATGTGCTCTCTGTGGCTCCGCTCTTGGCCGAAGCGATTACTCGCATTCATAACAACCAGTCCGTCTCCTCGCTCTTCCGCTTGTCGTAAGCGGGGCACGGACAACTTACAGAAACAAGGATTACATCCATGAATCAGATTACTCTCACCGCCGTTGTGCGTTCCGAGCAAGGATCTGGCGCTGCCGGTCGTTTACGTCGTGCAGGCAAGATTCCTGCCATTGTGAAGCGCGCTACGGGTGAACAGACCCTTATCGCGCTGGACGCCCATGAATACGAAATGTCGATGCGCAAGAAGACCGCGGACTCCGTGATCGTTCTCGACATCGCTGGCGTTCAGATTTCCGTTACGATTTACGAAGTTCAGAATCATGTGATCACCGGTGAGGTGACCCACGTTGACTTCGGCGAAATCTCGAAGTAACTCATTGACCGGCTGCTTTGAAGCTGGTCGGCACAACTGTAATGAAAGTACTTGTAGGTCTTGGGAACCCCGGCGAACAATATGCCGAAACTCCGCACAATCTCGGCTTTAAGGCCATTGATGCTTTAGCGGCAGAGCTTGGAGTAGAGTGGAAGACCGAAAAGAAGTTCAAAGCACTTGTTGCCAAAGCCCTTTGGAAGGGTGAAACCTTGTGGCTCGTGAAGCCGCAGACCTACATGAACCTCTCGGGTGAATGTGTGGCTCCCTTCCTGAAGTATTACGGCGCGACCGCCCGTGATCTTCTTGTCCTTAGTGATGACTGCGATCTTCCTGCTGGAAGACTCCGCATCCGTGGCTCAGGTTCTGCCGGTGGCCATAATGGACTGAAGAACATCATCGCGCACCTCGGTACTGAGGCATTTGCCCGGATCCGACTTGGCGCAGGGCGTTCTCCGGATGAACGGCGCGGACTCATTGATTTCGTACTGCACCGTTTCACCGTAGCAGAGGCCGCGGTAGCGAATGAGACCGCGCAACTCGCCGCAAAGGCAGTCTTTTGTTGGATTGACCAAGGACTTCAAGAGGCTCAAAACCGTTTTAATGCAGTTCGGACCACGAACCCTCAGGAATAGTTGTAATGAAAAAGTACGACGCTAACTTTATCTTCGTCCAAACTGGCCGCGATGAGGCCTGGGCGAAAACCATTGAGCGCATGCAGGCGGAAATCACCCGCATTGGCGGTAAAGTGCTCGATACCCAAGACCGCGGTAAAAAGACCTTCGCTCGCATTCAGCAGAAGAAAGAAAGCGGTACCTATTTGACCATCCGCTTCGAGCTCGATCCCGTCAAGGTGAATGAGCTCCGCGCACGTTACGCCCTCATCGAAGAGATTTTCCGTCTCCAGATCTTGGCGATTGATCCTATCGTCGAGCTCAAGCTCGCTAAGCAGGCCGCCGAGAAGAAGGCACGCGCTGAGGCTAACGCCAAGGCCGCCGAATCCGCAGAGGCCTAATTCCGCGAGGATCTTCGAAAATGGCCGCGACCCTCAATAAAGTCTTCTTAATGGGTAACCTGACTCGGGACCCGGACATGAAGCAGACGCCTTCCGGCGAAACCGTCGCCGAACTTGGGCTCGCCGTGAGCGAACAGTTCCGTTCGCGTACCACGAATGAGACCCGTGAAATCGTCACCTTCGTGGACGTCACCGTGTGGGGTAAGGTCGCAGAAAACTGCGGTCAGTACCTCACCAAAGGGCGCCCAATCTTTGTTGAAGGCCGTTTGGTGCTTGATTCGTGGGAAGATAAGACCACAGGACAGAAGCGGAGCCGTTTGCGTGTTCGCGCCGACCGCGTCCAGTTCCTCTACTCCCCCGAAAAGAGTCGCCGTGATACGAATGGTGCCGCAATGGGTAGCGATTGGGCTCCCGCCGCACCTGAAGCACTCATGGCACAGCCTCAGGCTGCACGTCAGGCCTCCGCGCCTGCGGCTCCTGTCGTTGAACCAACCGCCGCCGCCAATGACGACGAAGATCTTCCCTTCTAAAGCGATTCTGACAAGCAAGGAACTTTAACCATGCCTATGAAACCTAAACGCCCCGGTTCCCGCAAGCCTAAGACCGATTTGGTCCCTCGCAAGCGCCAGGCCGCCCTGGAACCCACCGAAATCGTTGATATCAATGACGTCGAGCTCCTCAGCCGCTTCGTCACCGAATACGGCAAAATCATTCCCGCCCGCGTCACTGGCGTGACCGCTCTCCAGCAGCGTCACATCAAGAAGGGCATCCGCCGCGCCCGTAATATGGGCCTCCTCGCCTAATTGACCGAAAGGAATACTCAAATGGCAGTTCAATTGATCCTCATGGATGATGTCGAATTCCTCGGCAAGATCGGTGATACCGTGACCGTTCGCGACGGTTACGCTCGTAACTACCTTCTCCCCAAGGGCCTCGCTGAACCCCTCACCAAGAATGCTTTGCGCAAGCTCGAAAAGATCCGTAAGGAACGCGAAGAGCTCCTCAAGATCCGTAAGGCTGAAGCGCTTGATAAGGCAAGCAAGCTCAAGGGCCAGACCCTCACCATCGCTGTTAAGGCGATTGAAGGTGACGAAGAAGGTAAGCTCTATGGTTCTGTCACCGCTGCGGACATCGCCAAGGCCCTCACCGAAGCAGGTGTGGCTGTTGATGCCGCAATGGTTAAGCTCGAAGAGCCCATCAAGAACCTCGGCACCTCTGACATCACGATCGCTCTCATGGCGGATGTCACCGTGGTGCTCAAGCTCGCCGTCATCGCTGAATAAGCGAATAGTGGCTAAGCTCACAAAAAAGCGGCTCGCAGGAATGCGGGCCGTTTTTTTGTGGTAACGCAGGGCGGGTGTGCTGCTGGCTCAAATGAGACAGTGGTGCTCGCTTCGCTCGGGGATAACGCAGCACCCGGCGCGGTGGCACGGGTGCCCACGATAGCGCAGCACGGGCGTGCAGCTGGCTCAGATGAGACAGTGGTGCTCGCTTCGCTCGGGGGTAACGCAGGGCGGGTGCCCTGCTAGCTCAGATGAGAGTACCCACCGCAGTGGGTGGGGCCCCACGATGATGCGGAGCGGGGCTTTGTCTGATTTGAGGGGCGGTGCACCTGCGCTGCCTTTCACCGTCTCTTTCTCCCACAGTCTTCGTCCTCTTCTTTGGCTCTTCCGCTCGCTGCGGAGGCTTTTTGCTATACTGTAAGTATGGCTTTCTCGGAGTATCCATTTCAGCGGCATTCACGTAATGTGACTGTAATTGCACCTCCCCTGCATGATTTAAAGGGGACGGGGCGTTATTTCATTACAATGGTGACTGCGCCGAGGCGGGCATGTTTGGGGGAGGTGACTGCGCCAGAGTGGGTGGAGTGGAGTCCTGAGGGGCGGTGTGTGGATCGTTGTTTGCGGCAGATGTGTGTGCGGTTTCCGATTGTGATTGATGAGATGGCGATCATGCCGGACCATATTCACTTATGTATTCGGGTGAAGGAGGCGTTAGGGCGTTCGATTTTGTCGGTTTTGTCTGGGATGCGGCGTGTGGCAGAGAAGGAGGCGTGTGCATTAGAGGGGAGATATACGACGCTTTGGGAGCGGAAGTATCGCGTCTTTTTGGCATGTTCGTATGAGAGTTATGGGCGATGCCTTGAGTACACAGAGGCGAATCCGCGGCGGTGGTGGTTGACGCGCCATGCACCAGAGGATTTTCGGGTAAAAATGGTGCAGCATGTTGCTTTACCGATGGCGTATCGCTGGCAGGCGGTTGGGAATATGGCGCTCTTGGATGCGCCTTGGATGATGGTAATTGTGGTGCATCGCGTGGATTCTTCAGCGGTAATTGCAGAGAAGAAGCGGTTGGCGATTGAGGTGGCAAAAGCGGGCGGCGTAATTGTGGGTGGCTTTGTTGCTCCTGCGGAGAAGGAAATTTTGAAGTGTGTGTATGCGGAGGTGCCAGAGGTGAAGGTGATTTCCTTTGTGCCGCATACGCTCACGGATTATAAGCCTCCTGCTCGGGCGATTGATGGATTTAGGTGTGGACGGAGGTTATTACTGAGTAGTGTGCCAGAGCACGCGGTGGATGCGCCTTGTCAGCGGCAGGTTTGCCTGCGTCATAATGCGATCGCTGAGAAACTTGCGGGGGATCGTGCCGCGGGTGCTCGGGGATAACGCAGCACGGGTGTGCTGCTAGCTCAAATGAGACAGCGGTGCTCGCTTCGCTCGGGGGTAGCGCAGGTCAGGTGCCCTGCTGGCTCAAATGAGGCAGCGGTGCTCGCTTCGCTCGGGGCAATGCAGCACCCGGCGCGGTGGCACGGGTGCCCACGATAGCGCAGGGCGGGTGCCCTGTGGCTCAGATAAGGCGGGTGTGCTGCTGGCTCAGATAAGACAGAGGCTTGTATCGTGGGGCGTTTTTGCGTTACAATATTAGAAAGTTTGGAGGATGTATGAAGCGTAGAGATTTCTTGAAGACGATGGGTGCTTTTGCAGTGGCAATGCCAGGAGTTCTGCCAGCATTGAGTGCTGAAGTGTCGAGTGAGATGCGTGAAGGAGGGGCATTGTGCAAGTATTCTGGAAAGAAGCCGAATGTCATTTTGGTGTTATGTGATGATTTGGGGTGGGGCGATTTAGGAGCCTTTTGGCAGAATCGTCGCGCCACAGAAAATAAGATGCACATTGATACGCCGAATTTGGATAAGGCGATTCAACGGGGTGTGATGATGACAAATGCATATACGACCGCACCAGTTTGCGCTCCGGCACGTGCTTCAATGGTGACGGGTAAGCACCAAGGACACTGTAATGTGCGTGATAATCGGTTTGATGCGCCGATCGCAACGGATCTAACGATTGCCAAGGTGATGAAGACTGCGGGTTATGCCACGTGGCATATCGGTAAGTGGGGAATCGGGGGCGGTTATGAAAGTATGGGGCCCCAGCCGCGTCGCGCGATGGCATGTGATGCGGGATTTGATTACTCTTACGGTTATCCTGGACATGGTCACGGTCACTCGTTCTACCGGTGGTATGGCGATAATACGGAGAATAACAAGTATTACGATTGGCGCAAGGATAAAAATGGGTCGCCTTGTATTGAAAACATCTCTGCGGCGGTCTATAACGACGCAGTGCTGCGTCAACACTATTCTGCGCTCTCTGAAGGCGCAGACGAGGGCGCAGGCGCGATGGATTTTGAACGCGATATAGATGTGGGTGCCACGTATTATCGTCGCTTGATTTCTAATAAAGAAGCACGCTTTTGTTATGACACCGACCTCTTCACGGCGAAGATTAAGCAACTCATCAAATCGCATCAAGAGGCGAAGCGTGAAGAGCCTTTCTTCTGTTATGCCTGTTATACCACCGTACATGGTGCAGGATCGTGGCAGACGCAAGGGGACACCAAGCTTGCAAAGCGCGATAATTTCCACGTCCCAGGGCGGGCGTATCCTGCGCTTGATGCAACGGATGCCGCTTGGGGTGGTGGCGTGAAGTGGGAAAAGGATGCGCAAGGATTTTTGCCTTTCAAGGAAGGTGTGTTGAATAATAACACGTCAAACACTTACATTCATCCTGACTACCAGGGGTATGATTCGGATTCGCAGAAGCGTTATGCCACTAATGTACGTCGTTTGGACGATGCGCTCGGTGATCTTTTGAACTTCTTGAAGGTTCGTGGTCTTGAAAATGACACGCTCTTTATCTTCACTTCTGATAATGGACCTGCGGGTGAGTACCTCGCGCCGAGGGGAATAAATTGGGTGGAGAGTCAATTTGACTCGAATGGACCTTACAAGGGAATGAAGCGGTGGAGCTATGAGGGCGGTCTGCGTGAACCGACTTTTGCCGTTTGGCCAGGCGTGATTCCTGCGGCAGAGGGTGCTCCGCGTCAGACGAATCATCCCTTCCAATTCCCCGCTTGGATGGCAACCCTCGCCGATGTCGCAGGGTTACCGCAACCCGCCCACTGCGATGGCGTCTCAATTCTGCCAGAACTTACGGGCTCGGGAACGCAGCTGCCGGCGCGCATTTATGTGGAATACCAAGATGGGGGCTCTACGTTTGATTATGGGTTTGAACAGATGGTGCGCGATGGCGATTATGTGTTGATCCGTAATCGCGGCAAGGGAGATTTCGTTGAACTCTATAATGTCGTAACAGATCCTTCGCAGGAGACGGACCTCGCCAACAAGCCTGAGTATGCTGAAAGGGTGCGTTGGATGCGTGACTTGCTCATTAATTGTCGTATTCCGATCGCTAAGGTGCCAGAAGTATGTGGCACGCTTGGCGCATATGCAGTGGGCAACTGGAGCAATGCTTACGTTACTGCAGACCACACGCCCGGCGAAACGCCGCATGGCATCGATAAACTCGCTATGCCCGCTACGCCTCTGCAAGGAGTACTTCCTAAGGCAGAAGTTCGACTTTTCCTTGACGGCGCTGATAAATGGCCGTGGGTGCCTAACTTCCGCACCTTGATTCCGGAAGCGGGTTATTTGGCAGATGATGCGGCGGCGATTCGTGCAAAATTGCCTACGGATAAGCCTTTTGGACTTTCGGTGCGCGGGTGGATTGAAGTGCCGGCAGAGCACGAGGTGACCTTTACGGCACTGGGTGCAGGTGGGTGTCAGCTTTGGCTGCATGAAGCACACATCCTTGAATACGAAGTAGGTGACTGCGTGCAAGGGCGCTCTACCACTTATAAACTGGCCGCAGGGCGTCACCCCTACAAGCTCTATCTCACTGCAAAGACACTTGCTGAGCTTTGTAGCGTCAAGGCGGGTGAAGTTATCCTGATATAACTTCCTAAAACCTTCACTGAACGGAACAAACGCGATCCTAAGCAATGGTCGCGTTTGTCTTGTGCAGAGTACACTGCGTACAAAAGTGTTTAGATCTCAATATTGAGAACGAACCTCAGACACTTTTACGAGCGGATACGAACCCAAATTTTCTTCATAACGGCCCTCTTACTTTTTATAAAAACTGAATTGATCTTCATACATGATCCCTACCGAAAGCATAACCGAACGATAATCCCTCATTCACAGACCTCTGTGGTAGGGATGATTTCGCCTCTTAAAAATTGAGTTATCAACAATTCGGTATTTCTGATACTGTTTTTTGAGAATTTTTATTGAAGAAATGTGCCTTCAGGGGGGCTCGGGTTTGTTAAAAATGTATAAGGTGACAGAGAGTAAAGAGATACTGCAAAATTTTGGCGAAATTAACGCCGTTACAGTCACTTCCTTGCGAAAAATCGAGGCCGAAGAGAAGGGAAAGTTATCAACAAATTACCCTTTTTGAGGGAATACCGAAGCAATCCCGAGTCAATATGGGCAAAATTGATCATCTAAAAAGGCGAAATTGACGCTGATTTTCACCCCTTTCCAAAGAGATTTTCGGCGTACTTTTTGTTACACTTCCAATGTGCGCAGAGGGAAGTATTTGCATATTTATGGCGTAGGATGACCACTCTTCTTCTTTCCTTTTTGACATACCTTCCTCTGAGCGGGACTCTTCTTACCCCCGCGGTCATATTTTGCAAAATTCCTGATAGACTATCGGATGGGTATGTCAAAGATTTTCTTGTTTTGATATAATTCTTCATAGTGAATGATAAGTAAGTATAGGGCGTAATGAATGTCTGATAAAGTGATTGATCTTGATTTGGGGAAAAGAGATATCTTGGAGTCTGAGATCCCAAGAGATGTGTTGGATATTCTTCTCAAAGACAGGACAACGGGGAAGAATATTCTTTGGATGACCGATGGGTACGAACATCTTGAATCAATATTTGGCATCAAGATGGGGATTCATGACCCTATCGATGCGGATGCCATTTCTCGTCCGGGAAACAAAATTATTCGCCCACGTGTTGACAAAAGCAAAGAAGAGCAGCGTAAGCGTGTCATCGGTAAAGCCGAGGTGTTTACGCCTTCGTGGATTTGCAACAACATGAACAATCTCATAGATGCGGCATGGTTTGAACGTAAGACATCGCCGTTTACTGTTGAGGGCCATAAATCATGGCGAGCGACAAAAAAGTCAATCGTATTTCCAAAGAAGTTAAAGAAGACTTGGCTTGATTTCGTAACCGAAGTGCGCCTTGAGATTACATGTGGCGAGGCTCCATTTCTTGTCAGTCGATATGACACCACCACAGGCGATATAATCCCTATCCCTGAACGGATTGGTATACTTGACCGTAAGTTGAGGATTGTGACTGAGAATGTCGGTGGAAAACCGAAAGAATGGCTGAAGTACGCAAAAATGGCCCTTAAAGCCGTTCTTGGGTTTGAGTGGCAGGGCGATAACGTATTATTGGCTCGCGAAAATATTCTTTGGACGATACTGGAGTATTACAAATATTATTGTTCATCAACGCCAATAAGCCACGATGACCTTTTGGAACTTGCAGATATCGTGAGTTGGAACATTTGGCAGATGGATGGGCTCAAGTTTGTTGTTCCGATGAGCTGCAAACCGAAAGTGACGAAAATCCCAAACCTTAACGGAACATTTGAAACGCGAGTTGAGGAATGTCCAGGGTGTCGGAATAAGGGGAATCGTCAGCACTTCGGCATGTATTGCAAGATTATGAATTGGGAGACAGGTCAACCTATTGAATTTAGGTCGATAGTAGAAAACGGAGGTGGATATGGCTAAGAGAAAACTGAAAGGCGTAGCGGACGCGACACGCGCGTCCCTATCGCAGGTCGAGGTTGTCGAGAGCGCGGAAAGGGAACTTTACGCGCATGTCCGAGCTTATATCGCTTCCGCCCGGGAAACGGTCTATGCCGTCGCCAATTCGGCGATGGTCGAAGCCTACTGGAACGTCGGACGCGAAATTGTCGAAAAGCAGGGCGGAAGTGGCCGGGCCACATACGGCGACGGGTTGATTGACCGGATAGCGGCAAAGCTTACGGCAGAGTTTGGACCGGGGTATACGCGCTCAAACCTGCGCACTATGAGGCAGTTCTATCTTATGTTTCCAATTTGCCACGCAGTGAGTGACAAATTGACCTGGACTCACTATCGCACCCTTATAACCGTCGAAAACGAGGCCGCGAGGCAGTATTACTTCGAGGAAGCTATTAAGTCGAAATGGAGCGTCCGCGATTTGCAACGCCAGATTTCAACGCAATTCTACCAGCGACTGATCGCGAACCACAGCGATCTGTCCACGGCTGGGAAACTGGTTAAGCGAGGGAAGAGGGATGCTCGAGATATCGTCCGCAGTCCTGCGATTTTGGAGTTTGCCGGTATTTCCCCAGCGGAGTACAAAGAAAAGGATCTTCAAGCAGGGCTAGTCAAACACCTTAGTAAGTTCATGCTGGAGTTGGGGCGTGGTTTTGCGCTTGTGCGTGAGCAGTGTCCCATACAGATCGGGAACGAGACTTATCATTGTGATCTCCTGTTCTACAACTTCATTGCTCGGTGCTTTGTCCTGATTGACCTTAAAGTCGGGAAGGTGACGCCGCAGGATATCGGGCAGATGCAACTCTACAAGCATTACTACGAACGTGAAATGATGAATCCCGGCGACAATCCGCCGATAGGAATCGTTCTTGGCTCCGACAGAGATGAGGCGGTCATCCGTTACACGCTCAACGAACACGAGCGCAACCTTTTTGCGGTAAAGTACCATCTTAATCTGCCGACGGTCGAGGAACTTCAGATGGAACTTATGCGCGAACGTGCCGCAATCGAAGAGGCTATGGCACTCCGCGCCCTGCCGCCGCCAGAACCGAAAAAGAAGTCCGTATCCCGTAGAACTCCGAAAGGGGATAAGTAATGCCACGCAGTCAACAAAATCTTTCCGCGTTGCGAAGCGATGTTTTTGCACCGACATTCTCGGCGAAAACTATTTACGTGTACAATTCGCCTGATGCGGGGCACGATGGGCTACTTAAGATAGGTGACGCGTCTGTTAAGGGGCTTCATTCCCTTGATGGAGTTCCTCCAAACGCGCCGGAACTTGACGCTGCCGCCAAGAAACGTATCGATTCCTACACGAGGACGCAAGGGGCGTCATACAATTTGCTTCGCACCGAACTTGCAGTTCGTAAGCTCCCGGATGGTAGTCATGAGGGTTTCCGCGACCATCACGTTCATCGCGTCCTCAAAAACTCCGGTGTAGAACAGGTACAACCTAACGGATCGTCTGCCCGTGAATGGTTCAAGACGGATCTTGTGACCTCAACAAACGCTATTGCCGCCGTTAAAGCAGGGCGAAAGACTCTTTCCGCCTCCGAAACTTCTGAAACACGTACACCATTCACGCCACGTCCGGAGCAAGAACGTTTCATAGCCGAGACTATAAAAGCCTTAAAGAAATCGTCCAAGTATCTCTGGAACGCCAAGATGCGCTTCGGGAAGACGGTTACTGCGCTGGAACTCGTTCGTCGAATGGGGTTCAAGAAAACGATTATCATTACGCATCGGCCCGTAGTGAACGATGGTTGGTTCAAGGACTTCCGCGACATGGTGTTTGTACGGCCGGAGGACGCGGCTTCTTGGGTTTACGGTTCCCGTCAGGCCGGTGTTCAAGAGGATGACCGTCCGAAAGTGGACGAACTCTGCGAGGGCGGCGCTAAACACCTTGTCTATTTCGCGTCCATACAAGACTTGCGTGGTTCTAAAGTCGTTGGCGGTGATTTTGACAAGAACATAGATGTTTTCACCGCACATTGGGACTGTGTAATTGTGGATGAAGCGCACGAAGGAACGCAGACTGCGCTTGGCGACAAAGTTGTAAAGTCGCTTTTCCACGATGAAAAGACTCAAAAGCTTCTCGCCCTCTCTGGCACACCATTCAATATCCTTGATGCCTATCGTGAAAGTGGCGTATCTACCTGGGATTATGTGATGGAGCAGACCGCCAAGGCGAATTGGGCGGTTGAACATGCTGGTGATGCTAATCCATACGAAGATTTGCCGCGTCTTGCAATGTTCGTCTATGACCTTGCCGCAGAAATCGGCGGCTACAGGGCAGAAGATGTGCGCGGTTCCGTTTTCAACTTCAAGGAGTTTTTCCGCGTCTGGACTGGCAATGCTCAAATCGACCATGCGGCTGCACCGGAAGGTGCGATTGGTCGATTCGTCCATGAAGGTGACGTGCGCCGATTCCTCACGCTTCTCTGCACGCCGTCAGCCTCAACGTGTTTTCCTTTTGCGACTGATGAAAACCGTGCAATGTTTCACCACACCTTCTGGCTTGTTCCCGGGGTGAAGGAAGCACTTGCGCTCCAGCACCTTATTGAAGAGCAGATGCCAGGCTTTTGCGTGGTAAATGTTGCCGGTGATGGAGATCCTGACGATCCAAGCGGTGAAGCGTTGGCGGCTGTTCGCGACGCAATTGCCACGCACGAATATACCATTACGCTTTCGTGTGGAAAACTTACGACAGGCGTGACCGTGCCTGAATGGTCGGCTGTCTTCATGCTCGCCGGACGTTACGAAACTTCGGCCATTCGGTATTTCCAGACAATCTTCCGCGTCCAGTCTCCAGGTTGGCTCGATGGTTGCGCAAAGGAGAACTGCTATGTTTACGATTTCGCGCCTGACCGCACGTTGAAGGTGATTGCCGATGCTGCGCGTCTGTCCGATACAAATCGCAACTCTGGCGGGGATGATTCAGACCGCAGGGCTGCTATGGGAGCGCTTTTGAATTTCTGCCCTGTCATCGCGCTCAAGGGTTCTGTCATGCGTCCTTTCGATGCAGATACGCTTATGCAGGAACTTAAACGCGCATTGGCGTCACGTGCCATTCTGAGCGGTTTCGCCGACGACACCCTCTATGACGATGACATGCTCCGGGCCGACCGAATCGACGTCCGCGATTTCGAGAAGCTTCGCAAAGTTCTAAAAGATGCGAAGATAGATGAAGTCCCGAACGGCAAGTTCACCGTCAATAAACACGGCCTTACCGAAGAGGAGCGTGAAAAGGCCGAAAGGGCGAAAAAGAAACCTTCGAGGGAGCTTTCCGCGAAAGAGAAAGAACTTCTGCGTCGCCTTAGGGAAGAACGCGAGGCCAAAAGGAATTTCAAGGCAACTTTACGCGCAATTTCCGTCCGCATGCCGCTGATGCTATACGGGGCGGACGGTAATTGGGACGAAGACATCTCGATCGACCGGTTTGTTGAGCTCGTTGACGAAGCGTCCTGGGCGGAGTTCATGCCAAAAGGCGTGACAAAGAAACTCTTCGAGAAATTCAAGAAGTATTATGACAAGGATGTTTTTGCGCTTTCCGCCAAAAGCATCCGCAGACAGGCGCAGGGCGCTGACGCGCTTTTCCCGGAAGAACGCATCCAAATTCTTGCGGAAGTGTTTGGACGCTTTCGTAATCCAGACAAGGAAACCGTACTCACGCCATGGAAGGTGGTCAATCGCCAACTTTCCGATACGCTTGGCGGTTATGTGTTCTTCGATAAGGATTTCAAGACCGAAACTTCGGTTCCGCGCTTTGTCGACCAAGGCGATGCGACGGCGGCAACGTTGGCGAATACGAATGCGAAGATACTGGAAATCAATTCCAAGACAGGGCTTTACCCTCTCTACGTCGTCTATTCGTTGTATCGCGCACGTCTTGGCGGCAGGACTCCTACAACGGCAGAAGAGGCGAATGAAGTCTGGGATGCCGTCTGCCGTGAAAATATGTTTGTTCTGACGCTTACGCCGATGGCGAAGTCCATCACCCATCGCACGCTCGTTGGATATCGTAATGCTTCAACAAGGATCAGGGTTATGCCAAATCTCGTCAAACGTCTGAAAGACAACACATCTAAAGTTGCTGCTGAAATCAAGAAAGGCTCTACATGGGGTTTACAAGGCTCCTTCGCATTTGACGCAGTGGTCGGTAATCCGCCATATCAGCTTGTTGGCCCAAATGCTGGAAATCGGGACAATCCCATATACCACTATTTCGTTGATTTAGCGTTTGCACTTTCGTCTCGTGCTACGCTTATTACGCCTGGGCGGTTCCTGTTTGATGCAGGGCAGACTCCAAAAGTATGGAATCGCAAGATGCTCAATGATCCACATTTGCGGGTTGTGCGGTATTGGCAGAAATCGAGCGAGGTATTCCCTAATGTTGAAATCAAGGGCGGTGTGGTGATTACGTATCATGATGCTCAGAAAGATTTTGGCAAGATAGGAGTATTCTCAACTTTCGATGAGTTGAATTCAATTCTGTGTAAAGTACTTGCGGTGGAAAACGGAAAGCGCATGTTTGATTCCATTGTTTCGTCACAGGGGATTTTCCGTTTCTCGAAAGAATTTCTTAACGCTAATCCAGATATTGCGAATGAACTTGAAGGCAAGGGGACTGGTACGAAGATTGTCTCGAAGGAGTTTGAAACAATGCCACAGGTGTTCCTTGAAAGCCGTCCGGCGAAAGGCGAGTATATTGAATTGATAGGGCGGCTTAACGGGGAACGCGTTTCCCGATTTATTCGCCGTAATTGGCTTGATGAGAGTGAGTATCTTGATTGCTACAAGGTTTTTGTCCCAGAGGCTAACGGGACAGGGGCAATCGGGGAAGTCCTCAGTACGCCGTTAATCGGCGAGCCGTTAATCGGCTCGACCGACACTTTTATAAGTGTCGGTCGGTTTTCCGCCTCTGGCGAGGCGGAAAACTGCATGAAATACATCAAGACGCGCTTTGCTCGCACTATGCTTGGCGTTCTTAAGGCCACACAGCATAATACGAAAGCAACATGGCGTTATGTACCCCTTCAAGATTTTACCACGTCCTCCGATATTGACTGGGCTCGCACCATTTCTGAAATCGACAAGCAACTTTACTCGCGATACGGTCTCACCAAGTCCGAGCAGAAGTTCATCGAATCCATGATCAAACCGATGGAGTGAAGGAGGTCGGTGGAGGAATATCATCAACATAAACAGATGAAGAATAATAATTTGAGGAGGTTAAGATGAGTGATGCAGATGGAATGAAAGAGTGCGCAAGCGTTGAGCCTGTCAATGAAGCAAGGCAGGAGAGTTCGTGTTTTATCAAAACACGTGATGACATGGATCTCGTGCGCTTTCTGCCGTGTGAGGGTAAGTATGTTCTTGATGGAGAAGTGGTGTGCTCGTGGGTTGCGAATAAAGATGAAAAGTTTGACGATAAGAAATTGCGTGAAAGAATAGAACCTTGGCTTACGTCATTGTTTCAGTCGGAGCATTTGAATTTGTTGCTTGGTGCTGGGTTGACAACGGGTGTCTGTTGCATTGCGGGTGAGCAATCAGCAAAAATGCTTAAACCTGAATTCTCATACAAGAAAGAACAAATCGAAAGCGCAGCGAAGAAGTCGGCGCAAGGTATGGGACGTAATGATGGAAACTTTGAAGATCGGATACGTGTGGCGATTGATTTGCTGCGGACATTGGAGTTGTATGACGAAAGGGGTGCCAAGAAACTTCGCAAGGAGGTAGAGGGGAAACTTTCGGCGTTGGCGATGGACGTGCTTAAGGCAGAATTTGATGTGTTGAAGAACAAGAACAAAGGGAAAGCGTTCAATTGCCTAGTTTCGTTTTTAATGAGTTTCGCGAGTCGAGTGGGGACGCGTGATCGGCTTCATGTTTTCACAACGAATTACGATCGATTTATTGAGGAGGCTGCGGATATCGCTGGATTGCATTTGATTGATCGGTTTGTTGGCAAACTGGAACCAGTGTTTCGTTCTTCGCGGATGAATATTGACTTGCATTATAATCCGCCGGGGATTAGAGGCGAGCCGCGTTATCTTGAAGGTGTTGCTCGGTTTACAAAACTTCATGGATCGCTGGATTGGGTGAAAGACGGTGATTTTATAAGAAGAATGGGGTTGCCCTTTGGCTCGGCTTCAATAATGCCCTTTCTGGAGGCGCATGGTTTGGGTAAAAATTGTGTTGATGGACTTATGATTTTCCCGAATTCTTCTAAAGATGTTGAGACATCTTATTACCCATATGTGGAACTGTTTCGTGATTTTGCTGCGGCGATATGTCGCCCAAATACTTGTCTTGTGACGTATGGCTATAGTTTTGGCGATGAGCATATCAATCGTGCGATTCGTGATATGTTGACGATACCATCAACACATTTGGTGATAATCTCATACGACGATCCTCTTGGGCGGATTTTGAGTTTTTATAGGAATTCAGCTAATAAGGATCAACTATCTTTGATAATTGGCCCTTCTGTTGCGGGGCTGAAAAAGTTAACTGAAAATTTCCTTCCAAAGGCGGCTATTGATTTTGCTTCGCAACGAATGGGGAGGTTGATACAGTCTCGCTTGAGTTCGGGCGGCATGTCTGAAAAGAGACATGAAAATTCTGCCCCGGCAGACTTGTCAGGAGAAATGTTGGCATGATTACAACGCCGTGTGAGTTCTCTGCATCATTGCGTGTTGGTACGGTGATCTTCGTTTCACCGGACGAGATTAAGGTTCAACTTGAAATAGAGGCACCTGATTCTGTCGCGTTAAATGCCGGTCATCCTCGCGCATTTCCTCGGGTTAATAGTTATTTGCTTATACCTGCGGATGGTGGATATATTGTCGGACAAGTCCAATGGGTGACTGTGGAGAATTCGCCCTATCCAAAACGTAAGGGATTGCAAGATTTCGGGTTGATTGATTTGCCCTTTCCGTTGCGTAAGTTGAGCTTGTCGCCAATTGGGATTTTGCGCAGAGAAGAACTGGTGGGGAAGTATACATTTCACCGAGGAATAGATTCTTTTCCGTCAGTTGGGGATGAGGCCATTCTTCCCACTGCGGAACAGTTACGTGCAGTCATCCAGTCGAGTGAGCGTTTGCGCGTGAAAATTGGTACGAGCCCATTGGCTGGGAATGCAGATGTTTTTGTAGATCCTGATCGCTTATTTGGCCGCCATCTTGCAGTTCTCGGTAATACAGGGAGTGGGAAAAGTTGCAGCGTGGCAGGACTCATTCGGTGGTCATTAGATGCGGCGAGACGTGAGATACATACAGAGGAAAAAAAGAAACGGGCCAATTCTCGATTTATAATTTTGGATCCTAATGGTGAATATGGGAAGACATTTTCCTCTTTGCAGGGTACGGTTATAAGTTCTGTGCGCCCAGCAGATGCTTCGATTAAACAGTTAAAAGTGCCCTTGTGGTTTTGGAATACGGATGAGTGGTGTGCATTTGCACGCGCTAGTGATAAAACACAACGTCCACTAATATCGCAGACGCTTCAGTCGCTAAGGGCAGGGGCGCGGGATGTGGTAGTGTCAAAGAGTGTTGTGATGCGTCAGTATTTGCGTACTCTATTGATGGCATTGCGAAATGATATAGTTTCTGGCGCGCCTTGGTCAAAAGCATGGTTGATAAGAGGATTTAGAGACCGAGTCGAGTCATGGCGAAAAAGTCTAGTTACGGATAGCGAGTATTCGGATGATGAAAATGACGTTGTTACGAGGTTTTCTGCATGGTTGGAGGAGTTTTTAAAAGGTCATGAGGGTGATTGGCCACAGCCATTTACGCGTCAAGAAGTTGACAAGTTTCATAACGAGTTAGTGAGAGCGTATGAGAAGTTTGGCGGCGGTCCAGGTGACGCGTTGATTATAGATCCCGATACCCCGAAGCCATTTACAGCAAATGAATTTTTAGACGGATTGACCGCTAATGCACTGATATTGAATGTTGCCGATTATGTTGAGACGATGACTTTGCGTGTTAAGACAATGCTATCTGACCCTAAGGTCAAAGAGCTGAGTGAAGTGGACAGCTCTTATCAGCTTAAAGATTGGCTGATGAACTTTTTAGGGTCCAAAGATGACAGGACTAAAATCTCAGTTATAGATCTTTCGTTGGTGCCCTCGGTGATAATTCACATTGTTACGGCGGCAATTTCCCGTATTGTGATGGAGGCGTTGCAACGATATAGGAAGTGTAATAACGGAGAGGTTTTGCCGACTGTTCTTGTTGTTGAAGAGGCGCATACTTTTATTAAGCGCTATGCCGAGGATTATGATGACCAAGGGGCGGGTGCGATTTGTTGCAAGGTCTTTGAGAAGGTGGCACGCGAGGGAAGAAAGTTTGGTTTGGGGGTGGTTTTGTCGTCACAACGGCCAAGTGAATTGTCGCCAACAGTACTTTCGCAGTGCAATACTTTTTTATTGCATCGAATTAGTAATGATAGAGATCAGGATTTAGTTCACAGGCTTTTGCCAGATAACCTTCATGGTTTACTTAGGGATTTGCCTATTCTCCCGTCTCGCCATGCCATCTTGCTTGGTTGGGCGTCTGAACTTCCGGTGTTGGTACGTATGAATGAATTACAAAAGAAAGATCGCCCACAGTCAGATGACCCTGAGTTTTGGTCCACGTGGACGGGAGAGCAAGATTCTAAATTGAATTGGGATGAAATTGAACGTGATTGGATTGGGGATGTTTCTCTAGATGAAAGTCATTGTTCGGATGTTCAATGATGGGAGTGGCAGAGACCATTGAGTCTGAGTACGCCCAGTTATTATTCAATCAAAACGGTTTGTGCGGAAATGGTAAGGAACCGAGATTGGGTTTTGGCTTTGACAGCTTGCGGATTGTGGGTACAGGGAATCGTCGAATTCGGGACGTCGGGAGGATAGAGGAACAGACCCCATTGGTGGAGTAGAAATGATGGAGTAGAGACTATGGCGATGCCGCAGAGAGATGATACGATAGAGACGATCAAGCAGCTCTACGCAAAATATGGTCTCACCAAGCCCGAGCAGAAATTCATCGAATCCATGATCAAACCGATAAGGAGAATTAAAAAACGGAGCATTCAGAATGGACGTAGATACGAATGTAAACGCAAGCACAAAGTCACATTCGGAAAAACCTTCTGAATATTACAGAAGGATGAGGCCTGAATATTTTTCAGACTCAGAAGTGATATATGAAGTTCCGTTAACAGAAGAGCTTTTTGATGTTCAGATGACTTTGTTGTCGACTAAAAAATTACAAAGTGCTTTCGAGTCTTTTATTGTAGATGTGGCGATGCGCCTTATTACTCCTAACATTAAGCCACAAACGGGGCCTGACGGCGGTGGAGACGGAAAGGTTGATGCTGCAACATACGAAATTTCTGCTGATATTTCAGATAAATGGTATTCAGAAGAAGAGGGGGCGGCAGGGAACGAAAAGTGGGCTTTTGCTATAAGTTGCAAAAAACAATGGAAACCAAAGGTTGAGAGTGATGTAAAGAAAATAGCCGCGACTAATAGAGACTATACAAGAGTTTTATTCTTTTCAAATCAACATATAAAATCGAGTGTAAGAGTTGATATAGAGAAGAAGTTGTCGGATCAATATGGGGTTCGAGTTGATATATTTGACCGTTTGTGGTGTAGCCAAGCTGTGTTCCGTCAGGGGTGTCTTGATATTGCATTGTCGAGATTGAGATTTTCGGATGAATATAAGCGGTGTACACGAAGGATAGGCATTCATGACAAGCGTAGGTTAGAGCGACTTGCTGAAATTGAGAAAGCAATCTTGCGTCCAGTTAGTGGACTTGATACTGGATATATAGATGAATTGGAAGAAGCGTGTATAATTAGTAGAGGATTAGGACGTCCAAGAACCGAAGTTGAAGGAAGATTCCGTAGAGCAATAAGTGAATGTGATAAACATGGAACGCATCAGCAAAAATTCAACATAATTTATGACCATGCGTGGACATGTTACTTCTGGTTTGATGATGTAGAAACAACTTATCAGGATTACTTAAAATTAAAAACATTCACCTGTGATGATTGTTCGGTATATAGGCTGGAACGATTAACAAATCTTTTAAGTGTATTGGCTACGGCCGTTACTTATGGTTTTATTGAAAAAGAAAGAATACAACAAGAGATTGCATACATAAAAGACCTGGAACAAGCATTGGCAAAAGATGCCTCAAAGCCGGCATGTTACCTTTTTATTCGCTTGCGCATCCAAACTCAAAGGTTAATTTATCATATATCCAAACCATCTATATTGAAAGCGGATTTGCTTGCTTTAAAACCGTTATTGTTGGAAGCGGCATCTTGCATTGAAATTAGTTTTGAATCACAATATGAGATTATGGAAATGCTATCGCGTCAAATCGATAGCAGTGCCGAGTTTGATAATGTCGTTGATGAGATGGCAAATGTGCTCGCAACACAACGCTCTGAAGTGGAGGCCGCGAAAGTTCGTCTGGTTAGAGCGCAAGCGCATATGGATAAAAGACGATGGAAGGAAGCTGTTCGGCAATTGAGTTTTTGTGTTTATGCATTTGAGAAGGAAGAGTATACAGATGAATTAATACAATCTTCAGGATTGATGGGGTTGGCTTTATGGGAGATGCGACTTCCTTATAGTGCTGAAGCATTCTTAGTAAAATCAGCATGCTTTCTTTTTAAGGATTTCCAAAAGTCTGGACATGTTCCACACATACTCGTTTCTACGCTTGGGAAACTGTGCGAGATCGAATTAATGCTTGGACGATTAGTAATGTATCTGAATTGGTTTGAATTGATGACGGCTGTCGCACAGAATTCTAAATACAATGAAGAGTCTGATTTTATACAAAATAATTTTATAGCTGATGCGGCATGGATGTGTCGATTTGCTGTTAGTAATTTGGCAGAGTCGTTTTTTGAGATAATCCCATCGATATTAGAGAGGCACGGCCTCATTTTTAGTTCTTCTTATCTAAAGTATACATTGGGTTATGAAGATGAATGCGAAGAAAAATTCTTGGAAACGATGCATGGCGATAAAAATAGCGACTGGTTGTCAAAGCAACCCGTTTTCAAACAGTTCTTGTGTGATTTGAATGTTTCACATGAAGGGGTGGCATATTTGCAAACTACTGTAAATAATTTTGCGTTCAAAGTTGACTATCGAAATGAGTATGTGTTTCAACAGGTAGCCGAAATATTTCTTGCTTCAATGGAGTCATTATTGTCAACTTATGACACATGGGAACTCATACCTCTTCATAATGAGATAATCATTCACATCGTTAATACAGATGGAGAGAATGATATAAAAGTATTGGGAATTGATAAGTATGAATTTGGGATTAATACAGTGACGTTTACAGACAAGATATTTTGGGAATGTCTCATAAAGTTTATTGCCAATGCGTTTTCAAGAAATGCAATTACAAAGCTTGACATTGCGACAATGTTGAATCGCAAACAGAATGGTGAACGAATGATGGACAGAGTGGCAGTATTACAGCAAACGAAAATGGATTTTGCGGGAGTGTTTGGCCGCCAATGTAAGTATCGGATAGAAGATTGGTTTAAGTCAACTGATAAGGTATATACAAATAAATTCCGCGATAGAGCGGTGCCAAATGTTGTGTATAAGAATCGACTGCAATCTAACGCTGTTACGTATTTAGTTAATAAAGATATGTCTATATGGAATGAGGCTGGTTGGAATGGGTGCCTAGTTGCAACTGATTATTTTTCTCCACCTATCTTAGGATTGATATTCGGGAATATAGAAAAAGGAAGATTGATTATTCGTGAATGGATGAGAAGTGCGACGGGGTCTCGTCCGTCTGTTAAAATATACTTCATCAAGGGAATTAATGCTGACAACCCATGTTGGTACCGAGTTTGCATCTTCCCAGACTTTACCAAAGAAGATAAAGAACATGATGGTCAATATGTCTCCATTATGTGTCGGAATCATACTATGACACCTAAAACCAATAAAAACCTATTGCTATTGGAACAGGAGTACGATAGGTTTGGTGAATGCCGACTAATTCCAGTTACAGTTAAAGATTGGCAATCGCAAATTACAAGGGAATCTTTGAATGCATTCAGATTCTCGAAATTGATTTTCAAGAATGCTTTTGAAATAGCGCTAGGAGACGAGGCTGTATCTGCATTGACAAGTGATGATAATCCGTATATACCCGATGAACTTAAAAATGATGCTCCTATACTGAAAGTGCTAGAACATTTGAAACAGATTCGTGATAATTATGCAAAAACCGATGCAGAAGGGAGAGTTTGAGGAGGCGAGAAGAACAGCCCCCCATCGCAGGAGTAGAAAGGATGGAGTAGAGACTATGGCGATGTCGCGAAAGATGACACGACAGAGGCGATCAAACGACTTGACGCTTGCGGGTGCTTGCGCACCCTTCGGGTTTGCCGTTGGCGAATCTCCCCTCCGAAGCATACCTTCTGCGGCGCATCTCTCGAGTATGCCGTCATGCATGGTGACGAGGAAGAGGCCGAGCGCATCCGCGAAGAACTGCGCAGACTGACGGATTAAGTTTGACGGCAGATGAACGCGGCAGTGTGGTATGATTTCACTATGAGTGGGAAGGGGTGAAGATGAGGATATTTGTTGCGATATTGAATAAATAAAATTGATTACGCAGAAAATGGATGAGCAGAAGTTTTTAATTGTTGACAAGCGGCAGGGATTTAAGGATTTGACAGGAGATGTGGAATCTATAAAATCCCGAGGCGATTTTGTCGATATTTCTTTTCGGAACAGCGAAAAAACTTTTGCATACGCCAGAAAAAACATCATTTTTTCAGAAAAACCTGCGCTCATAGAAAACGACATTGCAATCAATGGTCGCATTGAACTCAATGCAGAGAAAAAGGTTTTATTCGGGAGCTTTTTGAAACTCTTTTTCGCTAAGCAAAGAAAAACGGAATTGCATCACGGCGATTTTGAAATCCTGAAAACCCGTGTGCCGGATACACTTGCCTACTTGCATAATGTTGCAAAAATGGTTAAGAATTTACCGTCTGAAGATCCGGATGCTCCAGCGAATACCATTATTGCTGATGCATTGGAAAAAATCAAAGATATTCCGGTAAATTCTCCGCTGTACACTTATCTTTCCGGAGTATTGCCAGACTCTGCTCCTCGGATAAAAAATTTTATTTTCCCGTTTCAATGCAATGAAAGCCAGTTAAATGCTATTGAACAAACCTTTTCCAACTCATTAAGTTTGATTCAGGGTCCGCCGGGAACTGGTAAAACTCAAACTATTTTGAACATTTTAGTCAATGCAGTTGTTAATGGGCAACGGGTTGCAATCGTTTCCAACAACAATTCCGCCATACAGAATGTTGTGGAAAAACTGTCTGCCGCCAATGGCTTGGATTTTATGGTTGCATTGCTCGGCAACAAAGCCAATCAGGAGAAATTTTTAGAAAACCAACCTAGCTATCCGTCGTGGCTCAATGAAAATATTGATTTTACTTTACATGATGAGCAACGGTTATATGCGTTACATCGGGAATTGAAAACTCTTTTTGAAAAACAAAATGAGTTGAAAAGAAAACTTTCACAACTTCACGAATGGGATATTGAAGCTGAAAAATTCACGCAATGCTATCCGAATGTACCACAATTGCCTTGTGCAATATCTTCTGAAAAGTTGATGTTGCTTTTCAGCAAGTGCAATATGCACAGCATTAAGCAGAAACAATTATCGTTTTGGTTCAAACTCTGGCAAGTATTATTTTGCCGCCATTGGAATTTTACATTTTGGAATCAACCGCTTGAAACAATTTCAGTTGCCCTGAAAAAACTGTATTATCAGAAAAAATCTTCTGAATTGCAGAGCGAAGTTGCCGAACTTGAAAAAGTTCTTGCCAATGCTGATTTTGAAAATAAGCACAAAACACTCAATTTGTTGTCATGGCAATTATTAAAGGTGAAATTACGTAAAAAATATTCTGTCTGCCATAAAGAACGGAAAAAGTTTTATAAATCTGATTTACGGAATGAAGATTTTTTGTCTGAATATCCGGTGTTGTTATCAACAACCTTTATGATAAATCATTTTATGCCGGGAGGCGGTTTTGATTTGCTGATTATGGATGAGGCTTCACAGGTTGATCTCTGTACCGGAGCAGTGGCGATTGCCTGTGCAAAAAATGTTGTCATTGTGGGGGATGATAAACAACTGCCGTGTGTTATTATTGCCGAAGATGAGTTGAAATTGAATGGATTGAATTCTTCGTGCAACATTGCCGATGAATATAAATATCACGCTGGGCAAAGTATTTTAAGTTCATTGCAGCAGGCACTTCCGGCAATCCCCAATACTACCCTTTGCGAACATTACCGCTGTGACCCGTTGATTATTGGCTTTTGCAATCAGAAATTTTATGACAATAACCTGGTGATCCATTCGCAATGGAGCAATAAGCCGGCATTGAAAGTGCTTTTTACCGCTCCCGGCAATCATGCCCGTGGACATTTTAACTTACGGCAATGCCAGGAGATTGATAATTTGGTCAATGATTTGGTGCAAAATCACCATTATCCCGCAGACTCTATTGGCTTATGTTCGCCTTTCCGGGAACAGGCAGAACGACTTGGCGGTCACACCGTCCACAAATTTCAAGGGCGTGAAAAAGATGTGATCATTATGTCAACCGTGGATAATCAAATATCCGATTTTACTGCCGATGAGCAATTGATCAATGTTGCCGTTTCCCGGGCGAAAAAAGAATTTCATCTGGTGGTATCATCCTCAAACCAGCAATGGGATAATTGCATCGGGGATTTAGTAAATTATATCCGTTATTATGACTCAGACAAGAGTGCGTTTACGCAAGGGAATATCACTTCGGTGTTTGATATGCTTTACGATGAATATCAGCAATATTTAAACTGCGATCAGTATAAACACTTATTTTTTGATTCCCCAGCAGAGGAAATTATATATCAAGTCTTATTCGGGATTCTTCAGGCAAATGATGTTGACCGGCGTTATTGTTTTCGGATGCACATCCCTTTGCGGGAGATATTCCGGAGTAATCCGAGGTTGTCAGAAGAGGAAGCAGTGTATTTGAGTAATGCCAATACTCATATTGATTTCCTGATTTACGAAAAATTTGGCAAAACGCCTTGTTTCGGGATAGAGGTGGATGGTTACAATTTCCATAAATCCGGAACCAGGCAATCCAAACGGGATCAATTGAAAAACAGCATTTTTGCCAAAAACAATATTCCTCTGCTGAGGCTTGTTACGAACGACAGTAACGAGTATGAAAAAATCGCCAATTTTATATTCGGAGAACGAAAGACTGACGGGAGTTTTTATGGGAATCCGCAATTTTTTTGAAACTCTATTGGTTCACTATGAACCGTAACACAGGTAGCCGTATCAGAGTCGCTTACGGTAGGGCAATCATTGCTGAGGCGAGCTTGACGCAGAATGCCGCCTTGACCAATGTGGAAAAGGCAATTGGGAGTTTACATACTACGGACGTGATGTCGTCGGAAAGTGTACTGGTAACACCTGATGGCAAGTCGCAGTTACACCTCTTGCAGTCCTATTTCTATCAATTCGTTTCATGTGGGGTTTAATCCCGCATGCGACCCTATTCGCTTAATCTGTGGTTGATTTTCCGTCTGCTTCGTGGACACATTTCGTCGCTCGCGCATATGCGGTTTTGGGTTATAGGCTTTTGGGAGCACGTCCTTCGCAGATACGTTAAGTCATAGGGTGATGCGCTCTTTCCTCAGAAGGGATAAAAGGGATAGCGCATTATTTAATCGCTCCGTGGCACAGCCACACCCCATATGCAGTCTTTTTTCGAGTTTTTCGTGGTTTAACTCAGTCTGGCAGTCTTTTCCTGCGTGTTCTGTGTATTTTGTGGTTTCAATCCCATGAAAGCCTTTCAAATTAGGCTTTCATATGTCTACTGTTGCTTCGCTGTCCACAGTTAATGAACCACTTTTCACTAATGCGTAGTTCTTTTTTGTGGATTTTCCCTGTTTTTTGGTCAAAAAAGTGACGCAGTTTGCTTTGAAATCGGGTAGGGGAGATGGAGAGTGGGATTTATTTGTATTGGAAAATCAATGGGTTATGAAAAAGTTTAATTTTTTTGAAAAAAGTGCTTGCAAAGATGAAAGCTTTTGTGCGACTATATGCCCCGTTTTCGCGCCACGGTGTTCATCACCACACGGCAAACAAAACGAAAACGAACTTGATCTTTGAAAACTAAATTCGCTCAAATGTGTCCCGGACAGGATTGACCTGGAAGGGATGCGACAGTAGAAAAGCTTGTGCCAG
>JAZUPT010000029.1:0-74067 GCA_045605345.1 Candidatus Spyradenecus sp.
CCCGATCCATAGTCCAATGTAAATCCTCTTGGCAAAGTAAACGCTTTTTGACGTTTGGCAGACTAGTTGCCTTTTACCATTTGGCAACTTAAATGCACCCATTTTTACCCACTAAAGTGCATTTACTTTGAGAAATAACCAAATGAATTTGACTGAAATTCTAAATGAATTTGACTGAAATTCCAAATGAATTTGACTGAAATTCCAAATACGGTGCGCTGAAACTGTGATACAAAAAGGGCGTGAAGGAAGATTAACCACGAATCACACGAATTTACACGAATAGCACTGCACGTGGGGAGAAACCACAGAACACACAGAATACACAGAAAGGCGCTGCGCGCAGGACTGCCAGCGTGGAGAAGAAACCACAGAATAGTGAACGCTCGCAGTGAGACGAAGTCTGTAGCGAGAGCTGTGAGTCTATGGGCCATCTGGCAAAGCCAGTGGCATAGGAGCGGAGCGACTGGCAAGACACGGAAAGCACGGGAAAAGGACTGCCAGAGGTGTGAGAAGTAAAGGGGGCGAAGGGTGCTACTCCACCGCTTCGCCGGACCTTTGTCTGATTTGAGCGCTGGCGCACCTGCGCCGCCTTTCCACCTCCGGCCGGTGGCAGAGCCACAGTGGCGAGGGGGGAGTGCAAGTGGCTGCGCCTGCTGGCGCTTTAGGGCCAGAAGATTTTTGATTCGGGGGAGAGGCGAATGGTGTCTGCCGTGGGGAGGGTTTTGAAGCGCGCGAGCATTTCATCAAGGGAGTCACCGCCGAGTTTTTCAATAAGGGCTGTGGCGAGTTCGATGAGGACAACGCTTTCAATGACGACACAAGCGCGGGGCACCGGGCAGGTATCGGAGCGTTCGTAGGTGGTGGTGGCAGCCTCGCCCGTGGCGAGGTCGATGCTCTTCTGCGGAATAATCGTGGTGGGAATCGGCTTCATCGCCACGCGCAGACGGAGGGGCTGCCCCGTGGTCATGCCCGCTTCAAGGCCACCACAGCGATTGGTGGGGCGTACGATTGCACCCGCGTCATCACGAACGATAGGGTCGTGCAGTTCGCTACCAGGGGTGGCGGCACCTTTAAAGGCATCGCCGATTTCCACACCCTTAATGGCATTAACCGACATCACCGCCGCGGCAAGGCGGGCATCTAAGCGACGGTCGGGCGTGACATAGGAGCCGAGTCCCACAGGAAGGCCTGTTACCTCAAGCGCGATAATGCCGCCGAGCGTTTCGCCTTTACTTTTCGCGATGTGGATGGTATTCGTATAAGCATCTTCTTGAGCCTGAGAGGGGGCGCGACTTTCGGAATTTTCCGCGAAAGCGAAGGCCTCGGCTTCAGTGACTTGTGCTTCGGGTACAGCGCCGAGAGACGCCACATACGAACGCGCCTTGATGCCAAAGGCAGCAAGGAACTGACGCGCAATGGCACCCACAGCAACGCGGCAGGCGGTTTCACGCGCACTGGAGCGTTCCAACGCTTGGCGAATATCATTAAAACCATACTTGACACACGCAGCGAGGTCGGCATGGCCTGGGCGCGCAGTCGTATAAGCCGGGACCTCCCTCCCCTTCCATGCGGCGTGGTCTTTATTCACAATCTGCAAGGCGATGGGCGCACCCGTGGTGAGCCCCTGCATGACCCCTGCGAGGATTTCGGCACGGTCGGTTTCAATCGCCATACGCCCACCCGCGCCAGCTTTTAATTGGCGCTTGGCAAGGTCAGCGGCGAGCATCTCTGCTGTCAACGGCAGTCCCGCGGGGACCCCTTCCACAATAACACTTAAACACGGGCCGTGAGATTCACCTGCAGAGAGATAACGGAAAGCCATTTTTAACATCGCCTTTCTTAACGAAACAACATCCAACACCACGCCACAATCACCAATAGGGTGAAGAGAACCCGGACGGCCTTACGCCGTGCCGGGTTTGAGATTTCAATAAAACGTTCGCACAGTAAGCGCCAAAACATGGCTTACTTACCCTCAAGCGCCTTCAAACGCGCTTCGAGATCGGCAATCTTTGCCTTCTGCTTCTCAACCTGACGGCCAATGAGCAGCGACTGCGCGAAGGCGCGCTTCGGCATGGCGGGCGTACCGAGGACATATTCCCCTTCGGGAACATCTTCCTTCACGCCAGACTGCGGGCCGACCTGGGCGCGTTCATGCACCGTGAGGTGACCTGCGATACCCGCCTGCGACCAAATGAGGGCGCCCGTTTCAATCTTAGCCGAGCCTGCGATGCCCGCCTGAGCGATAATGCCCACGAAGGGAGCGACCTGCACATTGTGGCCAATCTGCACGAGATTATCAATCTTCACGCAGTCGCCAATGCGGGTGCGACCAAAGCGCGCGCGGTCAACGCAAGTATTCGAGCCAATTTCCACATCGTTACCGATTTCCACGATGCCAATCTGCGGCACCTTGGTAATCACCGGGCCCTGAGCACCGATTTCAACGGCATACCCATAACCATCCGAGCCGATTTTCACGCCGGCATGGAGGATCACGCGGTCACCCAAGACGCACGATTCGCGAATATTCACCTGAGGATAGAGGTGACAATCCTTACCAATCTTCACATCCTGAGCGATAAAGACAAGACCATCGATGACCGTATTGTCGCCAATCACCACGCCATCTTCAATCACCGTATGCGGGCCGATGTAGACATTCTTGCCGAGGGTCACGTTCTCACCGATGACGGCCGTCACGTGGATGCCCGGTTCGCGGACGACAGGCTTAGGGCCAAAAATGGGTGCAAGCGAAGCAAAGGCCTTGTTGGGATCCTCCACACGGATGAGCGCAGCTTTGGTTTCACCAGCATAATCCATCGCCACCAACACAGCAGAAGCGGCAGTATCCTTCATCTGCGAGGCGTATTTTTGGTTGGCCAAGAAGGAGATATCCCCTGTGCGTGCCTCTAAGAGCGAGGCCATTGCGCAGATTTCAATATCAGCATTTTCAGCATCAATGGTGCCGTTTACGGCTTTCGCGACATCAGCGAGTTTCATTGGCCACTCCTTATGCTTCGGAAGGTTCAGATTCAATGGGGGCTTCAGGGGCGGGTTCAACCACGGACTCTGCGGGGGCTTCGGTGACTTCAGCAGGCGCTTCGGTCACCTCTTCAGCGGCAGGGGCGGGTTCAGCCTTTTTGGATTCGACGCCAGCGGCTTCACGTTCGCGCTTCATCTCCTCGGGGAGTTTACGGAAGCGGGGATTTGCTTCAGGCATTGCGAGCACACCATTGTAGTATTCCACGATGTGGCCCTTGGAGAACAAGAAGGCAATCTGACGCGCCACGATATTGATATCCATGTCAGCCAACGTCTCACGCAGCGCAGTCATCAATTCGCCACGGGTGCAGAGCGGATGTTCGTTCACATACTTCAAAGCCTCTGCGAGTTCGCGGACGACGTGCTCTGCGGTGAATGGCGTGGGCGTCATATTTGCCACAAATTCAGGTCCGCGCGCGTCATTCGCACGGAAGAGCGTGAACTTACGATGACGGAAGGCGCCACGCAGTGCGAAGAAGAGCGAACGCGGATAACGCTGTTCGTCACGGAGCGTATTCTTCAAGAGCAATTTGAGCGCCAAAGAGGGCGACTGTTGCGCCACCGAAACCGGCACGCAGACATGCTTCGCAGAAGCCACCAAGGTCGGCAAGATATCGCGACGAAAGATTGCTTCAGCCTGATCGCGATTGTAAGCGGGGCGCACATCAGCGGCAGGGGCAGCTTCCTCACCTTCAACGGCGGGTGCCGCTTCAACTTCAGCCTGCTTCAATTTGTAGACGGTGCGCTTCGTTTCGGTCTGCTTCCATGCTTCGACCGATTCGGGGTCACGGCACATCTCAACGGTGCGCAGATAATCCTTTTCGGACATTCCAGCGCGTGCGGCGAGTTCAGCCACGCGGTGCTTGTAATTGTGGTGGTTCGGTGCGCCGACCCATTCACCCGTAATCGTGCACTTTGCCACGCAGGGGAAGGTGCCCGAGGGGGCTTCACAAGCCTCTTCAGTGATATCAAAGACATCACCCAAGTGCGCCGACATCACGTGTGCCACGACATCCGCTTCGCTCAATGCCACGAAGCCGCACGTCTTGCACGACCAGAAAATGGTATCCGTTTCAGGCTTTGCTTCAAAACGTGCCAAGCAGGCCTGCGGATTATCCAAGAAGAGATTCACGAACTTCTTCACCGGATAAGCCATGTGCGTGGCCTGAAGCGTCTTGATAATCATGCCCAAGTTCTTTTGATTGGGCAAAATTCGCAATTCTGCATCCAACGGCTTCACGAACTCACGGCGTTGGAAGGGGCGATCGGCGCGGGGCTGACGATGGGGACGTTCAGCGGCTTCGTGTTGGCGATCTGCACCTTCACGAGGGCGATCCCCCTCGCGACGAGGACGGAATTCGTCATTGCGCTCACGGCGGGGACGACGTTCCCCCTCGCCATTTTCACGGCGCGGGGGACGGGTGCGGTCAAACTCGCGACGTGGCGGACGCTCACGGTCGCGGAAACCTCCCTCACGACGGGGACGCTCTTCGCGGCCAGTCCGCTCATCGTAAGTCTTTCCCTGATAACGGCTCACATACTCGTCGGCGGACTTACGCGCCCAATCCGGGGCGAAGTCAAAGCCGAAGGACTCGTTGTTCTCTGCGTCGCTCATAGCGCTCGCTCCTTTAGGCCTTGCCCTGGGCGACGGCGGCAAGCAAGCCACCAGCCAGGAGCAGGTTTTTCTGACGGTCAGACAGTTCGGTCATCACGTCGAATGCATTGTTATTCGTAAGATCTTTCACAGTGGCACGTCCATCGCCTTCGATTGCGGCGCGGAGCCCTTCGATGACGAGGGCATCCCCCTGCGCCACGCGATCGTAGTCTTCGGGGTTCACAAAGACAAAGGGGACGATACCGAAATTGATGAGATTGGCGCGATGGATGCGCTCAATGCTCTTAGCGATGACGGCGCGGACGCCGAGGTACATCGGGCAGAGTGCGGCATGTTCACGCGAAGAGCCCTGACCATAACTTTCGCCGGCAATAATCACATTTGCCTTACCACTGTCACGATTGGCGCTGGCAGCAGCATAGAAGCCTGGATCGGTATGTTCAAAGACATACTTGGCGTACTCGGGGATATTCGAACGATACTTTAAGCGAGCGCCTGCGGGCATGATGTGGTCTGTTGTGATTTTATCCCCCACCTTAACGGTGGCCACACCCTGGAGCGTTTCGTCCATCGGCTTACCTGGAGGCACTTCGCCGATATTCGGGCCACGCTTGATGGTAGTCGCAGGCACGCCGACCCCCGCGGTCTCACGGTAGAGGAACATCCCGTCATCAATCGTAAAGGCCGAAGGCATCGGCACTGCGGGCACTTCCAACTGACGTGCATCGGCAAAGGTGCCTGTGATTGCAGAAGCGGCGGCGGTTTCAGGCGAAACAAGATAGACCTTCGCCGACTGCGTGCCGGAACGACCTTCAAAATTGCGGTTGCTCGTGCGCAAGCAGACGGCATTTGTCGAAGGGCTCATATGCGCGCCAATGCAGAAGCCGCAGGCATTTTCAAGAATACGGCATCCCGATGCAATCAATTCACCCAAGAGACCCTCATCAGCAAGCATGCGCACCACCTGCTTCGAACCGCAAGCAATGCCCACCTCCACATCGGGGTGCACCTGCTTCCCCTTGAGGAGCAAGGCGACCGTCTTGATATCGCGGTAAGAGGAATTCGTGCAAGAGCCAATCATAATCTGATGGACACGTTCACCGGCGTGCTGCGCCACGGTTTCGATATTACCGGGGTTGTGCGGTGCGGCGGCGAGGGGTTCGAGCGTGGAGAGGTCAAGTTCCCACGTGTCATCATAAGATTCGTCGTCTGCGACGAGTTCCACCCAGTCCTCACCGCGACCCTGCGCCTCAAGGAAGGCCTTGGTCACATTATCAGAAGGGAAGACAGACGTGGTCACGCCGAGTTCTGCGCCCATATTAGTAATGGTCGCACGCGAGGGCACATCCAAGTGCGCCAACGCAGGGCCGTAGTATTCAAAGACCTTGCCGACATTTCCCTTCGAACCGAAACGGCGAAGGACTGCAAGGATGACATCCTTTGCCGAAACGCCGGGGGTGAGTTGGCCCGTGAGGCGAATGCCCACGACCTTCGGCCAAGCGATGTTGTAAGCGCCACCGCCCATGGCGACGGCCACATCAATGCCACCTGCGCCAATGGCGACCATGCCAATGCCACCGCCCGTAGGGGTGTGAGAGTCGGAACCGATGAGCGTCTTGCCCGGCTTACCAAAGCGCTCCAAGTGGAGTTGGTGGCAAATGCCGTTGCCAGGCTTGGAATAAATCACACCGTATTTCTGCGCCACGCTCTGCAGGTAATCGTGGTCATCGGCATTTTCAAAGCCGATTTGCACGGTATTATGGTCCACATAACTCACAGAGACTTCGGTCTTTGCGCGGTCAAGACCCATGCTCTCAAATTGGAGGTAGGCCATGGTCCCGGTGGCATCTTGCGTTAAGGTCTGGTCAATACGGATGGCGACCTCCTCCCCTGCGATAGGATTACCGGAGACGAGGTGCGCGTGAAGGATTTTTTCTGTAACGTTCATCGGAGAATAATTAATAATTCAATGCACTTCAGGCGGCGCGCTTGGCGAGCCAACGCTTCTTCAACGTAAACCAGAAAGGTGCGACATAAATGAAGAATAAGGTCACTGGCACAAGGTAGCAGCAACTGACCACTGCCGTCTTCGGGCCGAGGAAGAGACCGATAAAGGCCAGCACACCGATAAATTGACCAATCGGCGTATTGGTCGGTTTCGGATATTTGAAAGGAGAGACTTGGAGCAAGAGGCAGATGATGCAGTTGATGTACATGACCCACGAGAGCCAACCGCCATCCTGGAGATTCACCCATGCCGGCAGGGCGACCTTTGTGCCCCAGCCATTCGGTGCATTCCATGCTTCAATGAAGAGAATAATGCCTGCGAGGCAGAGGGCGTTCACCGTAATCGGCATGCCGGTGTAACCACTCATGCCGTGGTCATC
The DNA here is from genome assembly GCA_045605345.1 of Candidatus Spyradenecus sp. Taxonomy (GTDB): domain Bacteria; phylum Verrucomicrobiota; class Kiritimatiellia; order RFP12; family DVOR01; genus Spyradenecus. Next base: position 7,051 of record JAZUPT010000029.1, read on the forward strand.
GTCCACCACCTTAAAGCGTGCCAAGCGCAATGCACCCGAGAGCACAATCGCCACGCCCAGTAACGCTCCGAGCGTGTGGATGCCTGCCCCCATCGCCGCCGTGAAATCGTGGAAGAGATAGAAGTAGACCAACATCGCAGGTGCCACGCCAAAGGCCGTGATATCAACAAAGGTGTCAAATTCTGCGCCGAACTGCGATTCTGCCTTCAAGAGACGCGCACACGTGCCGTCCAACCCATCAAGGATCATCGCGCCCAAAATCAAGACCGCTCCGAGGTAAAAATTCCCCGAAGCGGAAAACATCGTGCTTAACAAGCCGCAAACCAACGCACCAGAGGTGATCGAATTGACGATGACCTTATTGGCGGGGATTTTTTTACCTTCAGCCATGGAGCACCTCCGTTTGTCTTACTTGCGCTTTGCGATGATGGTTTCACCCGCGACCACCGGATCGCCGGGCTTCACGCAGACTTCAACGCGATCAGCGGGCAACCAAATATCCATGCGCGAGCCAAACTTCATCATACCGAGGATACCACCGCGCTTGACGGGTTGGCCCTGGTCAAGCCAGAAGACCACGCGACGCACCACAGGGCCCGTAATCTGCTTGTGCAAGCAACGCAACCCATCGGCGTCTTCCACCAAAATCACAGAGTGCTGATTATAAAGGCTGGAGCGTTCGTCCATCGTGAGCAAGTGCTTACCATGGCGGTATTCGCAGAGCTTCACAATGCCGCCAATCGAAAGGCGGTTCACATGTACATGGAGCGGAGAAAGGAAGGTCGAGATACGCACAGCCTTTTCGCCAGGGAAGAATTCCTTCACCACCGCGCTGGCAGGAGAGCCGTCATCTTCGGTCACATACTGCACCGAACGCACCGTACCTTCTGCACCCGAAACGATATTTTCTTCGCCCACTGGCGCCACACGCGTCGGATTACGGAAGAACCACAGCATGAAGAGCACGAAGAACATGCAGAGACCAAACCACGTGTAGCCCAACCAGCACAGCCCATCAATGTGGCAAATACCGCAACCACCACCTAAGCCCAGAATCAATGCCGGGAGAATCAACGTCCAACCATTGGTGATAATCAACTGATGTTCACGCTTTTCGTTGTTGTACATAATCATTCCTCTATCAAAATGACGGAACCGTGGGGACAATCCCCAACTGTCATCTTAAAGTGTAGCAAATAGATGAACCAAACGCAAGCAAGGATATGGCGGGTGGCAAGTGCCGCCTATGGCGCAGCACTGCGGGTGGTTTTGTGTTATCCTATGAGGTGATGCAGTTATTTGATGCCCACCTTCATTTATTTGATCCCCGAGTCACTCCTGTGCGCGCGGCGTTTGAGTCCTTTGCGCAAGCGGCGGGGGTGGTGGCGTGCATTGGCTGTGCAGAGCATCCATCCTTATGGGATGCGCCTGTAAAAAGTGCCCTCTCTGTGGTGCGGGCGTATGGGATTCATCCGTGGTACGCGGACGAAGGTCAAGTAGCGCTTGGAGCGTTACGGGACCATTTATCTGCCGACCCCGCGACGATTGTGGGGGAGATTGGGTTAGATGGGCTCCGTCCGACTTCCGATAATGGCGCGGCACAAGTGGCACTCCTTCGTGCGCAACTTGCCCTCGCGGCAGAATTGAATCGTCCCGTAGTGCTCCATGGGGCACGCGCGTGGCAAGCCCTCTTTCGTGAATTAACGCCATGGGCCTCTCGCCTTCCTGCGATTCTTCTCCATGGCGCGACCTTCTCTCCAGAAACCCTCCGCCTCCCCCTCTTCCAAAAGGGGAATTTTTGGATTAGCCTCGGAGGAGCGGTCGTCAATCCCAACGCGCGCACGGTTCGCGCCCTTGCCGCCGCCCTGCCTACAGAACAACTGCTCATTGAAACCGATGCGCCCGACCTCCTCCCCTATGGCGCGGAAGGGCTGGGAGAAGCGCGCCTCAATCATCCGGGGAATCTGCCCCTTATCGCAGAGACCGTGGCGCAGCTACGCGGATGTGATGTGGCAACCCTCGCGGCACAAACCTTCACCAATGCACGTAAATTTGCCGAAAAACGTTAACCAATCCGTGCAAATCGCGCCCTTTTTCGCATAAAAGGTTTGCGTCACTGCCTTTTTTAGGCTATACTATTAATAATTGTACGAGAGGTACAAACTGTTGATTTCAACAAAAGGAGTTCAGCACAATGCAAAAAAAACCTACACTCTTGATTCTCGCCGCTGGTATGGGCAGCCGTTATGGTGGTTTAAAGCAGATTGACCCCGTGGGCCCCTCTGGCGAAACCATTATGGACTACTCGATCTATGATGCCATTAAGGCTGGGTTTGATCGCGTCGTCTTTATCATCCGTAAGGACTTTGAAGAAGCCTTCCGTGAACAGATTGTGGCAAAGTACGAAGGTAAGATTAATATTGGCCTCGCATTCCAGGATCCGATGGACCTCCCTGAAGGATGCACCTTCCCCGAGGGTCGTGAAAAGCCCTGGGGCACCGCACACGCCATCCGCGCTGCGCGTAATGTGATTGATGCACCCTTCGCCGTAATCAATGCCGACGACTTCTATGGCGCAGATGCCTTCAAGCAACTCGCGAAATTCCTCTCCACCGTTGATACCGAAGCGGCAGATCCCAAGCCCTTCGCGATGGTGGGCTATCGCTTGGATCAGACCCTTTCTGAAAATGGCACCGTGGCACGTGGCATTTGCGAAGTGGCTGACGATGGCAAGCTCATCGGTGTGACCGAAATGACGAAGATTGCCTGTAAGGAAGACGGCACCATTCAGAACGAAGAAGACCCCGAAAATCCTGTGGTGCTCACCGGTGATCGTCGCGTCTCCCTCAACCTCTGGGGCTTCACCCCTGCCCTCTTCGATGGCATGGAAGAACGCTTCACCACGTGGTTCAAGGAAAACGAAGGCAAGCTCAAGGCCGAATGGTACATTCCTTTCTACGTGGACGAACTCGTTAAGGGCGGCAAGGCCACTGTGGATGTGCTCCCCACCAATTCTTGTTGGTTCGGTGTCACCTACCGTGAAGACAAGCCGGTCGTGGTGAACGCCATCCAGAAGATGGTCGATGCTGGTGAATATCCCGCCAAGCTCTGGGAATAAGTCCTACGCGATAACCAACAAAAAAGCCACCTTCGCGGTGGCTTTTTTGTTTTCAGTGCGCGATATGAACCTCGTCCTATCGTGCTTTTATGTGAGAGCGGCGTACATCTGCCCCGCTTGAGACGGCTTATTCCTTCGCCAATGCGGCGGCTTTCGCCGTGGCAATGAGAGACTCCAACCGCGCGGCATCCTGCGTTTCGCCGGCAAGGCGGAGAATGGGTTCGGTATTTGAGGCACGAACGCCAAACCACGCATCAGCCCAGTCCAGACGAACGCCGTCAAAATCGGCGCGCGTTTGGGGTGGCCCCATGAGGGCGGTCACGGCCGCTTCCACGCGCGCCACAGCAGAGGGGCGATCTGCCACGCCGTGAACATTCACCTCGCCCGAGCGCACATAGCGGTCGATAATGGGCGAGAGCACCTGCGAGAAGGTCTTTCCCTGGCGCTTCGCATCTGCCACGATGGCCAACAAGAAGAGCGCGGCGAGTTCACCGCTATCACACCAATGGAAGTGACGGAAGTAGTAATGACCTGCCACTTCGCCCCCACAGAGACCATTTTGTTCACGCAGAGCGGTCTTGGCAAAGGCAGCACCCACGCGCACCATGAGCGGTTCGAAGCCCGTCTCACGCAAGACCTCAATCACGCCACGGGAGGTGCGGATATCATGCACCACCACAGGTGCCATCCCCTCCATTGGAAAGTGTGCGCGTAACCAATCAGCAAACAGAGGAATGAGGGCATCTGGCGGCACGAATTCACCGCGTTCATCCACACACATTACGCGGTCCGCATCACCATCAAAGATAATGCCCACGTCCAATCCCCGCTCACGCACTGCGGCGATGAGTTGGGCGCAGTTTTCGGGTTCAAGGGGATTCGGGCCGTGATGCGGGAAGGCACCATCGGGGGTGGCATTCATCAAGACCGATGCCGCGCCGAAGAGATCGGCGGCAATCACCCCAGAAGCGCCATCCGAACAGTCCACTGCGTAATTCAAGCCCGCAGTATCCCCAGCAAAGGAACGCAACCATGCGACATACGCTGCACGATAGTCAGCAATCGTCACGGAGCCCTTCACCTCAGCAACCGGCGGTAATGCATCGGATTCAATCCACGCCTCAACCTCGCGCAACCCCAAGTGATAACCGCACGGACGCGCTTCGGCCTTGGAGACCTTTAAACCATTGTATTCCGGCGGGTTGTGCGATGCGGTAATCATCACCGAACCGCCAAAGCCCTTCGCAGCAGTAAAGAAATAGACCATCGGCGTGGTGGCGAGGCCCATATCGGTCACGTCGGCACCAGCCTCCGTAAGCCCGCGAATCAACGCATCACGCAAGGCGGTAGAAGACGTGCGTGCATCTCGGCCCACCAAAATAGACTTCGCGCCGAGCATTTTGGGGAGGCAACGCCCCACGCGATAGGCCAAGTCATCGGTTAATTCTGTTCCGTAAATTCCTCGGATATCATATGCTTTAAATGCAGTCATGATTCCCTCCTCTTTTTGTACACTTACTCCACGTGACAGAGTAAGCCTTTTAGGTAAAGTCCTTCAGGGAAGGTCAACGCCTCCACGTGGTCGGGCGCCTGACGCAATTCCTGTACAATGCGCAGCGTACGGCCAGCATCGCGTGCCGCCTCAGCCACGACGGTGCGGAAGAGCTCTGGCGTAATCGCACCCGAACACGAAAACGTGGCGAGCCAACCGCCCTTCTCCACCAATTTAATCCCGATCAGATTCACATCCTTATAGCCACGCAAAGCCTTCATCGTCTGGCTACGCGTCTCTGCGAATTTGGGTGGATCCAGAATCACGAGGCCAAACGAACGGCCTCGATCACGAAAGGCACGGAGTTCGTGGAAGACATTGCCCTGAATAAAGGTGGCCGAATCCTCTGCAAAGCCATTGAGAACCGTATTGGCGCGCGCCTGTTCCAATGCGGGCGCGGAGATATCCACGTGCGTTACGCTCTTGGCACCCGCCTTTTGGGCCGCAATACCAAAGCCACCTGTGTAAGAAAAGGTATTTAAGACATCGCGACCTGCGGCATAAGAAGCCACAATGCGCCGGCTATCACGTTGGTCAAGATAGTAACCCGTCTTGTGCCCCTTACGCACATCCACGCCGAAGCGCACCTCACCCTCATAGATGATCACGTGCTCGGGCAGTTCCTCACCCGCGAGGAGCCCCGTTTCCTGTGGCAAGCCCTCATGCGTGCGTCCATCCACGTCGCTTCGTTCGTAGAAAGAGGAGGCGCCCGTCAATGTCATCAAGGCGCGAACCACCATCGGCTTGGCCCATTCTGCACCCGCCGTTGCGAACTGTCCTGAGAGCACATCACCATAGCGATCCACCGTAATGCCAGGCAAACCATCCGCCTCTGCATTCACAATACGTAAGGCATTGGTATTAAAACGTTCGGCCATGCCCTCACGCACAGCAAGTGCGGCGGCTACCTTTTCGTGAAAAAACGCCTCATCAATGGGGTCTGTACTCCCAAAACGCCACATGCGCACGCGGATTTGTGATTCGGGCGACCATGCGCCCACGCCCAAAGGTTCACCCGAGGCGGCGCACACAATGACGGGCTCACCCACGGCAGGCGTGCCAGAGACCGAGTCGATCGCACCCGAAAAAATCCACGGATGGCCCTGACGTGTGGGGCGATCACGTTTGGGTTTTAAGGTAACCGTAAACATCACTAAAAATCCTCTTACTGTGCGAGAGCCGCTTCCTGTGCGGCAAAGAGTTTGGCACATCCATCCTTGGCAAGCGCGCGAAGGGTGTCAAGTTGCTCATCCGTGAAGGGATCATGCTCTGCGGTGCCCTGCACCTCTACAAAGCGCCCATCCGATGTCATGATCACATTCATATCCACATCGGCGGTAGAATCGTGTGCGTAGTCGAGGTCTTGGGTGGGTTCTCCCCCGCAAATGCCCACGCTAATCGCGGCCACGCGGCGCACGATTGGATTCTGTTCGAGGAGGCCCTGAGCCATCAACTTGCGAATGGCATCCTCAAGCGCGACCATGCCACCTGTAATGGATGCGCAACGTGTGCCCCCATCGGCCTGAAGCACATCGCAGTCAATGGTAATGGTGCGTTCACCCAAAAGCTTCATATCAATTGATGCGCGAAGGGCGCGGCCGATTAAGCGGCTAATTTCCACACTGCGACCATCCTGCTTCAACTTCTTAATATCGCGATCCTTACGCGTCATCGTAGCAGAAGGCAACATCGCATACTCTGCGGTCACCCATCCCTCTCCGCTATCACGCTTAAACGGTGGCACTTTCTCCTCCACACTGGCCGTGCAGAGCACCCAGGTGTTTCCCTGCTTGTAAAGCACCGAACCGGCAGCATACTTCGTAAAATTGCGGATAATTTCAACGTCGCGCATGGCAAAATCCTTTCTTATTCGCCCTCTATGATAGCAAAAGCACGCCCTCAAGGGCAGAACTATCCCCTTGAAAGGCGGTGGCGCCGTGTGAAAAGTATAAAAAAACGTCACCTCAGTGAATCGAGATGACGTTTTAAAGATGGCGCGCCTAGAGGGGTTCGAACCCCCGACCCGCGGCTTAGAAGGCCGCTTTTTGGCGTTGATTATCAATGACTTATGCTTCGCCTTGCAAAAATCTTGCAAAGTCGGCGAGAATTTTGAAGTATTTCGCGCCGTCGCCGGGGGCGACGAGGCCACGGTAATGCCGGAAGAAGATGTCGGTCCCTCGGTGCCCCATGTCATAGGCCGTGGCAGAAGCATCGCGGCTGCGTTCGTAGGCGTAGGAGGCGTAACTGTGGCGCATCACGTCTTGGACCCACTCAAGCCCTGTGGACTCGCGCGCGCGTCTAATTGACATTGAAGCGCGACGGCCGAGCGGGTAGCGAGCAAGGACTTCCGTTAGCCCAGGCTCAACGGGCACGGTGCGCGCTTGCGATGTCTTCACGATGCCGGCGGGGAGATTGACGTATTCCACACCCACGCAATGAGGCGGGATGCGTTGCGCTTCGGACGGACGCAACCCCTCGAAGAGGCACAAACAGAAATAGCCAAGGAGATGCGGGCGCGTTGCGTGAATGGAATGGAGAAGATGCTCCACTTGTGCCAGGGAGAATATGGCGCGCGAAGGTTCGGACTCTTTCTTTTTCTTCACCCCGACGCACGGATTCGTTGCCGCATGACCGTGCTCAATCGCCCAATTGAAGAATGTACGTAGCGCGCGCAGGATGTGATTATGCTGATGAGGGGAATGATTTGCGAGGCAGCGCTTAATTCGGTCTTGCGTGTATTCTGCAAGGTCGTTGGAGATATCCACGAGCGCGCGGTTGAGGCATTGGCGGTAAGTACGCATCGTGTCGTATTTACATCGGCTCTTTTGATAGGCGAGATATTCCTCGAAGAGTGGCTGAATAGGCTGAGAAGTGTTGGGGCGCTTGTGGTGTTCAAGCCAGGCTTGAGCGGCGGCGAGAAGAGACACGTCGTCGGGGAGGATGGCGCGGGCTTCGGCTGCATCCTGGATGTCGGAAGCGGAGAGGGTGACGGGCGCGCGTGTGCTATTCGCATCAATCCACCCCCTCGCCTCCTCGATGGTCTTATGAGACGTGCGAAGCGTGCGCCCCTCTCTGCGAAGGTAGGCACTGAAGGTGCCGTAGGCCGTTGGGGTGATTGACCCGTCGCCGTAGTTAATCTTCTTGGAGCGCATCATATTCGAGAGCCTCCTCCTCCCTATGAAAGCTTACGATAGACGAGGGCTTCAACGCGGAAGCGCCACACAAGCGGAGCCTCTGCCGTGAATGCCTCCTTAGTCCACTCGTAGGTTCGCCCTTCGGGATTAATGGACTCTAAGCGGATGATGCCGTTCTTCCAATACCAACGCTTGCAGAGGATGCCATCGGTGCGATGGAGTGCGATGCAGATGTCGCCCGTGGCGGGCAACGTCTCGGAGACCGCAATCACGTCGCCATCCATGAGCGCGGGCGACATAGAGTCGCCCGCGATTCGCACACCGAATAACTCATCCGTGTGCGCGCATACGCACGGGATACGCTCCTCCGTGCATTCCCACAAGTCGCAGAGGTTACTGAGCGCCGGATCATAGTGCGCTGCGGCTGCCATCGCTACCACGGGAATGGTGTTCGCCTGCGATTGAACCTTAACAACGGGAGCCTTCTTACCTTTATGTGTGTCATTGCTATTCTCGCATATAGCACACAGTAGAGCATCAAGCGCATTACTCGCCTTTCGCCGCCCAGTCTCAAGCTGCGACACATAAGCGACTGCAATGTCCGCAAGCCGCGCTATATCGCGCTGTGTAAGGCCTGCAGCCTCTCTTATTTTACGACTATACCTCATGGCAACCTCCTTTATTTGGCTACATAGCAATGTTAAAGATTTTTTAAAAAATCTACTTGACTTTTGCTATATAGCAATGCTATTATGTTGGCAAACAATTAGCCAAAGTGTTTGTTACAACAACAAATACCTTAACACAAGGAGAAGACAATGGTCAAGTTATCCACGAGATACGTCGGCGTGACGGCACTGGCGAGAGAGCTCGGATGTTCGAAGGCTCACCTCTCGTTGGTCCTTCACGGACGCACGAAGAGCGCGCCCCTCTCTGCGGAGGTAGGCACTGAAGGTTCCGTAGGCGGTCGGGGTGATTGACCCCTCGCCGTAGTTAATCTTCTTGGAGCGCTTCATATTCAAGAATCGCCTCCTCCCTATGAGAGTTTCCTATAGACCAACGCCTCAACGCGGAAGCGCCATACGAGCGGAGCCTCTGCCGTGAATGCTTCCTTCGTCCACTCGTAGGTTCGCCCTTCGGGATTGATGGACTCTAAGCGGATGATGCCGTTCTTCCAATACCACCGCTTGCAGAGGATGCCGTCTGTGCGATGGAGTGCGATGCAGATGTCGCCCGTGGAGGGCAGCGTCTCGGAGACCGCAATCACGTCGCCATCCATGAGCGCCGGCGACATGGAGTCGCCCGAGATCCTCACACCGAATAATTCATCCGTGTGCGCGCACACGCACGGAATGCGCTCCTCCGAACAGTCCCACAAGTCGCAGAGGTTACTGAGCGCCGGATCATAGTGCGCTGCGGCCGCCATTGCAACCACGGGGATGGTGTTCGCCGCCGGCCGCTCAATTTTTGTTCGCGGCTTCGTGGCGCTATCAATGCTATCACCTTGTGAGCAAATGGCACATAGCATTTTATCCATGGCATAGGAAGCGTTGCGAATTCCGGAATCAAGCTGCGAGATGTACCCTCGTGTCACACCAGCAAGGCGCGCAAGGGCGTCCTGCGTAAGCCCCGACCGCTTTCTAAGCTCCTTAGAGTATTCCATTTTACGCCCTCCAAAAAAAAGTCACATTGTTAGCAAATTTATGCCTGACAGCAAATTGCTAACAGTGCTATCATTACAGCAAACATTAACCGCAATAGTTGACGCAACAACTGTAGCACAAAGGAGACGTAATGGTCAAGTCAACGAACAACAAGCTGAAGTCGCCGCCTTACTTGCCACACGGCGTGTGCAAGGCCGTGGCGAAAGCCTGCGGCGTGACGGTTAACCACGCCTCGCAAGTCTACCATGCCCGCCGAATTAGCCCACGCGTGGCGGCGGCGTTCGAAGTCCTTGGGTACAAAATTCTCAAGCGGAGGAACTCACCATGGAGGTCTTAATGAGCATTACCGAGATCGCCGGCTTTTTCGGCCGCTCTGAGCGGTGGGTTAAGGACACACTCATCAAGCCGAAGGCAATCGAGTACGTCAAGCTCGGTGCGACGTATTACTTCACGGAGCGAGCGCTGCGCGACTGCATCGCACGCAAGACAACTAAGACGCACGTTCGCCAGAGATGGTGAGAGAGGAGAGCAACATGACTAATCTCACGGGTGAGAATTTTCAACGCGCCCACTTGGCGCTTATGGATCATAAGGCAGCGCAGAAGCGGTGGAAAGTCGCGCAGGTGCGCGACTGCTCAGATGAGACAGCGGTGCTTGAAGCCTTCGCCGTGGCGGCGGGCATCATCCTCGGTGTGGCACTTCTTCTCGGCGCTGCCTCTTGTGGGATGGCGCGAGGGGCGGCATGGGAGTGCGGCAACTATGCCACCTCGCCCGCGTGGAATGACTAAGGATTTCCTCGCCACGGGTGTGGCGGGGTTGGCTCCGGCGAGGGTGAACAACCTCAGCAACGTAAAATCAATGATCCCCCGTCGGAGCCAAGGTTTTTGGGAATGGCAGGACGGGTGTCCTGCAGCTCAAATGAGACAAAGGAGTACAACAATGAATGATACGAACGAAGAACGTAAGCGTCAGATGAATGCTTACAAGGCATTAGTAAAGAGTGATGCCGTCGCCGCGCAGATGTCCTCCGCGCTTGACCGCGCTGACCCCAATCGCGTGCAGCGCATTATTGGACTGATGCTCAATGCCGGCGTGAAGTCGCCGTTGCTATACGCATCCAGCCGCGAATCCGTACTGAAGGTGATGATGGACTGCGTAGCCTACGGCATCGAACCTAACGGCCGCGATGCCTATGTCATCCCCTACAAGTCCAAGGGCGGCGTCCAGGCACAACTCATTATCTCGTACATGGGTATGATTACCCTCTGCCACAAGTCCGAACGAATCGCCAAAGTTGAAGCCGAAGTCGTCCGTCGCGGCGACACGTTCACATGGCGTAACGGCGAAGTGGATCATACAATTGATTGGTTCGATGACAACCGCGGAGGCATGGCAGCCGTGTACGCCAAGTGTACATACAAAGATGGTAACAAGCACTACGCCATCCTTACCGCGAAAGAGGTTGAGGCCATCCGGCTGCGCTCGAAGTCGCCGAACGAGGGGCCCTGGGCAACCGACTACGAAGAGATGGCGAAAAAGACTGCCGTCCGCCGACTCTCAAAGTATCTCCCGCTTTCGCCTGACGCAGCTGCTGCCATTGCCGCCGAAGAGGATTATGTAGACGCAGAGGATGTGCGAACCGCACCAATGCGTAAACGTGCTTCAGCGTCTGAAATCCTCGCAGACGTTGCGCCGGTGTCAGCAATTGAAGACTCGCCGGAAGTGAAAGCAATCGACACCGCCGCCTCCGCTGACGCGATTCCGATGCCGATGTAACAATTGATGGTAGCACGGCGAGGGCCGAGTGGCTCAAGCCGTGCCGGAGAGGCGAAACCCCGCCGCCTGCCAACGCGGGGCAAATTTCACAGAACAAAGGAGACAAGTCCATGAACAACGAAACCAATCAAACAGACACCCCGCAGGTTAAGTGGGGCGAGGCTCGCGCACAGATGCGTATCACGCTTGAAATCTTTTTCACGGAAAAGGGTGCCCAGATCTACATCCAGTCCGGCGAGGATGACATCTTGAGCGACAATAAGGCGGCCTATTTACTCCGCAGTATGATTTGTGAAGAGCTTAGTGAAAAGACGAATGGAATCGTCAAAGGAGTCTGCGAGTCGGCTCGTATCTTCGCTGCTATAGCGAATAAATCCAAAACTCCGAAGGTTGCCGAGGCGGCTGCAGGCCTTGGGGATTTGCTTAGCTTGAAGGATAATCAGTCCGAGGATTAACACGCAGGACGGGTGTCCCGCTGCTCAAATGAGAGAGCGGTGGGGCATCCGCACATTTAAAAGGAGATGAGCTATGGAAGAGGAATTGAAACATCATCCGAGAGGTATGAGTCAGTGGCCGGCTAAGATTGCCTGCGCGTGCTTTACGGGCAAGGGCGATAGCAAGGACGCGTCCATTGGCACGGAGATGCACGCACGGTTAGCGGAGCTGCTGACCGAACTCAAGGAGACTGGCGCATTACCGCCTTGTGATCCTGGAGAGAGTTACCACGGCGCAGGAGTTTACCGCGCAGCGGCCATCATCCGCGACAGCATGATCGCCAACAACGTGCGCCAGGAAGAGCTGCACATCGAGGAGCGCGTAACGACCGAGGATGGCATCTTCGGAACGGCAGATGCTTGGGTTTGGGGGCGCTCTACGAACACGCTCATCGTGTGGGACTTTAAGACGTTCCGCAATCCCGGGCGCGACTACACGGCGCAGCTCGCAGGATACGCCCTCGCCATCTGCCAACAGCGTGAGCTCAATGGAGGCGTGCCGCCGGCAGAGGTGAGCCTGCGCGTCCTCTACGGCGACAGCAAGGACGTGGATATGCAAACCTTGTCGCTCTATGAGATGCAGAGCCTTTGTGAGTCGGCAATGGCCGCCTTCGATGCAGCCGATAAGGGCGAAGCGATGCCAACGCAATGCAATTGGTGTGAGCTCTGCGCCCATGCAGCCACCTGCCCTGCGTTCCGCGCGGTGGCAGAGACGGTGACGAAGCCCATCTATGCAAGCATTCCCGAGCAGTGGGCGACCTTGCCCGCAGAGAGTAAGGCGCAGATGCTCGTCTTGGCTGAAACCGTCTGCAAGTGGGCAGATGCGGTTCGTGAGAAGGCGAAGGCTGACCTCATGGGCGGTGCGACCATCGAGGATGATGAGAATGGCATCCGCTACTGCTTACGTTCAGTAAGCAGTAGCAAGACACCACGCACAGCAGACGCGTGTAAGATGCTCATGGGCAAGGGAGTGAGTGCGGATGAGATCCGTGCCGAGCTCACGATGAGTGCCACCTCGGTGAAGAAGCTGCTGAAGGGCGCAGGGCTTAAGGGCAAGGCTATCGAAGAGGCATTAACGTCGGTCTGCGATGCGAGCGCAGGGTCGGTGCAGATGGTGCGGGGATAGGTAGCGCGGGTGCGGGGGGAAGTAAGGCGGGTGCGGGGATAGGTAGCGCGGGTGCGCTACCACTCAAATGAGACAAAGGTACAGAAGGAACCAAGATGAGCGCGGAACACGTGCAGAGAGTCTTAGACCTTGGAGAGCGAGCCGACCTTACGCCGGCGGCTCGCCTCCTCCTCCTGGCCTACGCTCACCACGTGGGTCCAGATGGCACGTGTTCGAAGTCCTTCCGGCAGCTCGGCAAGATGTGCGGACTTGATGATAGGACAACTTACCGATGCCGAAGAGCCGTTGAGGCATTAGGACTTTTTGTCCTATGGGGCAAAATGTCCTATAAGGCAAAAAGTCCTATAGGACAAAAAGTCCTAACACATAAGACAAAAAGTCCTAACAATGCCACCACCCTCGCGCGCGACATTATTAATAATCAAGAAATTAATAATACACGCTCTAATGCGGGCGCGCGTGCGTGCGAGACTTCGAAGTTGGCAGCCCTCTGCCGTGCGTATCCCAAGCGCACCTTCCCGAACGCGACAATTAAGGCTGCATGGAATGACTGCCTGGCTGAAGGCATCACGCCGGAGGAGCTTATCGCGTGCTTCGGTCGCGCGAAGCTCAGTAAGGCGTGGGAAGAGGAAGGCGGGCGCTACATCCCGAAGCTCGTGGTGTGGCTTAATGAGCGGAGATTTAGCGCGGACCTTGTGGTGGTTCGTGCAGAACGGAAGCAGCAGAAGGCGCTGAAGCAGGCGCAACAACAAGAACTGCAGATGGCCCAGTGGGCTATGGAGGATGAAGATGAGCCGATTGAATTTGCGTAGTGCGTTTTTTGACGTGTTGGCACGTCGCCAACGCGGAGAGCCGTGCCCGGAGGAGCATCCGTGGAATGATACAGACCGCGATGTGATCCTGCCAGGGATCGTGTCGGGCCTTCGGGCGATGTACCGAGCCCACCGCGCAGGAAACTATAAGGAGGCCTATAAGGCGGCCGAAGGGCAGAGAGCGCGACTGGAGTATTTGCCCTTTATGTGGGCATTGCCGGCAACGATTAGGTGCAACGGGCTGCCCGTGCAGACCGTGGAGCTGATGGACATCGCAGACCGCGCGATGGGCCGTTGGCTGGAGGCCGTGAGATGGGGTAGCGCAGGTGCGCTGCCACTCAAATGAGACAAAGGAAAGGTGAACGAAAATGAAACAGATGACGGACAATGAATTAGCGAAGAAATTTGAAGAAGCGTATGGATCCTTCAACGAAATGTGCCACAGCCACTTAGTATGTGATGACTGCGAAATGAGACCGTTCGCACAACATGGATTGTGCGCTTATGCGTGGGTGTGGCAGAGGATGAAGGAGGAAGAGGAAGCGGCGGCTGCGCCGAATGAGTCGCCGAAGGCGAAGGAAGAGGAGAAGCCCGCAACTGCTGACAAAATGTCAGCAGTTCAACTGCCGAAGTGGTGCAAGGTGGGGCAATGGGTGGTAATAAACGACACCCTCTGCAAGATTGCCGAGGTGCATGGCGACACCTATTATCCCTTTACAGTCAAAGATGTTCATGGTGTGTACATGTTTGCCCATCCTCGCGTCATGTATCCCGTCAAGTTCCGGCCGCACACCTTCGAAGAGGCGGTAAAACTGCTCGGAAAGCAAATGGAGTACTTTTCTGGCAGCAGAAAATACAAACATCTCATGACAATTACCGAGGTTAGCGAGAGCGAAGATGGCTGTCACATCAACGGGTACCCGCACACATACTGGAGCAATCGTAACGCAACGATTGACGGTGTACCCTTTGGCGTGCCAGAAGTGGACGAAGAAGCAATGGAAGGCGGTGAAAAATGCCACGAGTAAACTGCAAGCACTTCCTCAATTGCTGCGCACGGCGAGACCCTGACACCAATGAGCGCATTGGTTGGATGGTTAATTGTGAAGTATTGGGCAACGAGCAAGAGTTAGGCTACGACTGCGGCAAAGGATGCTGCGATTGTTACAAGAGTAATGCAAAGGAAGGCGGTGAGTGATGAAAGTCGCTGATTTATTGGCAGAACCTAAAGAGTCGTGGGAACTCAAACTTTGCTACGGTCGCGTAATTGCGCTTGACGCTATGAATGGCAAAGTTCTCTTTGACACATGGAAAAACAAGCGAAAGCACATTGAGAAGTTCTTTGACGGCGAAGTTACCGCGCTTTGGGGCGATGTGGTTGTTAAAGAAACTGAGTTTACCTCTCAAATTTGCCCCGTACTGAAGTGCTATGTGACGCACGGTAGTTGGGAAGGCGGTGAGGAATGAGTGACGAAACGATTGTTGTGATTGTAGAAACCGTCGGAATCCTCGCGATTGTGATGGCTTTGATTTTTGCTGCGGAAAGACTGAGAGCATATGCAGAAATGCGGTGCAGAATGAGACTTGAAAAAGTGCTGCAGATGATTGCCGAACTTATCATTTACCATAAGTTATTCACGAACGCAGAGACGGAAGACTATCACAAAGGTGCAGTGGATGCGCTTAAAGATTTGCGAGATGCGATTAAACAGCAGAAAGGCGGTGAAGAATGGCGAGAATAAAGATTGGTGATATTATCCAAAATAATTGGGCGGATGCCCAAAGCTCGTATAGATACGGCATTATCTGCAATATCGATGCCAATTTCTTTGAGGTTTTGACCGTTCAGAGAGACGGCACACTTTTATTGTTTTGCTGTTGTCGTCACGATGACTACAGCATCGTAGGTCACATTGACATCGTTGATGTTATTAAGCACGGTCTTAAACAAATCCAGGAAGGCGGTGCGGAATGAAACAAACTTGCGAAACATGCAAGCACTTCGTACACCTACAGCCGCCGTTCATATGCGGGTTTTGCTCATCGCGCCATTTTTTCATAGAGAATGGAAGTTTTTGCCAGCATTACGAAGCCATGAATGAGGAGGAATGAGCTTCTGTGAAATCTGTGGCCGACCGATTGAGGACGGGACTGTGCCAGGGCGACTCGCCTACCGCGACTGTGGCGAACGCGCGAGAGAAGTCGTCAGCAACGTGGTCTGCCACTACTGCGTTCATGCGGTGGTCAAGATCATCAACCGCAGGCGCTCGTCGGGCGCACGATACATGTCCGGCGGCTCTCTGCCATGCCGGTGCCATGGAGGAGAGGCAAGCGGGTTTGACGGTGTGAAATGTAAGTACTTCCACGGCCGCAAGGTTACCGCCACCTGCATCTGCGGGCTCCGCGTGACGGAGATTGACGAGGGCCGGTGCAACAAGACCTGCAAGCACTATAACGAACTCAAGCCGGTTCCAGGAAGGAGGCCTAACTGCTATGTGTGATCCGCTTACGATTGAGGTCACGTTGCAGATTGACCCGCGCCAACTCCGCACAGCGCAGCAAAAGGGCTGCCGCATCGCCAACGTCGGCGGCCGCAACGTAGTCATGCATTACGTCAAGCCGGAGATCCAACGAGCGCACCGCATCCTCGTGGGGCAGTTGAGCGGCCTCGGCACGCGCATGGACGATGGGCGCTCCCCGTGGCTCTATGAAGTGATGTACGTCTACGGCACGACCAACAAGCATCAATACGGGAAGCTCAAGGTCACCCGTCCCGACGGAGACAACATCACCAAGGGGCTCCTTGATGCCATCACGGAAGCCCGCATAGCCTGGGCAGATGATGCACAAGCGCACTGCGACGGATGCCACCGGCGCTACATCGCCGACAAGACCGAATCCCCGCACATTGAATTGAAACTTACAAAGATTGGAGACTGAACATGAACGAAGACAAACTCTGCGACGGTACGCTCCGTCGCAACCCGAACAAATACGAGCTGCAGGGCGGCAAGTGGGCCGTCCTCGCAGGCAAGGAGCGCCACCCGGACTACACCGGGAAGCTCAAGATCGCCACGGCGAACGGCGAAGTGGCAGCCTACATCTCCGCGTGGATCCGTAAGGGTCAAGACGGCACGCCCTTCCTCTCCTTCACGGCAGAATATCCGCGCCAAGAGACCCGCCGCCTCGCCATCCAAGGCGTTCCTACTCTCCCGCCGACATCCGTCAACCCCGCGCCCGACTACGGCGGCGGCGATGAAGATTTACCCTTCTAAGGAGTCACCCAATGAAGTCTCTCGCCGACATTATCCGCGACAACCTCCGAGACGGCAAACCCCTCTCGGAGATCGCGCTTGCTGAATTGCGGAAGCAGGGGCGCACAGACGCGCTCCGACTCAACGCCTCCAACATCCTACGCCTCATCTACGAAGGAAAGAAGGTGACCGAAGCCCAACGCGCAGCCTGCGCTGAGTTCTTCCCGGAACAAGTTGGGATGCCCAAGGCCGAAGCGCCGGCAGAGGTGCAACCGCTCGCCTGCGAGGTGGATATGGGCACACCGCTCAAGAGTCCGAAGCAAGAGGCATTCGCCCAGGCCGTGGCAAGCGGGATGGAATACTCTGCCGCCTACCGCAAGGTTTACAACGCCGAACGGATGCAGCCGCAGAGCGTCTGGTGTAAGGCCTCGGAACTCGCGGCTGACGGTAAGGTTTCGGCAAGGATTGAGACCCTCAAGCGGGCGGCAGCAGCTCACGCGGTCATCACGGCCAGGGAATTCAACGAGCGCGTCTCGCGGCGCTTCCGGCAAGCGGAGGCAGAGGGCGACCTCGACGGCATGGCGAAGATGGGCGCGCTCATGGTGAAGACAATCCCAGGGCTTCAAGTCGCCAGCAAGGTGGAAGTCAAGGATGGCGGCGTGACCGAGGATTACACGCCGAAGAACGTCAAGGAGACTCCGACGGATGACCTCCTCAAGATCATCAACGGCTTCTCGGAAGGTGGAGACTGACAAGCTTAATAATCAAGGGAGTAGGAGAACAACAAAATGCCCGAATGCCACAAGTGTAAATTCAACGGCAAGGGGAGCGCAGCCTGCCTCTCCTGCCTCGGCCCCGATGAGCGCCACACCATCGGTCACAGTTCAAGCCGCGCCGCCCGTGGGAGAGTCGTCAGCCTCGATGCGCTCGCAGAGGTGAGCGGAGGCATAGACAAGAACGCCATCGCCACGAAGATGGCACCGTTGGCCGAGTACTTCTCGCCGTCCCCGGAGTTCAATTGTTCCGAGGCCGAGGAGTCGGCGGCTCGGCGTGTGATTAACACGCTCGCCCACATGAGCGACAACATGGCGCTCCTCTTCCTCGGCATGGCTCGTGGGAACACCCTCTCGCAGATGGCGCGAAAAATGGGCCTCTCGCGCCAATCTATCTACCGCGAGATTAAGGCGCTCCGTGGGACGGCTCCCGAGTTGGCCAAGATTCTCGGCACGGCAGATGCGACAGGCGTGCCCGAAAAGGATGAGCCCGACGAGCGCCAGGAGGAATTCAAGTGGTAAGACGCGCGGCAGAGGAGCTCCTCCGGCGTAAGGCGCGGGAAGACCTCCTCGCCTTCATGGTGTGGACGTGGTGGGGGCCGTCGGCATTCCGGCTTGGGAGGCACACCCGAGCCATCTGCAAGCGCCTCACACAGGCCGCCGAAGACCTCAAGCGGGGCAAGAGCACTTACTTGGTTATCTCACTCCCCTTCCGCCATGGCAAGAGCGAACTCGCCAAGGGCTTTTGTGCGTGGGCGTTGGGCGCATGCGCAGAACTCCAACCCTCGTGCTTGGAAGCGTGCTATAACGCAGAGCTCGCCGTTGACTTCTCCAAGCAGATACGCGCCATAATTCGTTCTGAAGCCTACCAAGACCTCTTCCCCGGCATTCGCCCGAGCAGAGGCAGCGACCGTGCGGACTTGTGGCAGTTGGAGGCGAGTCAATCGCGCTTCCGCGCCACGGGCCTCATCAAGGGCAGCGCAACGGGCTTCGGTGCTAACATCATCGTGGTGGACGACTATCTCCGTGGTTATTCCGAGAGCCGTTCGAAGGTGACCAAGAAGGCTATCCTCAACGCCTTCGCCACCGACATCTTCACCCGTCAAAACGCGCCGGCGTGTATCGTGCTTGTGATTGCGACACAATGGGCTGATGATGACCTCATCGGTGCGATTGACAAAGAGAGCGGCGTAGGACAACGGTTCCACGGCTTCGAGTTCCTCCGATTCCCCGCCCGTAAGGAGGGCGAGTGGGATATCCTCTTCCCGGAGATGTACGATGCTCAATGGTACGCCACGCAACGCAGTTCGCTCGGCCCACGCATGGCGGCTGCGCTCCTTGACTGTGCTCCTCGCCCAGACGAAGGCGGGCGCTTCAAGCCTCTGCAGCAGGTGCGGTTCCACGACACTCTTGAGGCTTGGCCCACGGCAATGCGTGAGTGCCGTGCCTGGGACTTAGCATCAAGCGCTAAGGAACGAGACGGCGATGACCCCGACTTCACCTGGGGCGTGCGCTTGGGAATTACGGGAAACAAGTCCACGGGCTACGAGGTGTGGATCCGTGGTGCGGTTAGCGGGCGTTGGGAAGCCCCCGAACGCAACGCCATCATCCGAAAGACCGCTATAGAGGATAGCACGTCCGTGCGTCAGTACGTTGAGTCGTTCGGTTCGTACAAAGACGCGGTCAAGGAGTGCAAAGTTGCACTCAAGGGCGTGCGCGTGGTGCAAGGCATCCGATTGCCGGGCGATAAGACGGTCAAGGCTTCCATCCTCGAGCCAATCTTTGACGCGCAACGCATCCATGTCTACCGTGGTGGGATGGCTCCCGAAGTCTTGGAGCGATGGGTGACCGACTTCGCAGCCTTCCCCGAAGGCGCGCACGATGACGCAGTGGACGCGACGGCGCTCGCCGTGCACGCACTCGCCTCCGGGAGCGGGTCCACGATTCTCGTGTGACAACCGTGTGCTTATGTACATGAGCATCATCTGTGACCGCAAGCATCCAATTTTACACAAGCGAGAGGCAAAGCAGCGCCTCAACGTCCTCGCCTACTCGGGCGGGCAGGACTACGTCTTCGCCCGTCTATGGCGCGCCCCGAACGAATCGCAGCTCTCCTGGCAAGGCAAGAGCACAATCAACTACGGCGATTGGAATACCGGGCGACGCGACCGAGCGGTCTGCCGGCGCGAAGGTGGCCGAGTAGCCGACAAGATTAACCAATACCTCTTCGCCAAGCCCGTCCAGCGTACCAACGCCGATGAAGCCTTCGTGCGGAACGCAGGGCCGAATGGTGAGTCGCTCGCGGAAGTATGGGAAGCGGTCAGCCGCGCCATCACGCTCAACGGATGGTGTTGGATTGCCGTAAACGTGCCAAGCACGCCCGAAGGTATGAGCCTCAAGGACGCACGTGCAGCGGGAATTGGCCCGCGTTTGACCGTGTTGCAGCCGTGGGAGGTCGCCGATTGGCGCTTCGGGGGCGATGGCCTCTTGGACTGGGCGATCACCGAGGCAGAGGTTCGCAGGGACGATGACCCGACCATAGAGGCGAAGACCGTCAAAGTCCGCACCTTGTGGCAACGCGCAGAAGGCGGTCTCAAGGTCACGACCTACGAGAACGATAAGCCCGCCTCCGATGCCGTCTACCCGACGAAAACAATCCCGTTGCAGCTCGTTGGACGCATCAGCGCAGAGCCGTGGTGGTTTGACGAGGTGGAATCGGTGCAGGCGGTGCTCATGAATCTGCAGAGCCTCCACAACGAGAACCTCATGCGCTCCGTGTTCCCGCAAATGGTCATCCCCTCTTCCACGTTCGATAATCTTGAGATGCGCCTCGTGGAACGCCAGGGCGGCATTAATTCCTCGTCCGTCGTGGAAGTGGTCAAGGAAATGACCCGCTCCGCAGACGCGCCAATCGTAGAAGGCGCTGAAGACAAAGGCATCACCCGTTTTATCTGCCCATCTGCTTCCGACTTGTCAGCAATTCCGACGGCAGTCAAGCAGGAACGGTTGGACCTCTTCGAATCCGTCGGCCTCGCCCTCTTTAACCGCGAACAACGCACCGTGCAGACGGCAGAGAGCAAGGCGTTTGACCACTTGGATACCTCGGCGACCCTCAAGCAGCGCGCCGAACTTCTCCAAGCCGCAGAACGCGCCACCGTGGCGCTCATCACGGCGATTGACCCGAACTTCCCCGCCTATGAGCCAGTCTACAACACCGACTTTGATGTTGCTGATGTGACCGCAGACGCACAAGCCCTCGTGCAAGTGGGCAATGTGCCAGGGCTGACGCTCACGCAGCGCAAGATCCTCCTCCGCGCCGCCACGCACGTCCTCGCAGGCATTTGTCCGGTGGAAGATGACGACCGTGTGGCTATTAATGAGGAGATTAACGAATTAACCGATGACGTGGGCGACCCCGTCATCTAACGCACAATAAAGGAGTACGCACAATGCAGAATATCATTCAGAAGATTATCAACAAGCAAGACCTTGACGAGACCGACATCGCCACGCTTAAGGCGTGGAAGCCGGCCGACACCAAGGCGCTCACCGATGAGATTGATGCGCTCAAGGCGAAGCTCGCAGTTGCCACCACCGACAAGGACAAAGGCGGCGCGGAACTCGCCGAGATTAAGTCGCAGATGGCTGCGCTCACCAAGGCCGTGGAGACCGAGCGCAAGGCTCGCCTCACCGCCGAGACCGAAGCCAAGGCAATGAAGCGCACCCAGGCTATTGACGGCCTCCGCGCCAAGCACGGAATCAACTTCGTGGACGGCATTGATCCGGCTATCACCCGTGGTGCCTTTGAGAAGGCCTTCGACGGCATCGAAGACCTCGCAGATGAAGCCAAGGTCACCGCCGCCATTGATGGCTTCCGCAAGGCTAATGGCGGCCTTATTCGCGCAGCCAACGGCCCCGGCGGGGCATTCGGAGGAACCTCGCAAGGCACATCCTCCCAGGCCTCCAACACCGAAGCGATGGCCAAGGTTCTCTCCGATGCAGGAATTATCCGGTCGTCGAAGTAACCCAACAACAACCATAACAAAACTAAGGAACTGATTCATGCCTAATGAATTACTCACAACCCAGCAGATGGTGGACGCATCTTCCGTCCTCCTCGAAAGCCGCCTCATCCTCGCAGGCGCGCTTGACCACTACACTGAGGACAAGTTCGGCGCGGGAACCGGCAACACGGTCTCCGTGCGCACCATCGCATCGTTGGAACCTGCAGAAGACCTCAACGAAGGTGGCGATGCCACTCCGGAAGACCTCAAGGAAGCCAAGGTGGATGTCGTCCTCGAAAAGCACTTCCATAAGTCTGTTGCTTTATCTGCAGAAGATATGACGCTCAATATCGAGGACTTCTCCAAACAGATCCTCGCCCCCGTCGTCGACTCCATCGTCACATCGATTGAGACCTACACCAACGCCAAGATCGCAGCCAATGCCGGCGGCAAGACGGGCTCGACTTTTGCGGCCCCGACGACCCTCGCAGACTGCGCACGCGCAAACCGCTGGTTTACCGACCACAAGATTATCCCGCAAGGCCGCTTTGCATTCATCGGTTCGGAATCCGAAGAAGCCTTCATTCAGCTGGATGCCTTCACCGCTGCGACCTACGGCTCCGACGGTCCTCTCGCCCTTCGCGATGCCACCATTGGCAAGCGTCTCGGGATGAACTTTGTGGTTAACCCCTACGCAACCGACGTCGCAATCATTCCCGGCACGCTCAAGGTCAAGGATGAAGCCAATGCAGGCGCAAAGACCATCTCCGTCACAGGCATCACTGCCGACGCCAAGATTCCTGCGGGCGCAGCCATCACCATCGACGGCGTGCAGTACTTTGTGGCCGAAGCCATCGCAGCAGCCAACGCAGAAAGCCAGCCCGTCAAGCTCTCGATTGGCCTCAAGAAGAGGGCAGCCGCAGGCGCAGCCATTACGGCCAACGCATACCAGCAGTCCTTCATCGCTCACAAGAGCTGCGCAGCTATTGCCATTATCGCTCCGGAACCCTCCCAGGGCGCACCTTCGGCAATCGCCAAGCATCGCGGTATCTCCTTGCGCGCCACGCGCTCCTGGGACCAGAAGAAGCTCAAGGACGTCTTGACGCTTGACGTGCTCGTCGGCATGCGCGTACTCCATCCCGAAGCATGCGCGCTCTTCACCGCGAAATAAGCAACCCATTAGGCGCGGAGATCCTTCCTCTCACTGCTTCATTCCTCCGCGTCTCGTGCCCTCGTCCTTCCGGCTTTCACTCCTTTTCCGGCAAGGGCGGGGGCTTTTTTTAAGCCGTTACAAAAGGAACCCCAATGGCATCCCAAGAAGCTCGCGCAACAGCCAACCTCAAGCGCCTCGCATCGCTCTCCTCAAAGAAGATGATGGCAAACATCAATAAGGCCATCGCAGACGTGGATGCGCTCATCGCCGAGAATGTGAAGCAGAATCCCTACGGATGGCTTGACGCGGGCCGTGAGAACGCCTACGGAGCCATTGACAAGCGCTTCAAGGAGCTCCGAGTCGCCTTGGATAATGCACTCGGTCAACTCGCCCTCAAGGCGGCTAAAAGCGGCAACAAGGCCGCCATTGACCAATCCAAGGGAGCCATTACGCAATTCAGCGAGGAGCATCTGCGCGCCTACCTTGAGCGCATCACGCCAAAGAACGCGCCAAGCCTCGCCGCCGTCTATACGTCCTCGATGAGCTCATCTGCCAAGGCGGCACTCCGTGAGACCGCGCTCAGCGTCTTCACAAGCGCAGCCGCCACGGGGATGACCATGGCCGAGCAGGCGCGCCAATTCCAACATGAGTGGGCGCTACGCTCCAAGGATGCCAACCCCTACCGATTCATTGATAAGAGTGGCCGCGCCTGGGAGAATGCGCGGTACATTCAAATGCTCACCCGCACCACCGCTCAACGCGTTGAGACCGCCGCCTTCTGCGACTCCATGCTCGCCGACGGCTTCCCCTTGGCGCGCATTAGTAACGACACCGACCACGACTGCGGAGTCTGCAGCGAATGGGAAGGTCGCCTCATTGACCTCTCTGCTGGGCATCAGTTGGGCAGCGGCACCTACACACTCCAAGAAGCCCGTGAAGCGGGGCTATTCCATCCGAATTGCCTCCACCGGCTGGAATACGTCAGCATTTCGGAAATCCCGAAGAGCCTATGGCCGAAGGTCAAAGACAAAATAGGTGTGCCCGGCGCATTCGGTGACAATAAGACCGCCACCAAGCCCGACCTCCAGACTAATGCAGAGCGCAAAAAGCACGTCAAGCAGGTGGAATCCGCCGCAGAGGAGAAGGCGAAGGAGGTGTTAAGCCCCGAAGCGGTGCGCGAAGCGTTGGACCGCAAGAACGTGAAGCTGTCTGCATCTTTGGCAGACATTGACACGGACTTGCTTGAGGAAAATTTAGCCTATCTTAATGATTTACTCAATCGCTTCCCAAGTATAGCGCGAGAGATTGACACCTATGGTCTTAAAGTTGAAGCACGCGCTTGGAAGAGTAACGATGTTGCGTATGTAGCATCCGAATTTTACAGCCCCAAAATGACCTTATGCCTCTCTAAAAATCATTACAAGTACTACGGAAAGGTGACAATCGAGACAGGCGAGCAAGCACTCTTAGGGAACTGGATGCCTTGCGCCAAGGAAAAGCGCACTATTTACACCGTTGCTCACGAATTTGGACATATCGTGCAAAATGTGCTAATATGGAAACATATCAAAGCGAATGAGGCTGAATACAAGGAGGCTCTTGCGCACGACATGATTTCGAAAAAGCCAACGGCTGTTGAGCAATTCCGAACACGGGTCGCACGAACGCACAAGGAGGAGCTGTTCAAGATTGTCAAAGAGGAGCGTCCGCGTATGACCAAAAAGGCATTTGAAAATTCAATGTCACGATACGGTTCAAAAAAAGAGAGTGATTTCTTCGCGGAAGCATTTGCAAACGCTGAGTGCGGTAAGCCGAATGTGATCGGCAAGGCCATGACAACCTTCTTGGAAAGGAACGTGTAAAGTAATGCAACTAATGCCCTATTTCATGAAGAACAAAGCGTGGTTCAAGTACGATGACGAGCTTGAGACGTGGGTACTGACCGACAAGGCTCCACCAGAAGCCGTCAAGAGTTACGAAGAGTACTATGCAGAAGATGACGTGCGTCTTGTCGGGTTTGAGGAATTGAAAAAAGACCCTGACGCCTTCTTCGCAAAGTTAGATAAAGCGCTCAAAGGTTTACCTTGCGATGATTGATTCACTTTTTCTCTCCGAAGATAAAAAATAAAAAGGGATAGTTTTACTTTTTGCTACAATTCTCCTGTCGCTCCGTGTTGCCGCACGGAGCTTTTTATTTTTACAACTCGTAAATTCCATTTACAACTCGTAAACTGTCAACTTTTGAAAAATTGACAGTTTGGGTGACGACTTGACCGTTAAGCCATCGTTAATTCTTCAACGATTTCCGTTAATTCTGCGGTGACATCCGTGTGAGTAATCATAAGGAGGAGTCACCATCTATGCAGATTGACCACATCTATGACGGCGCGCAGGCCTACTTCGCCTACGGCGCGCACCCGCTCGCAGACCGTTGGGCGGGCTATTCAGAAGGCGCACGCAGAGGCGCGCTCACCTATGCCGTGAAGCAATTCACGCGCGCGCTCACCTACGCCGTGCCGCTTGACCGCGACAATTGGCGCGAAGCAGTCTACGAACAGGCCATCGCGCTGCTCATCACCAATCGTGTCGCCCGCGCCCCCGGAGAAGGCGACGCATGGTCGCTCCAATCCCAGGCCGAATCCTCTGCCGCCGCAGATGTGCCCGACATCGAGATGGTCGGCGCATTCTCCGCAGAAGCACTCCGCGCAGCAGGGTGGAACGGTCACGCAATCTTGAGAGGATAATGCCATGGAAACGATTAAGCTCACACCCCGCCCCAATGCGCGACTCTCCTGCTCGCAGTGCATCCTCATGGAGGGCCGCACCTACAAGCTCGCCACCGCATCCACGGTCAAACTGATAGACCGAGATGGCATCACCCTCGCCACGTCCGCAGACGGCCGCATCAAGGTCTCCTCGCCGGCCATTACCGCACTGATGGCCTATCGCCCCGTCGGCTATCTCGCGCCCGTCTCTATCGTCCTTGAAGACACGGAGGGCGGTGCCTGGCTGACTGGGGTCAGCATCCGCAAGAAAGGGAAGGTCGCCGCCAATGGCTAAAATCAAAGTGGAGTACGTCGCGCTCGGCGAACTGAAGGCATACGAGCGAAACACGCGCACCCACTCAAAGGAGCAGGTGAAGCAGTTAGAGGCGAGCATTAAGGAGTTCGGGTTCACGAACCCTGTGCTCATTGATGAAGACAACGTCCTCATCGCCGGGCACGGCCGCACAGAAGCCGCCCGTGCGCTCGGCATGGCAGAAGTCCCCGCCATTCGCATCAAGGGGCTCACGGAGGCGCAACGAAACGCCCTCCGCATCGCAGACAACAGTCTCGCTCTCAACGCAGGATGGGACGTGGAAGCCCTGCGTGAAGAATTGGAGGCGCTCAAGGCAGCCGAATTCAACGTAGACCTCCTCGGCCTCGACGAGCTCAATATCGAAGGGCTTGAGCTTGGCGAATTGGAGGAGCCGGCCGAACTTGTAGAGGATGAACCGCCCGAAGCGGAGGAAGTAGAGACACGAGTCAAGCCAGGAGAGATCTGGCAGCTCGGCGACCACCGCCTTATGTGCGGGGACTCCACCAAGCCCGAAGACGTGGCGCGCCTTATGGACGGCGAAAAGGCTGACCTATGGCTGACAGACCCGCCATACAACGTCGCCTACGAAGGAGGCACTGCAGAGCGGTTGACCATTCAAAATGACTCAATGGGCGATGGCGCATTCCGCGCATTCCTAACAGACGCGTTTCGCGCTGCAGCAGACCTTCTCAAACAGGGGGGGGTATTCTACGTATGGCACGCAGACTCGGAAGGCTTCAACTTTCGCGTAGCGCTTAAGGCCACAGCAGGCCTCCTCTTGAAGCAGTGCCTAATATGGGTTAAGAACTCCATCGTCCTCGGTCGCCAAGACTACCAATGGAAGCACGAGCCGTGCCTCTACGGCTGGAAGGACGGAGCATCGCACTACTTCATTGAAGAGCGCAATCATCCGACTGTCATGGAGGACGAGATGGCGATGGACTTCGCCAAGATGAAGAAGGACGAGATGCGCGCTCTTCTTGAGCGCATATTCGCCGAGCAGACTCCAACAACAATCATACGCGAGCCAAAGCCGGCACGCAATGCCGAGCATCCAACAATGAAGCCCGTCCGGCTCTTCGGTCGCCTAATCCAAAATAGCTCAAGAGCGGGCGAAGTCGTCATGGACACTTTCGGCGGCTCCGGAACGACTCTCATCGCGTGCGAGCAGTTAGGACGCAAGGCCAGGCTCATGGAACTTGACCCAAAGTACTGCGATGTGATCATCGCACGATGGGAGAAGTTTACCGGCAAGACCGCCGAACGACTCTCGCAATAATTTTCACTATTTTTCACTTTTCCGTGGTCGTGACGCGTGTGTGAGTATTCTAAAGGAGTCTCACGCTATGCTTCACGACCTCGCCCGCACCGAAATACGCAAATTAGAATCACACGGCATCACAGGCCTCACCTATGATGAGGTGGCAGCCTTGCAGACTGCTGCGCTCGCCGTGGATGAGGCAGTGAAGAGTGAGGGCTTGCCCGTTGGGCTTCCGCGCCCCGTAAGGCTCACCGAAGATATCATCCTCTTTCCGCTTACCCTCGCCGCTTCCGACGCGCTCGAACGCGCTATGCCGTGGCTGGCGAACGCCTCCGAAGCTACCTCTGCCATGGCACTCGCCTGGCTGATGGCGCACGGGCGCGACCTTGACCTCCTTCGCTCGACGGTCACCGACCGCGCCACATTCCTCCGTGCGGTGAAGGCGTGGGGCAAGCGTCTCACCGTCACCGCAGAAGAATTCGCCAACGCAGTGGAGGCTGTCTTTGATGCGTCTACTCAGCCCAATCTCCGCGCCGACATCGCCGCCCTTGAGACAGTGGAGCGCATTCTTGAAGCGCGTGGAGCGAAGAGCCTCGTCATTGGCATTGCCGGCGTTCGCAAGGATATCGAATCCGCGCGCAAGAGGGCAATGCAGAAGCACGTCGCACGCTCGAATTGGGGCGCGATGACCCTTCGCCTCGCAGCGCTTACGGGATGCGCTCCCGATGCGTGGGCCGTGCAGCCTACCGCCGAGGCCGTTGATGCCTACTCCGCTCGCCTTGACTTCGCCGCCCTCTCTTCGAGACTGCTCGCAGGTGGCCCCGACAAGTCCGCAGATCCTGCTCACCGTGCACAAGTCTCCGCGCTCCGCGAGCTCTTCAAGGTCACCGACTCCATCGCCCGCACGCACCGAGGAGGCGCGCAGCCATGACACCAGAGCAATTCGCCCGCGACATCGACAAGCTCGGCCCACTCGCCAAGCGGGCGGCTCAACTCGCCCTCAAGGACGCAGAGAAGGAAGCCCTCCGCGAGGCGAAGCTCAATGCGCCACGCAGCCCAACCCAAACGCAGCTCAACAAGGCGCAGAAGGCGCGCTACGTCGCCAAGCATGGCTCTGCCAAGGGCTTCAACAAGCATAAGGCGCTCGGCATGGCGCGTCGCAATCCCAATTCTCACTCTCGCCCGAAGCCAGGAGGGCTTGAGGGTTCAATCCAGGCGCAGACGTTCGGGGCAAAGAACGCGGCAGAGATGCAAGCCATCATCTTCATCGCCTCTAACGCCCGCGCGGGCAAGTACGCCAAGCGCATCCACGACGAGAAGGGCAAGTCCTGGCACAAGCGAGGCCTCGGCACCGTCGCCAAGGGTGTCCGCGCAGATGAGCTCTTCATCAAGCGCGCCGTGGACAAGGTGACGCAAGGCTTCAAGGAGCGGATGTTCGCAATCTTTAACCAATTAAACGGGTAACAGCAATGGCAAAGAATAACGTCGTAGAATACGCAATCAAGGTAAAGGACCAAGCCACCTCCACCATCAAGCGCATCGGTGGAGCCATCTCAAGCTTCGCCAAGGGGCTCCTCTCCCAGGGCGCGAACATCCAAGCGTGGGGGCAGATGTTCGGCGACGTCTTCGGGAAGATCCAACAAGGCGCGCAGATGTTGTGGTCCACCATTAAAGAGGCGTTCAAGCTCGAGACGCTGACCACGCAGTTCCAAACCCTCCTCGGCTCCCTTGATGCCGCCAAAGAGCGCATGGCGATGCTCGCAGAGTTCGCCGAGAAGACCCCGTACAGCATGGAAGGCGTTGTCAAAGCTGCGCGCACCCTCACGGTGATGAGTAAGGATGCCCTCGGCTCTCAGTGGGCACTGAAGATGGTCGGCGACGCAGCTGCCGCCACGGGTGGCTCCATCGAGGAGCTCTCCATGTGGGTTGGCCGCGCCTACGCCATGATTCAAGCGGGCAAGCCATTCGGCGAAGCCGCGATGCGACTGACGGAACTCGGCGCGCTCACGCCCGAAGTGCGGCAGAAGATGGAAGACTTGCAAGCCTCCGGCGCTTCATCCGTTGAAGTGTGGCACGCACTCACGGCGCACCTTGAGACCTTCGGCGGCGCGATGGAGATGCTCTCGCAGACGGGTGACGGCCTCACGTCCACGCTCGAGGACAACTGGACTGCGGCGCTTCGCACCTTCGGCGAGGAGTTCGTGGTGACCGCCAAGGAGTCTATCCAATTCCTCATCAACAAGCTCGGCAAACTCCAAGCCGACGGCACCATCCAAAAGTGGGCGAAGTCCGCACTTGATGCGCTCAAGCCGCTCCGTGACCTCATGATGGCCATCTTCGGCGACGAGGAGACGCGTGGAGAAGGGCTGCGCGCCGCGTGGGACTACCTCAAAAACATCTTCAATTATGGCGCGCAATTGCTCCGGAACACCTTCGACTATGCCGGGCAGGTGCTCCACGCCGCCGCGCTTGACGCTGTGGCTGCGGTGAAAGGCAAGTGGGGCGACCACGAGATCGGTGGGCAGATGCGAGAGGTTGCCGCCGAATCCTACCGCATTGCTAACATCCACGCCACCGAGATGTTGAAGCAGCAGACCCGCGACTTTGCCCGGGCGGTGGACTCCGCAGCCACCAAGGCGCGCGAACGCGCCGCCGCAGAAGCGCCCACCGCATCCGTATCAACCGAGAATGTAGCCGAAGCCAAGGCGAAGGCAGACAATGCCCTCGTAGAGGCTGAAGCGCAGCGCAAGAAGGCCGAAGCAGCCGAGAAGCAGAAGAAAGAGAAGGAAAAGGCTGACAAGGAGGCAGAGAAGAAGCGAAAGGAAGCGGAAGAGATTGCCATCAATGGCGATATCGCTCGAGCCAAGGCTGAACAAGAGACGTTGAAGAAGGAGTTCGAGGCGCTCAAGGCGCGCAAGAAGGCTGCGGAAGACGAGCTTGAAGCCGCCAAGGAGAAGGCGCAGAACTCGCAGACCGAGAAGGAGGAACGCATCAAGGCTCGCCGTGAAGCGAAGCGCAAGGCTAAGGAGGACGCGCGACTCGCCAAGCGCGCACAGCGCCTCATGGCGAGGTACGCCACCCTCGGCAACAAGGAAGCGCTGCTATCGGACAAGTTCGACACCTCGCGCCTCACGCATTCCGAACGCGCTCTCCGTGACTTTATGCTCAAGCAGCGCACCGCGCAAGACCTCGCCAACAAGGTTGCGCGCGACCAAGTCGCCGTGCAGATTCAAATCCGCTCGCGGCTCGAGGACATCTATCGCCTTGAGCAGCAACTGCTCACGCTTAAGTAAAGGAGGCCTCACAAATGGCATGGCAGACGTACAGTGCGAACCTGCTCCATACTACGAGCGAGACGCAGGAGATCGACTACGAAGTGCGCCCCGTCACATGGTCGCCTCTTCCAGGGCTTGTGGTTACGCAGGCGGTATTAATCGCCACGACAACCAAGGTGGTTACCCAGGCTGGCTACGGATTCGAGCCGAGCACAGTCAACTACACCGATTACTCGCATACCAAGACCCCTGGCTCATTCCGTCTCACCTATGGCACGGCGTACATTGACATCCCCTACCTTTCCGAAGAGGCGCAGGTGACCTACTCCAAGAGCCGTCAAGAGGCGGGGGCCTTCGATGTAACCCGCACGGAGACTATCATCACAAGAACTGCAACTGACGAACGGGGAGTCATCTAATGGAGTACCAAGGATTTACGCAGGAGCAAGATGTCAGCGCGACATTCGAGGATGTCCCGCTCCAGTGGAAGAGCGGCGACATAATCACCTCTGCCACCGTGCGCCTCACGCATCGGCAGACACGGTCAACGGGCAGATACATCAACGTGGATTCTCTCACCATCGCGCAGGGGATAATTGACAACGCCAAGCGCGAGCCAGTCTATCGTAATTTAGTGCTGAATAGCGGCGCAGTCAATAGCGCCACGTTCTTCTACGTCGCCGCCAAGACCTCCGTGTCCGCAGAGATCGTGTACCCAGTCGCGCCAGGGATTGGCTACACCATTAATCTCACCACCGACACCACGAACACCACAGCGGAGCAACTCTAATGCCTATTCTCCCCAACAACTTCGCCCCCGGGCAACCCGTCGCCCGCATCGGCGCAGCCTTCCTAAACAAGATCGCCAACATCCTCAACAATCTCCGCATTGAGACCACCGAGGAGCCAGTTCCGCGCATCAAGAAGCCGCAGAATCCAACCGTGTCGGACCCGTGGACCATCTTCATCCCTCGCGTCACGGGCGGTGGCGCATCGGGCGAATTCTTCGTAGCCGGGCGCGTTGAGCTCATCACCGAGGACTCCACGCACAAGCTCGTGCAACACTGGGACAAGGTAAGCATCTCGTCCGAGGGCATCACCGTGGAGCGCGACGTTGAGAACGAATACTCTGCCTACGCCTTCGAGCATACGCTCTACTCGCACGCAGAGGAACACGCCGACGGCGTGATCAAGGAAGCGGGGAACGAATAATGGCAGACTTCTACACGCTTGCAAAGGAAGACACCACCCGCCTCGTTGGCGCAGGCATCTCCGCGCATCAGCCAGGACTTCTCGTGACGCGGGACGGCCGACTCATGCGCCATCAATACATCCCGCTCGTCTATGGGACGATGATCTATTACAACATGGCGAGCGATGGCAAACTCCAATACAATTACACGCGAGACGCGGCTGGAAGCGAGACGGAGACGCTTAACCGCTACAAGCCGAGCTATGGTGACTACTGGCACGATGACAATGCTTACTGCAAACTCAATCAGACCGCCACCTCGGGCAATGTAACCACTATCGTCAAGGAGATGTGCCAGGTCGCCCGCGACAAGCTGAGCGTGCTTGACTTCCGCCTCTGCGACCCTGCTCGCCTCGTCCAGGAATTCCAGCCGGTCGTCTTAAAGACGAGTAGCAATACTTACACGCGATGGACGTGCGTTAGCACGGTTTATGGGCAGATTCTCGGGGCAGCGCAGCGCGAGATCGGCGCGAATTACGCGCACTTGGAGTGCATTGGGCGCATGGAGGCGTTGTCGTTGATTCCCGAGTGGGTTGGGTTCCCTGGCACTGCAGGCGGATGCAGAGTACCCATTGAGATATCAATCAGCGGCCAATGCACGCATCGCGCATTCCGTGACGGGATCTACTTACCGACTACAGTCAACCCAATCCTTTCCGTCTTCCACTTCGCCGACGAATGGACGAATGAGCTCCCCGTTGGGCCGTGCAAGCTCTACGCGCAGTATCAACTGCCGGCGATGCAATTCGCGGCGGAAAACACCGCAAAGGCAACACTGACGACCTCCGTTGACATCGCCCTGCCACCGGATCGCATCATTGGATTAGCCATCACGCCATGCTCGACCACCGAACGGCTGTGGGATTACCTCTCGGCGAACTTGGACACGGGGGTCGATAATTTCTCGTCCTCGTCACTCGCCACGCAGACGCTGACCAATCCCTTATTGAGTATGCGCCTTGAGACCGACATCATCGTCCGTACCGCCAATATTGGCGGATAACGTGACAACCGTGTGACTATTATCAAGATGACTACAACCGAACGAGACGCATACACTATCGCAGAAGAGGAGGCCGCCCGCGCCCTCGCGCAGGCGCTCAACATTGAGCTCGGCCGCACCCTTTACATCGGGCACCCTTACGCCGCGCCGCTCTGCGCCACCTTCCAATTCGATGACTGCCCGCGCGAACTCGGCGCTCAATTCGCCTCCGCGCGTGCGTTCAACGTAATCGCGCTCAACGCCTCTCTCCGCATCACCGCTCCGCGTCGCGGACAAGTCGCCCAGGCGCTCTCCACTCTTCTTGCCGCTTATCCCTTCCTCACCGAACCC
The DNA here is from genome assembly GCA_045605345.1 of Candidatus Spyradenecus sp. GTDB lineage: Bacteria > Verrucomicrobiota > Kiritimatiellia > RFP12 > DVOR01 > Spyradenecus. The sequence goes on from JAZUPT010000029.1 coordinate 40,110, forward strand.
ACTGAAGCGCTCGAAGACCTCCGCATCCGCGATGATGGCTTTCCTGCGATTCAGCCCGTGGTAGCCGCAGACGGGGACGAGGTGTGGCAGGCAGATATCGGCTTCCTCGCATCCTTTAAAATCCGCTAACACTGAAAGGCTCAATATCCATGGCTATTACGTTCTTCAACCCCACCGTTCCCTCTGGGCTCATCAATTCCGAGCAGTGGGACGTGCAGTCCTCCAATCCGTCCACGTCCTACGAACGCGCTGCATCGCTTGGCGCAGACGGTGACGAGACCGCCTCCGAACTCTACGGCGAACGCGAGACCATCACGGTCTCCTGCACCTGCAAGGCGAACGCCTCTACTGTGCTTGATATTCCTGCTGTCGGCACCATCGCCGGCGGCTATCACATTGACTCGGTGACGCTCAACTGCTCCGCAGCCGAATTCCCGACTCTTGAAGTTAGCGCCCACAAGCACGGCATCAACACATCGCACGAAGGCACCGGCGCTAAGCATCGCACCTATTCCATCCCCGACGCCATCGCATCCACGCTCAAGGGCGGCCTTGGCGTTCCCGCAGGCGCAGCAGGCTTGACCCTCGCAGACCTCGCCGCTGGCTTCACTTCGCTCTCCATCACACTCACAGCCAACCACGTCGAGGCTCCTTACGTCGGTGCACCGCCCGCCATCCCCGCCTCGGACAACCACGATGGATCCATCACCGTCACCGCTGAGATTGTTGGCCAGGCTACGCCCACCATCGCAGAGGGCATCGCCTACGACAAGACCGAGTCGTCGGTGACCAACGGCAACACCACCGACGACTCCACGTCTATCACCTATGTCATGCACTTGAAGCACGACTAATCCCAGGAAGGAGCGGCGACAATGATTGACGTAACCCTCAAGGGGCGCACCGGCACTGCCGCCGCCCCTTTTTATGCGCTCAGTATCGAGCGCGTCACGTTCCTCGGCGACAACGTTCCCGTGGACGGTGAGACCGTGGCCATCCTCTCGCCCGACGGCGATACCCTCGCGCTCGGCTACGCAGAAGGTGGCGCAGTTGACCTTAACCTCAATACCGCCGAGGCCGACGGTTCCACCGCGTACCTTGAGTCAACCGAGACTATCCGCGCTGCGCTCGTAGTCGGCGACACCGACAACGTCCGCGCCATCGTGGGCATTGAGCTCGGTCGCAACGTGCTTGATGAGCTCGCGCCCCCGCCGGAGTTGACACCAAAGTATCCCACCTCCGAATCGCTTCTTGCCATCCTCGCCCAAATGACTGCACAAGCCAATCGTGCTGAAGAAGCGTCTGAACGCGCCGAAAGCGCAGAGGCATCGCAAGTGGCTAAGAGGGCAGAAGAGAAAGCAGAAGTTGCCGAACAGATAGCAAAGGGAGCGCAATACGCGAAAATTTTTACGACTGAAGCCGAAATGAAGACGTGGGCTGCGGCAGAAATGGCGAAGCCTGCGGAAGAACGCGAAGTCAAAGTCGGCGACAATCTGTATATCACCGACAGGGATGTCCCGGACTATTGGTGGACGGGTGAGGGGGACGGCTATTCGCAATTAGAGACAGGTGCTGTTAAGATTGAAGTTGACGACAAGCTCTCTAACACTTCGAAAAATCCCGTGCAGAATAAAACGGTGTACGAAGAATTGAAAAAAAAGCAGAACGCCAATATCTACACCGCCAAAATGTCTTTGTCTGCTACGCCAAATGAGACGTATAAAGATGCGCTCGTAGCTGGAGCAATGCGACTATTATTTGATAACACCAACGTAGAATCGCTTCTGTTGCAGAGCAAAGACAATGAGATGTGGATTAGTTGGTACACAGGTAGCGGAATAGTGACGTGTAAACTGGGCGGTGACGCTTCACCCATGGAAGTTTGGCGAGGCAACGTGGGCTTCGGAGCGCAAGACGTCTTCTTTGGCGCGAAGAAGACTGCTGATGGCGATGGCCAGTTCCAGAAAGGCTATCCGCGTCTTCACGGACACGGGCAAGACATTCACGAAGTGAGCGGTTTCTCCCGCGACTCCTACGAAGGTGAAACTGTTTGGTCGCATCGTTTGTTGCTGCCTTGGGATTTGGCGAAAGCAAATGACACATCGTACTTGATGGCTGCGGTCATTTGGGAATCTACGCGCCTCGGCGTGAACGCGAAGTTCGTGCAACCCCTCTTGCCAACGAATACTGCAGAAGCAACTGCTGCCCTCGGCTTACCTTACGCACTTCCCTGCTTTGAGAACTCGCCTATCTACTGGAATGGTCATTTAATTTTTGATGACGGCTCTGGCGTTAAGCAGATTACGTTCCCGTGGGGTGCTGTCAACGCCAACACGACGGCTAAAGTGCCAGTCCTTCTCAGCAGTTCGAATGATTTGCGATTTCTCGACGATGATAGACGAGAGCTTGTTATCTATTCTAACGGCTCTGGTGGTTACGTTCACACGAAAGAGATGGGGAGCTCTACGTCGAAAGCTTTCTCTTTCGTCACGCAAGCGCTACTCGATCGCATTAGCGCGTTAGAGAAAGGCCGTTATGCTTTCGTAAATCTTCAATACACATCCAGTGCAATAACGCTTCAAAGTAAATCAATTAACATCATTGAGTGCGCAAGTGCGCCAAGTGGCTCTGTGCTTCATTTAAAAACTTCGTATGGAGGCACATCTGCAAATGAATTTATGATGGTGCTGAAAAATGTGACGGACTTGACACTTGGGTTTTACCCTTCTTTGACCATCCTGCCTCGTGATGGGGATGGTTCGCATCTTGTGCCTGAAGCTGGAACGAACGTGTTTCAGTTCAATGAGATTATGCCGGGAAACTTCCTCGTGTCTCGCACGCTTGTTTAGGCTGGAGGTGCTGAATGACAATCGCTGGACGACAAGGGATGATGGGCGGTAAAAAGCTGTCTGCGAAGTCGTACATTCAAGACGGACTTGTCGCAATGTGGGACGGCGTTGAGAATGCTGGGTGGGGCGTACACGATGCGAATGCGACTGCGTGGAAGGATTTGGTGGGTAACTGCGATTTAACGCTTCAAGGAAATGCCGTTTTCAACGACAAAGGATTGTTTCTTGATGGTGCGTCCTATGCGATGCGCGAGATTGATGACTCATATTGGGATACAGTCGGCACGCTTGATGTTGGTGTGGATATGCAAGCAGAAGGCACTTTAGCAACGATTGGTGGACGAGGCACAGACTTTGCATTAATCCTGCTGAACAGGGCTTACGAAGGGCGAAACGGAGTTTATTATCGCAGAGCAATGTCTGCCTACGGATGGAGTAAAGGCTTCCGTTCGGTATGCCGTAGAGGACGATACGGCACGTTTAATATTTTTGAGGATGGTCTTGAATTGGCGAGTGACAATACCAACTGGGCTAATCCAGTTGTTGCCAATGCGGTGTTTATCGGTGCGAGCTCACCGACATCAAGACTCATGAAAGGTGTTGTTCATTGCGTTCGCGTCTACAATCGCGCCCTTACCGATGAAGAAGTCCGGCAGAATCACGCTATTGACAAGGAAAGGTTTGGCTTATGACAAAGTATGCAAAGTTAATCGACAATACTCTACAGTACGCGCAAAAGGTGATTCGCGTCGAGGGTAAGACATTCATCAACCCAAACGCCGAGACGCTCAAGGCTTACGGCTATTACCCAGTCGTAGAGACCGAGCGACCGACAGCCGACGAGGGCTATCTCGTCACCTCGGCTGGCTACGCGCTTGATGGCGACGCTATCGTCCGTAAGTGGCGTCTTGAGCCGAAGCCAGTGTCTACCGACAAGGAGATTTCTACCCTCCGCGCCTCTGCTTACCGCGACCGCGTCGACCCCATTACCTGCGAGATTAGTCGCTTGCGTGATATGGGTGGCACGGAAGAAGAAATCGCAGAGGCAATGGCAAGGCGCGACGCAGAGGTCGCACGCATTAAGGAAGAACTGCCGTATTCGGAGGATGCCATATGACTGCTGCAGCAGGCGTAACATGTTGTTCGTTAGAACTCCATAACTGGAGAGCATACGAGGCTTTGGCAATGTGGAAGTTGATATTGCCGAAGCGCGTCACTCGCATTGACGAACGGATTTGGCGCAGATTCTCGGAGGTTCAAGCCCGCCGAAGAGGATTTGAAGTGCGAGATGGCTGGCTCGTGTCGCAGGCAGATACGCTCTCGGAAGATTGGATGTTTGTCTAACACGAAAGGAATACTACTATGTTTGGAGCATTTTTTGGAAAGCACAAGGATGACGTGAAGCCTGCGGAAGGGTATTCGCGTTTCCGTGCGGGGGAACCCCCGACCGACACGGTCGACCACGAGGGATATCACTCGAGCCTTGGCCACCTTGGCCTCGCGCTGCTGAACGGCACGTTATTCATACCAAAAACATACGAACGGCTTATCCACGATCTCTATGTAGCAGGGTGGACAATTGAGGAAGTGAAGGCGCTGCTTGGTGGCAAGGACGCGGAGGCTACCGATAATGTGTGACCGCGACTCATTTCTCTCTCTCCGTGCGCGCGTGGATAAACTTGAGCATGACCACATCAAGCACGTCATCGCCGCCGAGACGCAAATCAAGATGCTCCTCACCGCCATCAAGTGGCTCTTCGGCATCACCTGCGTCTTCTGCCTCATCCTCCTACTCACCGTTGTCTACGGCGCCATCGGCGAGCGAGGCTTTAATCATGTAACGCACACCTCGCAAGAGATGTCGAAGGGGCTTGTTCCGTAAGGATGGCAGAGAGCCAAACGAGGCGGGCAATTCGCCCGCTTTTTTTGTTGGATAAAAAAGCCCAGGAGGCGGCAACCTACCTGGGCTCAATAAGCAGCGCATAGACTGGAACGCTACGAGTCATAGTGTACAACAGTACGCACCCCGAACGCAACCCCGCTTCCGCTCAAAAAAAACGATTGAGTACAGTAGTCGCACTTGCTATATTTTTGCCGCTTTTTCCCCGCGTGGGGAATGAAACCGGGCGGCAACCCGGAGACTGGAACATAAGGATGAACCCATGGATGACAAAGCGGTTCAAGACGTTGCGGAGGCTCATGTAGCCGCTATCCGCGCACAACTACGGGCGTTGCTAACATTCCTCGCTGTGAGCCGAAGGAAGCCTCGCACGCGTAAGATTATGGTGGCGACCATTAAGGCACTCAAAGAGTTCATTTTTATCGCGTAATCATCAATTAAGGCCGTCCTTCGGGGCGGCCTTTTTGACTCGTGGACAGCCGTGTGCGTACATTTAGAGGCTCAACGATGAGTCTCGCCGCCGGCAAGAGCGCTTCGGCTACCGGCGCATCTAAATGGAGCATATCGGAAAGTGGAGGCTTCGCCATGAATGAAGCCGAACACAATGCCTACTGGATGGGCGTTAAGTACCGCGCCGAGACTACTCTCGCTCGCATCGCTCGTGAACCTCGCCCGGAGACGCAGGCAGAGGTGGAAGAGATGCTTGAGATGATTCACCGTAACGGCACTTGGCGCGAGTCAATTCAAGCCAACCTCGCCGCCGCCGAGTGGATTCAAGCCTGCAATGAGCTTCACTACATGAAGAAGGCCTCTTAAGAAGGGAATCATCATGATTGATCATTGCAATCACGAATACGCATCGAATTCCAAGGGCAACACCGGAGTAACACTCGGTGCTGTTGGCACAGGTCTCGGAGCTCTCGCAGCACTGCAGAACGGCGGCCTCGGCGGCATCTTTGGAGGCGGCCAAGTCTCTGCACTTCAGCAGCAGGTGATGCAGCTCACCGCCGACAAGGCGAAGCTTGAATCGGAGAAGTACTCCGACGGTAAGGTGCAGGAGTTGTACAACTTCATCACGAAGGAGAACAAGGATCTCACCGCATTCTTGTTCGGAATTGACAAGCGCGTGACCGCCGTTGAGACTGCCGCACCTTTGCGTGAGCAGATTATCCGCGGTGAAATCGCCCAAGTCGCACAGACGGCCAACTGCTGCTGCCAGCAACTCACTGCTCAGCTCCAGGCCATGAACGCAACCTTGGCGCAGATCACCAAGATTGGTGTCCCGAATTCTGTGTTGTGCCCCGGGGTGCCGCCGGTCTACTTGACGCACACCGCGCCAACGGCCGACGCAGCCTAAGCCCCCGCGCTCCGCTCGGCCAACGCCGGGCGGGGCTTTTAATTTGATTTTTTAAAGGATTAAAATGCCCCCACAAGCATTCCAACAAGCCCTCGCCTCGTTCGTAGCAGGGCATCTCATTCCGAATCTCCGTAGCTCCATCGTCAAGTGGGTGATTGGTGGCATGGTCGCCACCCAATTGCCTCGCATCACCGAGATGCTCGCACTCGCAGGCCTCGTAGATGAGGCAGGAGCCATTGATATTGCCAAGACGCAAGAGTTCATGCGCGCAGCATTCAAAGCCTCTCCGTCACTTTACATCCCGCAACTTAACATCACGCTCGAAGCCGCCGACGGCGAAGCCTTCCTCACTCAGTACTTGGCACCGTTAGCCGGCTCTGCAGCTTAACAACTAACCACGAAAGGACAACACCATGAAGAATCCAACACTCCAAGGATGGCTCGCCATTGTAGGCGCACTCCTCGCAGTCATCCTCGCCATCATTGGCGCACTCGCAGACCGCTCCATCTCCAACGAAGAGGCCGCTGACATCTCTGCCAAGACGGACAAGCTCATCGGCGTTGTCCAGGCTGAGACCGCAGAGGCAACGGCAACGGAGCAGGCAGAATGACGGCGCTCGCCATCATCGCAGGCTCGGCGGTGGCATTAGCCGCCGCCTTTCTAATCTACGATAGTCGCAAACACAGACGCGCCGAACGCGCCAAGATTGAGGATGAGATTAATGAGACCACAGCCAAACTCTCCGCAGCACTCCACGATTACCCGAATTGCATGGACCTCCATGCTGCTCTTCGCGCTCGCCTTGTGCGGCTGCGAAAGCAACTTGAATGTATCTAACGTCCTCAAGGCGCAAAAAAACTACTTCCCCGACGGCTGCACCATCACCGAGCCAGCCGGCGCTACCTACATCTACGACGGCGAGACCTACGTCCTCAGCGGAGAAGCCTACCGAGCACTAATGCTCAATTGACCTCGTAAAAACCTTGCAAGAATCTTGCAAAAAACCGTCATTTTTCGTCAAATTTTGCAAAATTCTGCAAACCAAATCGCCCACAAACCAACCCCGAAAATTCCATAAAACCCTATAAAATCAAGGCTTTAAAGATGGCGCGCCTGGAGGGGTTCGAACCCCCGACCCGCGGCTTAGAAGGCCGCTGCTCTGTCCAACTGAGCTACAGGCGCATCAAATTAAATTATTCCTTTATTTCCCCCAAGAGGCGCATGTTCGTGAGGTTACCCCACTCCATCCAGTCGTGGTCATCCTCCTTCGGGAAGACGCGCAACCACGCACCCAGCGAGATCCTAAAGTCGCTGTCATGCTTGTAGCCATCCTCCGAAACATAGTCCATGAGGTATTCCAAATTCAAACGGAAGCTAATGCAGTCGAGATTATACTGAACAAACCCGCCGATCTCTTCCAATTCGCTGCGCTCTATGTTGTGACGCAGGTAGAGCGACCAATCAAAGGTGTCGCAAACATGGTGAATAAAGCCACCGTAGATGAGCGCATCTTCAATCGCATCGGTCCAGTAAAAGTCATACATATCGTGGTCACGACGCAAATAGCCGATGTAGTACGTAATCTTATCCATCTTCGCACGAAGACCGATATCCCAATAGGCCAAGCGACCTTCGGCAGGATCATACTGCACATCCATCAAGACATCCAACTTACGCGTGGGCGAATAGACTGCATCCAAGCCCAACACACGGAAGCCCGTTTCCTCTTCAACACGACGTGCGCGACCGCGATAGTTATCGCGACCCGGCTGATCGCGGTGCGTCCAACGCACCCAATGATCCTGCGTCTGCGCCACGAAGACGCCATAGAGATCCCAATTGAGGTAACGCGAAAGGGTGTTATCTTCAGCGCGCTTCTGCAAGAGGTTACGCACACCAAAGCGAAGACCCGTGTAACGGTGCGTCGGGGTCATGCCATCAGAAGCAAAGCGATCATGCCACTCGTATTCTTGGTCAATGCGATCAAAGGCATAGGGGATTTCGTCTGCGCTCTGTTGGGAGCCTGGCACAAAGGTGAAGTCCACATAGGGCATCATTGTGTGGCGATAATTTTCAAAATCCTTCCAGTAACGCGCCTGTAAGGTGGCGCCCAATTCAAAGAGCGAACGGAAGTAATTGCCCCCATCAGGCGAATCCGAATAGTACGTGCCACGCCATCCGAGGCGAGGCGTAAGGGTGACCCCTTCAGCAAGCGTGTAAGGGCGACGGAAGATATGACGCGTATCCAAGCGCGCGCTTTCGAAGTAAGCCCAGTTGCCAGGATTGTAGCGATAGCGATCTTCCAATGCACCGCTATTCTTTCCAGGCTGACGGCTATACCAACCCACCGAGGTCTGCGATTCGTAGTAGAGATTTGGGATATCAAAGACATTTTTCGGCAAGGTGTCCAAGCGGAACTCCGGCAACCGGCGCACGCCTCCATAGAAGGAATTTAAAGGACCCGCCAAGGTAACGGCAGAAACCCACGTATTCTCGCGGTGTTCATAGTTGAAGATACCCGCAGCCTGTGCAGCCTCACGAACGGAAATTTCCTTGTAATCCGAACGGAATTCAGAGTCACTCAGATATTCACCCGCGATGGAGATGTGATCACGCGGAGAAAAGTCAATGCGCTCACGGAGACCAATCGAGTAACGATAGTCTTTATACGGGCTCTGCCAGTTCAAGTCTTCGTGTTGCTGCGTTTCGCTATGGTCCGCCACATAAATCGAGAGATAACCGCGTTGAATCGTATCTTCGCCGAGGAAGCCGCCATTGGTGAACCACGTAAACTCCTGACCTGCCGCCACGCCGTATTCGCTGCGCAAATCAACCACGGTTTTACCGTAAAGCAAACCATCGTCCTCGTAGCTACCCGCAATCGGATAAACATAACCCGTCAGCAAGTAAAAGCCCCACTTCGAAGAATAGCCAGGACGGAAACGCCAACCGTAATGCGTATTCAAGTCGCGGTAGTAATACGGTGCCCATAAGACCGGCACCCCACCGAGACGGACCACGGCATTCTTCAATTCCAAGAATTCCTTGTCCTTATAGCGTCCCTCACCCGTAACGCTCCAGTGCCACGAATGCATCTCATTCGTACACGTCGTCACGGTCGCATTACGCGAATAAGCAACACCATCTTCATCGCGAGCAAGGCTATCTGCAAGCACACTGAACTGACCGAGCTTCAACAGACCCGTGCCAATCAAGCCCTCACCGGTCTTGTGGTTGAAGTCAATCGAATCACCCTGCCAGGAGCCACCCGCCTTCGAGACAATCTTTACATCGCCTTCAGCGTGGATATTACCCGTCTGGTAGTTGTACGTTGCTTTTTCGCAGGTCAATGTGATGTCCGAGAAGGTCACAATCACATTCCCGTGCAGCGTTGCGAGCGTTTGTTGATGATCTGCGCTCATGCGGTCGGCATCAACCTTGATGTCATCCATCATGTTGAGCGTCGGCATGCGGAAGTTCAACTTCGACAGCGCATCCGAAGTAATTGACTGTGCCTGCAGCACAGCGCCTAACAACACACCTACGCAAAGCGTCAACATCCGCCACATGCGCGGACGCAAGCGAGAGGTGTGTGAATCAATTAAACACATAGAATTAATCCGTTCAAACAGAGCGGTTTTCCGAGACGGCATAAAGCACCTTACCGTCACGATCGAGAATAGAGAACGATTCGGGATGACGCGCGACCTCGCTCTTGAAGGTCAATTTACCCGAATAGCGGCGCTGCATTTCCACGAGCATTTGCTCATCTTCATTGCGCAAACGTTCCATCACGGAGGGGGCCACCAAGACTTGCAACTCTGTCGCACCAGGTGCACTTTGTTGCTTACGCATCACTGCGGCGATTTGGCGTTGGATATCCACCGACAAGGCGAGCGGGCTCTTGATGACACCGTGCCCCTTACAGTACGGGCAGTCAATGTACATCTGCGAGAGCAAGCTTTCCTCCTGACGCTGACGCGTCATTTCCATCAAGCCGAGTTCGGAGATGGGGAGCACATTAGTACGTGCACGGTCACGCTTGACCGCAGCCTTCATTGCCTTGTAGATTTGGTTTTGGTGCTTACGGCTCTTCATATCGATGAGGTCAATCACGACCAAACCACCGATATTTCGCAGACGCAATTGACGCGCCACCTCTTCCACGGCCTCCATATTCACCTCAAGAATCGCCTCTTCCTGCGACCCCTTACCGCGATGACGGCCCGTGTTGACATCCACAGCGATGAGTGCTTCCGTTTCGTCAATCACCAAGTAGCCACCGCTCTTGAGATTCACCTTTCTACGGAATGCCTCTTCCATCTGCGTTTCCACGCCATAGTGGTCGAAAATCGGCAGATGACCCTTGTACAATTCAATCACGCGACGTGCGCGACGCGAAATGCGGCCCGCCACTTCGCGAATTCTGGAAAATGCCTCAGCATCATCGATGATGACGCGATCAATATCTTCGGTGAGCCAGTCGCGAACGACGCGTTCCACCAAATCTGGTTCAGAATAGACACACGCAGGCGCATGCAAGGTCTTGATATTGCGTTGCAAGACGCCCCACACATCGAGGATATTACGCAAATCGCGACAGAATGCACGCTGATTCGCGCCCGAACCCACCGTTCGCACAATAATACCCACGCCAGGAGGCAAAGGCAAACGATCCAAAATCTTCTTGAGGCGCAGACGCTCCTTCGCATCTGCAATCTTTCGCGATACGCCACGCGTAGACTTTGCCGACGGCATCATCACCAAGTAACGCCCAGGCAACGAGAGATTTGCCGTTACGCGCGGCCCCTTCGTGCCGATGGGCCCCTTCGTGACCTGCACCACGATTTCACTTCCCGGAGGGAAACGCTTCGCGATTTCATCATTTGAAATGCGCTTCCGCTTTGAGGCACGATTATCCTCATCTTCATCCAAGCCATCTTCGTCTGGAATCATGTCCCAATAGTGCAAAAAGGCATTCTTTTTGAGACCGATATCCACAAAGGCGGCCTGCAAATCGTGTTCCAAATTCTGAATACGTCCCTTAAAGATGCACCCGACCAAACGTTCTTCCATCGGATGCTCCACCTGAAACTCCTCGACGCGACCGTTTTCTACCACGGCCACGCGCGTTTCAAGCTTTTCGACATTAACGACTATTTCGCGTCGCTTACTCTTTCGTTTAAAAAGCCAACCAAACATTTACATACCTGCGTCAAAAAAGGTTACCGGCGAAAGACCGCTTCTACGTTGCGCCCATGAATCGCAACACTCTGCAATATCCCCGTTGCCATCATCATTACCAGCATGAAAGTCCCTCCCTGGCTGATAAACGGCAATGGAAGCCCCGTAATCGGGACTATTCGCACTGTCATACCTATATTAATAAAAACATGACAAAAAATCAAGGTTACAACACCAATACATAAAAGTTTTCCGCGATTGTCTACACACCTGACCCCAATAATCACCCCTGGGAGCAACAAACCAAAGAAGTAAACCGCCAAAAGAATCGTCGAACCCACAAATCCCGTCTCCTCTGCGACCACGGGAAAAATGAAGTCATTCATGCTCACAGCGACAGGTAAATAGCCCAAACGGTGTTGCACGCCACGACCATATCCCTTCCCCCACGTGCCACCGCTGCCCACAGCGATTTCACTCTGGCGCGCATTGTAACCGGTCTTGTAAGGATCGCGTTGCGGATAGAGGAAGGTTTCCACGCGATCAATCTGGTGCGGCCGCAACCCCGTCCACTTGAGGAGTTGCTCCGAGCGCACAGGGTCGGTTCCCTCAGCCTTCGCGATTTTTACCAAGGTCAATTCATACGTCGCTGTGAGCACCAATGCTAAGACACCAATGCCCACCACCTTTGGCGAAATCCGCGCAGCAAAGAGCATGGCCAAGACGGTTGGCCCCAAGACCAATGCCGTCCCTAAGTCGGGCTCTAACAAAATCAAAATCGCGGGAATCCCCGCCAGGAGTCCACACAAACAAAGTCCACGGAAGTTACGATAACGCTCCACGTGCCGCCCTAAGAGCCAGGACAAAATCATAATCACAGCTAATTTCGCTGGCTCGCTGGGTTGCAAACCGAAGAGCCAACGGCGTGCACCCATGCGCTCTACCCCAATGCCAGGAATCAGCACGAGAATTAATGTCCCCAAGATGCCAACATACACCCACGGCGCAAGCTTTACCCAACGCCGATAGTCCCAAAAAGCCAAGACGAACATCAACACGATGCCCCAGAAGACAAATTCCAACTGCCCCATCCACAAAGACTGCAAGGCAACCGTCGCACGCGCACTGCAAGCCGACTTCACAAACATTACACCCACGATGGGCAACAACAACGAGACGATTAAAAGCGTCAGATTCAGACGCTTCATCTTCTCCCAGAGTTGTTGATACCACGCTTCCATATCGTAGGTGTAGAGTTGATTTCGGCAAAGTGCACAAAAAAACCCACGAGAAAACTCGCGGGTTAAATGGTGGTGGGTCTACGATTCGAACGTAGGAAGGCAGAGCCAGCGGATTTACAGTCCGCCCCAGTTGGCCACTTTGGTAACCCACCGAACTGAAAACGGCGCACATTGTATCAGAAATCCCTCTCCCCCGTCAAGCACTTTTTTTTTACATCTCTTCACAATCATTTAACCCCTCATCACCCCGCCGCTCCACCACCCGCTCTCCAAAGAGAGACCAAACGACGGGGGAGACCCCCGAACCCCCTCGCGCCGCCTCTCTCCTTTTCAGGCGAGTCCGCAGGAGGAGCACGGGGTAAAGCGCCCCACTGCCGCGGTGGGCATTGGCTACGATAAACGGGTCCTCACAGGGGTGCAGGAGTGCGTAGCCCCTGCGCAGGGGAGTGGTGTGGCACCCCACCCTTCTCCCCCCTCACACACCATCCCTCGCGCCGTCTCTCTCCTTTTCAGGCGAGTCCGCAGGACGAGCACGGGGTAAAGCGCCCCACTGCCGCAGTGGGCAGTGGCTACGATAAACGGGTCCTCGCGGGTGCAGGGGTGCGTAGCCCCTGCGCAGGGGAGTGGGGGCGGCGCCGCCACACACTGACTCTCCACACGTCACACATGACAGACAAAAAAAAGAGACAGCCGAGTGGGCTGTCTCTTTTTTTGATTTGGTACAACCTTAAGGCGTTACCGTGGTGACCGGGAGCTGATCTACAGACCAGAGTGCGGCACGGAAGAATTTATATTCATCCTTACCACTAATGATAATCTCAGAAGTTTCCAAGAGGTCACCATCGACACCATCTTCAAGTTTCATAATGAAGTCCCATTCGGCATCCTCAAGGCTCTTCTTACCCAAGAGCACCACGCATCCATCACCGTTGAGATCAGTAATGCGTTCACGATCAGGATTGCCTGCCTTGGAGAGCAACACCTTGACCAAGGGCGCTTCCACATCAGGCTGCGTGAGATCATAGTACATCCCGATGTGCGTGAAGGCGAGGGCGGGGTCAACCACTTCATCCGGGGTGGTTGCACCGAGCCAATAACGTTCCGATGCGGTCGTTCCCTCTGTATCCGACAATCCCGCGACAGCTTCAGGCGAGACCTGTTCAAGCCATGCGATAAAGCCAGGATCCTTCGAGGCGAGTTCGCCACGCGCACTCAGGGCCAACGCCTTTTCCGTGTAGGAATAGGTCAAGTTGTAGAAGAGATCTTCGGTAACGATATCCTTGTCAATCAAGAGGCTCGCCGAGGTGGCATAGGTCTGCGTAGCGGCATTGAAGGCATAGGTCGTAGCAGGCGTATACTTCGGTACGAAGTCACTTCCATTACGCGTGGCCTTATTCAACGCATACCATTCCTCATTCAGATTCTCCAAGTCGAGCTGGTAATCCGCACCCATCGGCACCTTCACGCTCACAGAAGTGCCTTCATCCACTTCCGTGCCTGCGGCGGCGGCCAACTTCAACTTGGCCTCCGAACCGCCACCCGTGAGTGTCGCACCAATAGTCGCGAAATGCGCATCCTGTGCAGCATACTCCAAGTAAGGCTGCTTGTAGCTATACCCACTCTGCTCACCGCCTGGGACTTCCCACTTGTTCTGAGCAGAAAGTGTGGAGTACATGCGACCATCGTCATTCGAAATCACTTCCCACAGGAGGGAGGACGTACCGTAGACGTTGGTAAACTTCAAGAACTGCGCCGTGTAGGCTTCGCCAGAAGAGCGCAACGGACGCTTCGCGTATGCACGCACCATTCCCACAGTGGTCTTGTTGAGAAGTTCGCTTTCCACTGCCACATTGACGCACTTGGCATAATAGGTATATTCCTCACCATAGTGCTTCGGCATTTGGTTATAGAAGAGCACCGCATCTTCCACTGCGCCATTGTTACGCACCAATGCGATGGAGTAGAGGACGCCATTGTTATAGCCACCCTCCTCAAGCAAGGTCTCTTCAAGGCCTGCATTGAAGAGGTCGGCATCCTTCCCTGCCTCCTTATCCGTGAGGTCGAAGTTCAACCACTGGAACTTCGGATTCACCGTGCCATCTGTGTAAGTGTAACTTGCGGAACGATAAGCATCCGTGAGAATCGAAACCGTACTGTCGAAGTCAACCGTTTGATCCTTCACGGGGTCAACCGTTGCCATGTAGTAGTCCAAGTCATAGCTTCCCTGGTAGCCTGGCATCACAATGCGACGATAAGGCACCCAACTATGCAAAGGCACTTCCTTGTGCGTCGTCCACTCAATTGGCGTAGCGGGATCTGCATTCATCGTCGGCATCGGTGCATAGCGCGTAATGACCTTCCAGCCATCCAACGAACGCGTCGGCGTGAAGGTCTTCGGCGGATTTGCAGGATCGCTGACATCCTCCTTGAGCGGAGAGGCGTACATTGCCAATTCAAAGGCAGAGGCCACGCGCTTATCACCTGCGGGGAGTGCAAAGGGGCGGATTTCATTAATCCACACGCCACCCTGCGGGATCGAGTAAATCCATGCGAAGGGCGAGACGCCGCCCCCTGCATCAGCGGCAGAGGTCGCGCGGTTAATATTCGTCTGCGCATCCGGGATGTACCACGGGCAGTAGACCTCCATCGCCTCCGAAGAGAAGTTCGAGATCGACTGACAGTCATACACCGTGCCAGAGGCCGCATCTGCAATCACGACTGCGAAGCGAAGCACCGCGCCATCCTGCCAGACCAATTCATCGGTCATGTCAATTTCGGAGGTGTAATCCAAGCGCGGATTGTCTGCATCGGGCAGTTCGTCGCTGATACCCGTCGTAGCCGAGTTCAACTTTGCAGTGGCCAATTCGTCCGCCGTAACCGTGCGGAAAGCGAGCAAGGTGTCAGCGGCACGATTCTCGTCCTTAATCGCCCCAGCCTGAAGATCGCTATTGACATCGCAATAGCCGACATAGGTCATCGGGATAATACCTGCGTTCGAATAGAGGGCGCTTCCCTTCTTGAGATTGCGGCGCAAAGTATCCAACGAAAGGGTCACGCCATCTTGTACCGAAGGCGAACCAAGCCATGCGTTGAGACCCCACTGGCTGATGAACTCATTGCGCGGCATTCCATTATTGGTGAGCGAGGTGTCAAAGAGATTAGTCGGCACCTTTGACTTCGGAATTGCCGTCCACACAAGGAAGGGACGCACCGAAGGCGTATCTGCGGTGAGCAACTCAGTTGCATCACCCAAACGGCCACCCTGCAGACCCAAGTCAGGATTAATCACAGCAGACATGCCGACCTTATCGCCGACAAGCGGTTGATAAATCCAACCATGACGATTGGCATACTTACCATCCTTGTTACCATTTTCGTCAGACCAAATCGGCTTCAACGTTGTATCGCCGCCCTTTGTGCTATCCGGCATGAGCACGCCCGTGCCATCATCCGTCAAGGCATAGAGCGTCTGCGTAATCATCCACGCGCCCACCTTCACCTCACCCTGCGTGAAGGTCACCTCAATGCTATTCTGCGCAGAGATGGGCTCTTCCATGATGAGAAGCGAGATGACGTAGTTGTCGCGATCCGCGAAGGTGATGGGTTCACCCTCTTGGTTGACACCTTCGGAGTAATCTGCATTAAAGAGAATTCTACCCGTGGGTTCACCCTGCTGCATCTCCACCGTGGCGCGACCTTCCAAGGTCAACCACTCAGTGGTCTTAAGCGCAGGATCCGTCTCTGCCTTATTCTTCAAATCCGTCGCGCGGTTGAGAATGGTCTCGCGCGTCAAGGCACCCGGGTTTCCGACGAGCATCACCTTACCAATGAGTTCGGCAGGGAGAGTAATGGACTCAAAGTAGTAACCCGTGCGCGGACGATACGAAAGGATGAAGCCATCCAGCGTTTCATTGTACACCCACTCTGCACCGCCCAACGTGAGCGAAATCGGATCTGTTTCACCCGGGGTACCTTCCACATCAAAGGCACCAGGCACGAGCTGATAACCGCACGTTGTGCCCGCATACACGGCATTGCGCAACGTAGAGGTCACCGTCACCTGATTCCACACAGGCTTATTGTCTGGCGGGAGGTCATTGTTATCTGTTCCCTTCGTGGTTTCAGCAAAGGCCCACTCTTTACGATCTGCCACAGCAGAGGAGATGCACTCCATCTTGTGTCCCGTAGAACCCAATTCGCGGAAGAGCGTCTGCCCCACAAGCTGCACCGAGCCCGCCACATCCGTTGCATCGGAGACACCCGGCACCACATAGGCGCTCGGTGCGACCAACCATGCATCCTGCAACGTCGGCTCAATCCGAACGCCACCGTTCTGCGTTACAGCCGTCCAGACGCCACCTTCTGCGGCACCACACGGACGATGTAAGACATACGCAATAGGATCTTCGGCATCTACTTGGTCAATGTCCACCGTGTAATACGCATAAGACAACGCACCCGAAGGCGTCTGCGTGCCCGTCGCGACATCAACGGTTTCAGTGTTCACACCCGCATCATTGTAGCGGCGAACCGTCCATCCCGAGGGTTCCGCTGCGGGCACCGAGGCATTCGTAATCCCCTCACGCAAGACAGGGAAGGTCACTTCTGCGAACGGCGCTTCATCGCCCGTCGCCTGATACACGTTCACTTCGCTGAGCCATGCTGCCTCTGGCGGCGTGCTATAGAGATAGAAGTACGGCAGTGCGGCGCCATCCACCTTCGCAGGAGCATACCATGCGGGCACCTGCCACACCGGTGCGGCCGTTTCGCCTGGCATCGCCTGGCGCATGAGGAAGGAGACCTTTTCATTGCCATTCGCCGTCTGCACGGTCACGGTGTAAACACCCCACACGCAGAAGGGAATCGCAGGTTCCTTCTTATTTGCGGTTGCGGCCGTGCCATCATAACCCGCCTCCTTCGCATAGGCATCGCTCAAAACTGCCACAGCAGAGGCATCAGCATAGAAGCCCGAACCATCTGCATTAAGTTCGCCCGAGCGGAGTTCCACATAGCGCGTGCCCACCGTCGGCGTCGGCACAAGGACCTCATTGAGCAATGCCTTTGCCTCGGTGTATTCCATGCCTTCCAATGTCTTAGTCGTCACTTGCGCACTCGTGACAGGATCGGTGTATTCCACCGCCTTTGCGCCAGTCCATGTGGCATCCTGCACCGTCCATGCGGACTGTGCATTTGCTGTCGGAGAGGGATAGGTCACAATGACGCCACTGAGCATCGCCGAACCATCCAAGTCCTGCGTATTGTAGTCGACCTTGAAGCCGAAGTTGCTGCCCCACCAGGGCTGATACTTCGCAGTATCAGAGAGCGGGAAGTCTGCCGAACCTTCACCACAATAGGGGCGAACGTTCGTAATCACCTCACGCGCCTTGCCACCGGTCTGATCAATCTCAAAGAGCGCCTTTGCTTCCACAGAGTAACGCTTTTCTTCGAGGGTGTTCGGCTTCAGGGTGAGCGTCGTCACGGAAACCTCTGCCGCGCCCGCGGTGGGCACCACCGTAATCCAACCTTCCGGTGTGAAGGTCGCTTCATCAATTGCACCACCCGCGATTTCAACAATCGCCGCCTTCAATTCGTCCAAGTCTGTAATCACCTTGGAGGCATCTTCGGCATCCTTCAAGCGGAAAGTGACGCTCTTCACCAAATGGAAGGGGAAGGCCGTGTAGGTCAACTTCGTCTTCGTCACTTCCTGCGAGAGCACCCAGGTCTGCGGCGAAACGCGACCCGCGGCATTAACGCCCAACGAGACTTCGCCATTCGCATCCGTGCCAAAGCGTTCAAGGGTGTGGCTACCGAAGTGACCCTCCAATTCCGACATCACCGAACCCGCACCAATGCCAGAATAGAGGACCAAATATTGGTCAGGGTTAATCTGACAGGGCGTCACCTGCACCACAGGCGCGCCAGTGCCATCACCTGGCTCGGTGATACGCGTCTGAACGGTCGGGTTAATTGTGGCGGGCCAAGTTCCCGTCATCACATCCGTCAAATCCAAGGGACCATTGTCCACGTCTTCATTGATTGCATTCTTACGCGTGACAAAGATACCACCCATGTCCACCGTTGCGATGGAGTTTGCAAACGTCGCCGTTGCAATATCGGTCACATAGGCTGCGCCTGTGGCAGTCGTTGCAAAGCGATTATCATTTGCAGGATCCGCGATGAACTTATCCGCCTTCACGAGACGGCGTGCGTGCATCTTCGCAGGCAGATTTTCCTTATTCCCGAAAGCATCTGGATTCGTATCAGCAACGAAATCCTCCCACGTGCCCGTAGTGAAGGTTTGGAACCATTCGCCACCGAAGCCTGCTTGTGCATAACCATCACGATACTTCGTGTAAATCGAATCAAGGTTCTTGAAGGAGGCCGAATCGGAAGAATTCAGATTCGTTTCCGTATTCAACGTGAAGCAGACGATGTGTTCTGCACCACCGGTCGGACGATGGAGGCGAATACTCGCCGCCTGCGCCCCAGAGCCGATGCTCATGCGGTCAACATCCTGTTGGACGACACCACCATTCTTCGTCTTCTTCAACTGCGTCTGCGGCGTGCCCGCGGCATCACGATAATACACCTTGTTGTATTCGGAGATTGCCGTGTAGAAGCCACGCGCTGCACTGGTGGCGACCTTTCGCTGATAGGGCACCGCGCCCATATCCGGCGAAAGAATCGTCTTGCTCGTTTCAGCCGTCACATCTGCGGCATCCGGCGCGATGGAAATAGAGTGGTTGGCAATGTTCTCAAGCGCATTGCGACCCGTCAATTCCACACGCCAACCGCCAAGATTGGTATTCGCAGGCGCGCAGATTTCCACGAATTGCTGCGTCGAGGTCACCACTGCAGAATTCGTATTATCCGCAAGGTTAAATTCGTTGATGAAGGCTTCACCGGGGAGGTAAGCATAGACCCAGAAATAAGGCGAGAAGAATGCCGTTGTCTTGGGATTATTCTCCGTGGAGGCCTTTTCACGCAATTCTGCATTGAGGCTACGCGGGAAGTACCACGGGAATTCCGTGTAGTCCACTGGACGAATTTGCGCATAGAACCACTGATTGCTTTCTGCGCTCTGATAGACCACCCATGCGTTGTAACGCACCAAGCTATTCGCCGGCAATTCACCCAAAGACAAGGGGGCAAGGTCTGCGTAATAGTTTAAGGTGTCTGCACCCGCAGGACGCTTCAATTCAATGGTTTTCTCCAACCCGAAGTCGCCCACAGCAGGGTCAAATGCCGGGTCATTCAGTTTCTGCTGAATTGCCGTTTCATCAAACCATGCCGAGAGGGGCCAACGTTCCAAATTCGTCTGATCCCATGTGTAGATTGGATGGTCGCTTTCAGCCGAAACCTCACCTCCGAGTACGTCAGTATACGAATACTCATTGGTAAAGGTACGCAAGAGCGAGCCCGATGCATTCGGATCCACGCTATGCGGATTCACCGTCAAGAAGACGCGAATTGAATCGGTCTTCAGCAACTGTGCACGATCAAGATGCACCATTGTACGGAGCGAGGCGCCCTGCACTGGCTGCGACAAGGGCGAGCGTGCATCAAATTCTGTAGGCACATTATTGCCCGGCATATTCGAAAAAGCAACAGACGCCACACGAATCGAGGGCAGTACGGGGTTGGCAATTGCCACTTGGTCAATCAAGACGCGACCATAGCTCGGCTTTTTCCCAAAGCCATCATCAGTCGCACCATCCCCATTCACAAAGGCGCGAAGCGTCAGACGACGAACCTCTGCGCAGTTGAAGGGATGCCCCGTGTCACCCGTGCCTGGCGTACCGTTGTCATTCGGCATCGTGTAGTAGTGCTTGTACTTGGAGAGGTCAATTTCATAGGTGGTGTAGACCGTATTGGTCACATCCACATAGGTAATCGGCTTCAAACCAATCATGTCATCCGAGTCATCCGTCGTCGCATTGAGATAGAGACGGACGGGTTGCGACTGCGGCGAAGTAAGGCGAGCGGCAAAGGTCACGAGTCCTGCACCTTCGGGCAGAACAGGCGATTCCAACACCGTCGTGGAATACGTGCCTTCAGTGTCGATACCGTTCGTTACATTATTCAATTCCATGCCGCGCGTGAGCGAACTCTTTTCAGCGAAGGAGGAGTCTTCGGTTTCGGGAGGCGTGGCGCCATCCGTCGCAAGACGATCCTTCCAATAGAGATTATTCACAGGCGTGGACGAGACGCGCACGTTCTTCGCCGTCCAAGAGGCAGAGGAGCCTTCCTTATTATCGGTGACGCGCACATCATCCAAATAAACATAGGGGTCATCCTGGTCGGTCATATCCTGAGAGATGACCATCACCAAACGCATGGTACCCTTCGTCGCCACGAGTTCCTTGAATTCCTTGCCGTCCCAGAATCGCGGCAGAATGGTGGTCAGCGCCCATTCGCCATTCGTATTGCGCAGTTCTACAGGATCAGAGACATTTTCCCACTGGTAATCCTTGGGGCCACCCGTCGCGCTAAGGAAGGTATTATACGGACCGCCATCCACAAATTGAAGCATCACGCGTACTGGCGGCATCTTATTCTGCTTACCAAATTCATCGGCAGCAGGGATGCGATAACGGAAGCTGACAGGGCCATAACCCTCTGCAGAGTAAGGCAGATAGAGCGCCAATGCGCTGCCGGTGTGCTTAATTACACCCGTGCGACCCTCGGTCTCTGTTTCCTTAAAGCCTTCGTCGTTATTCTGACGCGAACGTTGCATTAAGAGGACCTGCTTGCCCGTGTAACGCTCTGGCAAAACATTGAGTTGCGATTCGTCTTCGGGGCGAATCCACAGACCCACACCAGAGAAGCCAGTGGTCGGAGAGAAACCGAGGTCTGTGTGCACAGGCACATTTTCTGTGCCATTACGCGCCCCATCATTACCGCGCCAAGAGGTGAAGGAGATATCATCAATTAAGACGTTGCTCTCATCGTTTGACGGAATAATTGTCACCTCTGCATCGGTCATACCGATGGTCATCTCAAAGGTTTGGTCCATCTTGCTCGTAGCAAAGACCTTTTCCACTTTGAACTTTTCATTGGTGCGGCTCTTTGCGGTCACCGTAACGCTACAAATCTGGTCTGCATTCGGCGTGATACGTTGTACCTGCAAGCGCCCATTGCTCGCCCGCTTCGTCCATGCAGGGCGATCGGCATTTGTTCCAGCGATAAAAATCTCCACCTCATCTGGCGAAAGCTGCGTGAAGACCTTTTCAGCGTTTGTATTATCGCCCGCTTGCGACGTTGAATTCACCTGCGAGAAGAGCGGACGACACTCCGCGGACCCCAGCGCCATCCAAAATTGCTTCGTAGCATCAGTCAAAGAATCGCTGGAATAAGCGACCGTATTCAAGGCACCACTGCCCGAACCACCGCGCTGGCCCAAGGCAATGCGTCCATCCGCGCGCACCCACAAGCCATAGGTCGTATTCACCAATGTCTTGCCCGCTTCATAGAAGCTCGCCTTAGTCCCATTATTGGTCAAGGTCAACGACTGACGCGTCGGCTTGCCACCGGTCCACTTGTAGAGTTCCATCACGACAACGTCGCGCGGCACCTTTGTCGTGTCATCGTCAAAGCGCATCACCTGCGAAACGCGCAATTCGTAATACACCAACTGGCGCGGATTCGTATAATCAATCAAGTAATACGACACAGAATAGCCCGAAGGTGCACAATCTTGTTGGAGATTGGTAAATTCAACCCCTGCAGAAAGCCCGCGCCCTGTAATATTCAAACTCTCGCCATCGGCAGAAACCAATTCGGCAATTGAACCAAGGTCATAGGGCAGTGACGCGCTCAACTTAAAGCTCAGCTTACCCACGCCATTCAGGTTAATCGAAACATTACCATCGTCTCGCGGTGCCAAGGTGCCACCACCACCCCGTAGACGGAAGAGGGCATCTGGACGGTAAATCCCACCTTCGTAGGTGTAACGACGACGGAGGAGCACCTCGGTGTTTGCCCCCATCTTCAAATAGTCCGAGTAGTCCGACCCCATGTCGCCCTCTGCGCGTAGCCAATCTGGCTCGGCTTCATCGGGTGAAGCACCCCAAGAGGCGAAGGCCTTCGTCTCTGTCACATAGGCATCTTCGCGCAAGATAAACGCAAACTCACCTGCCTGTTTTAAACGTCCAGTGAGCAGCTTTTCGATAAAGGAAGTCGTATTTGCCAAGGGGCCTTCATCAGGAATCCACCCATTTATTTCACCGAGCCCACTCACCCCAGGCGTGCAATCAAAGTCTGCCGTGGCAGAGGTGACGTTTTCACGGAATTCCGTTTCCACAAAGCGTTCGGAGGGGTCCCAAGTATTGAAGTCCTGTTTGAAGGAACCCGCCAAGTGCGCCACGGGAGCATCAGGATTGGTGAAGTCAAGCTCCACCATCAGGTGTGCATTCGGGATGGTATCCACGGCCACAACCACGGGCACGGTCGCCGCTTCAGACTCTGCCTTAACAAAGGTTTCGGTCACAGACGGTACGACTTCTACTGCGTTCGGACGCAAGGAGGAGGTGGAGACCTGAAGGTTCTGACCATACCATGTCTCCGTCCCTTCCTTATCTACCGCGCAAATCTTAAAGGAGATAAAGCCAGCCTCGCAGATGTCATCGGTCGGATCCGTTGATGTCTGGTCGTCCTCTTCGCGTTCGTCACCCCAAGCATACACAGCGGTGGGTTCTTCATGACGCAACTTCTTTTCAAGGTCCACGCGCCAGGTGTTCTTCGCCTTCGAGGAGGGCAAGAGCTGCGCATTAAAATAGTTGAGGTCGTAGTTCTTTTCAGAGGTACCCGTGCGGTAGGTCACGCGCAGGAAAACCGACTCAGCAACGGCAGGTTGCTCACGTACATTTAATAAATAAGGATGGTGAATCGACTGTAAGGGGTTGGCCGGATCTTGTGTGTCATAGCCGTCCAACGTCTGCCGAATCGTTTCAAATCCATCAATGTTCTCACGGCCCGCTTCGAAGGAACCATAGACGCCGCAGTCCACTTCCACATCGTAGACCCCTGCCAACATGCCCGTCAAGCGACCATTCACATCGGTAAAGAAGGCGTTTTCACGCACATTCACCGTGCCATCGGCATTCGTGATGAGGACACCAGGGGTGAAGTTCGCCGTAAGTGTGGCATAGGCAGAGCCTTCGGACTTCACGACCGTCGCCGGCACTTCATACCATGCACGGGCGCTATCCCCTGCGGCACGACGACGGAAACGGAATGCGCCTTCATAGCCGCGCGGGGTTTTCGTCGTATCAGAGACGGGATTCACCGAAATCTTTGTCGTGAAGGCACTTCCTGCGTGGGGTTCAGCGCTATCATCACTCTGGTCTGCTAAATCCACCCCCAACGCGCTAAAGGTGGCCTCAGGTTTTGCAGAGCGCACCAACAAATCGCGAATGATGTAGGTGAGACCATTTGCCACGTCACTGACTGTATAGGCTTCGTTGAGACGCACAATACGGAAGCGAGCCTCCGCATTTTCTGGCAAGTTGTTAAAGTTGACCGTATAGGTCTTAAAATCAGCTGTCAGGGTGATGGTTTCAACGTCCACCCACGCATCATTCTCCCATGCCTGCACGAGTAATTCTGCAGGAACTTCGTCCTCATTCATAAAGGTGCGCGCCTTAAAGATAATGGAGGAGACGCCATCGGGATAGACGGGAGATTCCACACGCGCAGCATCGGAATAGTCAGTCTTCGTGCGCGCCACACTCAAGAGGTGCAAGCCCGCATCGCCATTCTGAGAGCTACCAATCGCACCGTTGTAAATCTGCCAAGAACCATACTTTTCGGAGTCGGCGATAGCGGTGTTCTTGGAAATCATCGGCATGGAGGCAAGGATGTAAGTGTCATACTTGCCCATCAACATCTGAGAGGTGGAATCTAAGTTCGTCGACGCAGCTCCTTGAGGCGTCCAAAGACGCACATCCTGGAAGCTCATCTTACGGCCATGATCCTGAATGTCGGAGATACGCGCCACAGAACCCAAACCATAGCGGGAGGCAATAAACCATTCATAGGTCGCTTCACCCCGCAGGAGTGAGCCCACCATCTGCAGGGCCGGATCTGCCGTGGAGGTCTTCAAAGCATCCGTCACCGAGATAGGTGCCGTGAGATAGGTCGCTTCCCAACGTGCCGGATTGTGCGCCATGCCCACGCCGATGTAGTTCACGGTGGTCGTGTCTGATACCGCAGTCAAATTGAGGTGCGTCGGCTCAAGAATCGAAACACCTTGATCGTCAGCCTGCGGCATCGGATAGTAAGCACTCGTCGCAGGCGTACCGGCCGCCGTGTACGGCGCATCACGGGTGAGCGTGAGCGAACCATCAAAGGCCGTTGAGGGACCACGATGTTTACGGAACATCACACGTGAGGGCGAAGCATACACTGGAATCGCACCGTGACGATTGGAAGTTCGCGGCACACTCACGGTCACTTTCAACCGCACCAACGTGGTCGCGTCCGTCACCGGTCCGCCCGTTTGGGTATTCCCCGTGCCATCGCCTGCATCAATCAACGAAAGTGCGTAAGAAACGCGCTCTTCCTGTACCACTCCCTGTGCTCGCGCGGCGAACCCGTAAAACAGGCTCGCCGTAAGGAGGAAAAGGGCTCCGAGTTTAAATTGTCGCTTCATGGTTGGTTAGTCCAATTTTTCTGCTTGGTTGTTCAGTCCACCCGAACCATACCATTTCGAGAGTTTTTGTCTACGTGAAGTATTGGGCGTTGAGGGGTCCAACGATGGATCGCGAATCGCCTCAACATGTCCATCTGCAAAGCACACATGCGCATAGTACATGCCGTTGTCTTCATGAATAAAGCCCATACTCTCGTCGCCGCCATCCCAGTCCCAAACCTGGTCACCTGCGGTATCATTTGCGGATTTGACATTTTCATCGTCCAAATCCAATTCCACAATCAACGCCGTCTTCGAGGGCAATGCCTCTTCCTGCGACTGTGTATCAACGTACACCATCAAATCCGAACGGCCCAAGCGAATCGCCGCATGGTCATGGTTGGAACCGCACGAAAGGCAAGCGCCAGAACCGCCACCGCCAGCCGTGCCGCCACCTACGCCATAACGGTCGCGACCCGTGTCGTAAAGATCCTTATCCGTGCCCGTAGCCACATTCATCGCATACGCACGGCAAATCTGATGCTTCGGAATGCGCAACTTCGTATGCGCCATCTCCTCAAACGAAGGATTCGAAAAGACCTTCAAATCGCCGTCTACATACTCATACAGTGCGCCATTGATAATCGCCACCTGACCCTGGGAATAAACTCCCTCAGCCGACCCATACCAACTCGCTGGAGCAGGGTTGATCCCCCCTTCGCTGCTCTTCGAGTCAAAGCACAAGCAGCACCCCAATTCATTCACTTCGGTCCCATCCACGGAATCATTGTTGTCCAAACGGCCACACCCGTCGATATCGTGATTGCCATCACCAATCACATCCCCTGCGCCATCTTCGCCCTTCGAACGCGGGCAACTGTGTTCAAAGTAGACCCAACCCCGCGCACGGCCATAACGACGTTCACGCGTGCCATTTTCATTTTCGCGCCAGAAATTGGAAAAATAACCGCCCGCCGCAGGATAGCAATTCTTGTTCTCCGAACGGTATGTCATCACCGCACGCCCTAAACGCATAAGATTGTTGCGACTCACCGCATCATCCCCCACCGAAAGAAAACGCCCCACCGCAGGCACCATCGCCGCTGCCAAAATGCCAATAATCACAATGACGACCAGGAGCTCTATCATCGTAAAGCCCCGCTTCAAATTCGAGAAACTCATTTTGTCACCTCTCACGTTGGATAATAGTATAGACGAAAAAACAACATAATGGAAGCAAAAAATACAGAAATTCTTTCTAATAGAAACGCACACACCCGCATAACACACCCGCGCCACGAGCAAGCCCACCTCGCGTTCGCCTCACTTTCCACCCGCACGCCAGAGAGACACCAAACGACGGGGGACACCCCCGAACCCCCTCGCGCCTCTTTTCAGGCGAGTCCGCAGGACGAGCACGGGGTAAAGCGCCCCGCGCTTTCGCGGGTGCAGGGGTGCGGAGCCCCTGCGCAGTGGTGTGGCGGCGAAGCTGCCCCCACATTATCCTCACTCTCCTTATCCATCCTGTGAGCACCAGTAAAAGCATCCGTCAGGATGCGTAGCGTACAGGACTCAGTCCTGCCGCAGGGGTGTGGGGGCGGCGTCGCCCCCACGCCATCCCATCATCCCATCTATCCCTTTTCTCCTTTTTTCCCTTCAAAATCTCTTACGCAGGTTTGTCACTTTTGGGGAAATTTTAGCGATTTTTCGCCTGTTGAAAACTTTTTTGAGTTATCAACAAGTTATCAACAATGAGACTTTTTCAACGCAGCTTTTGAAACTTTTTTCGGCGAATGAGCAGATTTTTGAACGAAATGCCGAAGCACACAAAAAATGCATAAACCCTTTAGGGAAAAAGAGATAATGCAAAAATGAGGGGCAATCAACTCCGCTACAGTGGCTTCGTTGCGAAAAATTGACCCCGAGGGAGGAGAAAAGTTATCAACAATTTGCCCGTTTTTTAGGGAAGTTTAAAGAAATTCTGGGTCAATATGGGCGAAATTGAGTCGCAATATGGGCGAAATTGGGGGGTCAATATGGGCGAAATTGACGCTCAGTTTCGCCCATATTCAGAGCCACTTTTTGCCCTTTTTAAGCCACATTTCGCCACTTTCTAAAATGACGATTTGACATATTGGAAAAGTTTTGTTACACTGGAAGTGTGAGTGGGAGGAAGACTCATTATCTACTACATGAAAGAACTTTTCCACAGACCTGCGTGCCCCACACGAAGCTTCCCTCTCCCCTCACACACCATCCCCCTCGCCCCACCTCGGCGCCCCGCTTCTGCCTCTGTGACAGTCAAACCCTCGGCTGGTGAGGACTGCAGGCGGCTTTCAAGCCCACCTTCCATACGGCCGCGAACAGTTAAACCCACAAAGGTTCTGCGGCCTTCGCTCCGCGAAGGCATGGCCCTCGAGAGACCGCACTCCCACAGCCCCACCGCTCCCCTCACGAAGCCCTTCCAGTCCCACCTCTTCACCACCCGCCCTCCAAAGAGGTGCCAAACGACGGCCCCCACCCCCTCGCGGAGCCTCTCTCCATCTCAGGCGAGTCCGCAGGACGAGCACGGGGTAAAGCGCCCCGCGCTTTCACGGGTGCAGGGGTGCGGAGCCCCTGCACAGGGGTGTGGTGTGGCCCCACCCTTCTCTCCCCTCTTCCACCACTCTCATCTCACCTCGGCGCCCCGCGAAGGCATAGCCCTCGATAGACCGCACTCCCGCCCCCTCGCGGAGCCTCTCTCCATCTCAGGCGAGTCCGCAGGACGAACACGGGGTAAAGCGCCCCCACTGCCGCAGTGGGCGGTGGCTACGATAAACGGGGCCTCACGGGTGCAGGGGTGCGGAGCCCCTGCACAGGGGGTGTGGTGTGACACCCCACCCTTCTCTCCCCTCTTCACCACCCGCACCCACCGCCTCGCCACCTTGATTTATCGCGTGAATGTTTCGTAGATTTACGTATTTCTTTTTTATTTATGGTATAATGTTTGTTTTTGAAAGGATACAAAAGTTATGACGTTCTTTTTGATGTCGATTAGCGCTGCGCAGATGACGTTGATTGAGGCATGGAATCATGGTGGTTGGCTGATGTGGGTATTGGCCGGGATGAGCGTGATTGGTGCGACGTTCTGCCTTTATTTCTTGGCTACGTTACGCGAACGCGCGGTGGTGCCCTTCCGTTTGCGTCGTGATTTGCCGGGTTATTTGCTTTTGGACGACGTTTCGGATGCGCGCCGTTTGTGCGAAGACTCCCCCTCGCCCTTTTCTGCGGTGATGATTGCAACGCTTGATGCGGTGCGCAATGCCCCCAAGGCGAGTCCCGAATTGATCTCCAAGGTGGCCGAGAGCGAAGGTGCGCGTCAGTCGGACCTCATCCAGGGCCAGACACAGTGGTTGCTTGAAATTGCGACCATTGCGCCGATGGTGGGTCTCTTGGGTACGGTGATTGGTATGCTCGGCGCCTTCGGTGCGGTGGCTTCCGATGTGGCGGCAGCAAAGCCGACGCTTTTGGCTGAAGGTGTTTCTCAGGCAATTATCACAACGATTTTCGGTCTTTTTGTGGCAATTCCTGCGATGATGATGTATGCCTTTTTCCGTCGTCGTGCAGCGAAGTTAGTGGCCACTTTAGAGAGCACCTGCGCAGAGATGGTGGCGATTTTGAGCAGCAAGTACGCACAGGACTGAGGCTACTGCTATGAATTTTCGTCGCAGACAACCGGCCTTGCCGCAGTTTCAGATGACCGCGATGATGGACGTGGTCTTCCTACTCTTGTGCTTCTTTGTGACCTCTTCCGTCTTCTCCCAATGGGAATACGAAGTGGATTTGACGCTTCCGAGCGCGCAGTCGGGGCACTCCTCTACGCGTTTGCCCGGTGAAATCATTTTGAACGTGGCGCAAGATGGTCGCGTCACTGTGAATGGTCGCGTGCTTCAAGGCGATGCGCTTGATCGTCTTTTGGGCCAAGTGGCGGGTTACCTGCCCGACCAACCCGTTATTGTGCGCGCTGATGCGGCCACCTCCTATGCTGACTTCATGAAAGTGGTGGATGCTTGCCGCATGGCGGGCATTGCCAACATCTCTTTGGCCACCGCTCAGGGAGACTCGGAGGAAGCCTCCACCGATGCACCGCCCCCGCCGCCGGAGGCGCGGTAATGACAGGATGGCTCTTTGAAGCCCTGATGCTTTTGGCCTTTGGGTGCAGTTGGCCTGCCTCAATCGCCAAATCGCTTCGGACACGCTTCGTGCGTGGGAAGTCTCCCGCCTTCATGATTATCGTCATCAGTGGCTATGCGTGCGGGATTGTGCACAAATTGCTCAATCCGCCCACGGAACCAGGCATTGAACAGTATGTGCTCTGGCTCTATGTGATGGACCTGCTCTTAGTCTCCACAGATTTGACGCTTTATTTCCTTTTCCGTAAAAATGATGCGCCGCGGGTGGCGTAACCGAAAGGGATTTTTCGGGAAATGCTCCGCACACTGCTCTTAATTTTCGGGTTTGCAGGGGGATGGTTCTGCCCTTGGTTGGCGGCACTTAAACCCTTAATGGCGGTCTTTTTGGCGTACATGCTCACGGTAGTTTTCCTGCGTATGCGCGTCTCTAAGGGGACCCTCACGGCGCGCCATTGGCGTGTTTTGGCGGCCAATCTGCTCCTGCCCATCCTCATTTGGCAGGGGATGCTCCTCTGTGGCGTACCCGAACGTTTTGCACAGGCCGCCTTCTTCACGGCGGTCACCCCCACGGCAGCGGCAGCACCTGTGATTGTGAATCTGCTGGGTGGCAGTATCTCCTTTGCCACGGCGGGCTTTTTATTGAGTACGCTCTGCATGAGTGCGGCATTACCCCTGCTCATTCCACCGGTGTTACACCGACCCGTGTGGGGCGAACTGCCCGCAGCGCTCACCAATGGTTCGCTCTCCCTCTGGGAGACTTGCGGTACCTTTTTCACGTGGTTGGGCAACCAACCTGCGGGGTTGATCCTCGGGCGCGTCTTTTTTGTGACGTTGATGCCGATGGTGCTGGCGGTGATTTTGCGTCGGAAATTCGGCGAACGGGCACGCAATTGGGGCAACAAGCTCACGCCCTCCACGCTTTATGTGTGGGTGGGATTAGTGGCGATCATCGCCTCCTCTGCGGCACAAACCTTGGAAGGGCAAACGGCAGGGTTTCCGCGTTCGGA
Source organism: Candidatus Spyradenecus sp. (assembly GCA_045605345.1). GTDB lineage: Bacteria > Verrucomicrobiota > Kiritimatiellia > RFP12 > DVOR01 > Spyradenecus. The sequence goes on from JAZUPT010000029.1 coordinate 70,452, forward strand.
TGTGCTGTGGGTAGTACTCATTGACATCTTGCTCTGCGTTTTCATGTTTGCCTTTGGCGCGCTCATTGGCGGTCGGGCACATCTCCGCGAGTGTTCGCAACTGCTCGGGCAGAAGAACACCTCCTACACCACCTATTTGGCCTTCGCCTGTGACGCGCCCTTCGCGGCCCTTGGCCCAGCGTTTTATGTCTTTTTCCACAACACGTGGAATGGTCTTCAGCTGATCTTCCACAAAGACCAACCCAAGAACTAATTTCAATTTGTTATACTTTTATCCTTAAGGAGTCGATTATGGCGGGATTTGATATTGATCGTGTGGCGCACTTAGCGCGACTTGATTTGACTGATGAAGAACGAGCGACCTTTGGGGGTCAGCTCGAAACCATTGTGGCGTACGTGGATCGTATCGCAGGATTGGACGTGACGGGCGAAGCGGCTACGTTGCACGGTCATAGCGTAAACAATATCTTTCGCGCTGACACCCCCGTGGAAGGCCTAGAGACCGAGGTCGCTTTGCAGAATGCTCCGGCACGAATTGAAGATGAAATCCGCATGCCGCGTATTGTGGAATAAGGAGTTTTTAAGATGGAATTGCACAAACTGACCATCACTGAAGCGCTCAAAGGCTTACGCGAGGGCGCCTTTACCTCTGTTGAATTGACCCAGGCACTCATCAACGTAATGGAAGCCTCCCAGTCTGATATTCACGCTTATGTCACAATCGATGCCGCAGGAGCGCTTGCCCAGGCCGCCGAATGCGACCAACGTCGCGCCGCAGGTGAAGACCTCCCCTTGCTCGGCGTGCCAATCGCAATCAAAGACAACATGAATGTGATTGGCCAACCCTGCACCGCCTCTTCGCGCATTTTGGAAGGGTATGTCGCACCCTATGATGCGACGGTTATCGCAAAGCTCCGCGCCGCGGGTGCCATCTTCCTTGGCCGCACAAACATGGACGAATTCGCCCTCGGCTCGACCACGCAGACATCGGGCTTCGGCCCCACCGAGAACCCGGTGGCACGCGGTTGCATTCCTGGCGGTTCGTCGGGTGGTAGCGCGGCGGCAGTGGGTGGTGACCTCGCCATCTGCGCATTGGGTTCTGATACGGGCGGCTCAATTCGTCAGCCCGCTTCCCACTGCGGTATCGTGGGCGTGAAGCCAACGTATGGCCGCGTGTCGCGTTATGGCATTGTGGCATGCGCCTCCTCGCTTGACCAGGTGGGCCCAATGACGAAGACCGTGGAAGACGCGGCAATCCTCATGAACGTCATCTCCGGTCGCGACCCCATGGATGCGACCAGCCTTGATGAAGCTGTGCCAGATTACACCACGGCATGGAAGGATGCAGACCCCGAACAGCCCCTCAAGGGCATGACCATCGGCATCCCCACCGAATACTACGGCGAAGGCTTGGACCCCGAAGTGCGCGCCTTCACAGAGGCGGCGAAGGAACGCGTCATTGCGCTCGGCGGCACACTCAAAGAGGTCTCGCTCCCGCACTCGGAATACGGCATTCCCACCTACTACATCTGCATGACGGCAGAAATTTCCGCCAACCTCGCCCGTTTTGATGGCGTGCGTTACGGTCAGCGCGTGCCCTGCGATGATGTGATTGAACAGTACAAGCGGACGCGTGCAGAGGGTTTTGGCGCAGAAGTGAAGCGTCGCGTATTGCTCGGCACCTTCGTGCTCTCCAGTGGTTATTATGATGCGTATTACAACCGCGCACAGAAGGTGCGTACGTTGATTCGTCGCGACTTTGACCAAGCCTTCGCAGAATGTGACGCGCTGCTCTCGCCCGTCACCCCAGAACCCGCCTGGCCGCTCGGCGTCTATCAGGACGACCCGATTCGCAACTATCTCTCAGACGTGCTCACCGTGGGCGTCAACCTCGCGGGCTGCTGCGCAATCGCAATTCCTGCAGGCACCACACAGGCAGGAAAGCCGGTCGGAATTCAATTGATTGCACCGAACTTTGGAGAGATGACCCTCTTCAAGGCCGCTAAAGCCCTGGAATTGCCTCGCGCTTAAGGAGATTTTAAAAGATGGAATACGAAGTCGTTATTGGGCTTGAAACCCACGTTCAATTAAAGACCACTACAAAGATGTTCTGCGGATGCAGCACGGCATTTGGCGCCAGCCCGAATGCGCACGTCTGCCCCGTCTGCTTGGGCTATCCAGGCGCGTTGCCCGCGATGAACGAAGAGGCTATTCGCTATACGGTCATGGCAGGCTTAATGCTCGGATGCAAAATCGCCGACTACGCAAAGTTTGACCGTAAGAATTACTTCTACCCCGACTCCTCTAAAAACTACCAGATTACGCAGTTGGACTACCCGCTCTGTTTAGGTGGTGGTGTGGAAATCACAGGCATGGATGGCGCCAAGAAGACCGTGCGCATTCACCACATCCACTTGGAAGAAGACGTGGGTAAACTCACCCACCGTCCTGGATGCTCGGGGGTGGACTTCAATCGCGCAGGTACGCCGCTCATGGAAATCGTCTCGGAACCCGATATGCGTTCTGCCGATGAAGCCATCGCCTATTTGACCGCATTGCGCGAGATGATGATTTACGCAGGCGTTTCGGAGTGCAACCTCGAAGAGGGCAATATGCGCTCTGACGTGAACATCTCCATCCGCCCGAAGGGTCAGGAAGCCTACGGCACGAAGATTGAAATCAAGAACATGAATACCTTCAGTGGCATTCATGCCGCACTCTTGTATGAAATCGAACGCCAAAAGGCGGCTTGCGATGCGGGTCAGGCGCTCCGCCAGGAAACACGCCGTTGGGACACAGAAGCAGGCGAAACCACGGTGATGCGTTCGAAGGAAAACTCCGACGACTATCGTTACTTCCCCGAACCCGACTTGATGCCCATCGCCCTCTCCGCTGAGCAGGTCGCCGAGTGGGCCGCCGCCCTCCCCGAAGCCCCCGCAAAGCGCCGCGAACGCATGATCGCCGAATACGGAATTCCCGAGTATGACGCAGGCGTGCTCTCGGCAGACCGCGCACTCGCAGACTTCTTTGAAGCCGTGGCAAAGCGTTGCGGCAATGGTAAACTCGCCTCGAACTGGGTCATGGCAGAAGTGCTTGCGCTTACTGCAAAATCTGGCATCACCCTGAGCGAATCGCAGTTGACCGCTGAAGCACTCGGCGACTTACTCAAGTTGCTCGAAGGCAAGACCATTAATGGACCAACCGCAAAGGCGCTCCTGCCCGAACTCTTCGAAAAGGGCGGCGACCCCGTAGCCATCGTGAAGGAACGTGGCCTCGGACAAGTTTCTGACACAGGCGCCATTGAGGCATTTGTTGATGCAGTGCTTGAGGCAAATCCCAAGGTGGTCGCAGAAGTGAAGTCCGGCAAGGGTGCCGCGATTGGCTTCCTTGTGGGCCAGGTCATGAAGCAGTCCAAGGGTAAAGCAAGCCCGCAAATCGTGCAAGAACTCCTCCGCAAGAAGCTCGGCTAATCCCCGCCCCTCAAAAACACAAAAAGCGGTCACCTCGGTGGCCGCTTTTTCATCCCCCTCTCCCTCGCCCCGCCACCCCCTCACGAAGCCCTTCGGCTCCACCTCTTCACCACCCTCTCTCCAAAGAGACACCAAACGACGGGGGA
>JAZUPT010000030.1:0-2021 GCA_045605345.1 Candidatus Spyradenecus sp.
CCACTTCGGAGAATCGTTTTGAAGCGGGTAAGCTCAAAGCGGTGTTGCGTCCCGATGGTCGCATGACCACCTATGATTATGATGCAGAGACGTTGGTGGTGACGCAGACGGAAGGCGTGGCTGATGAAGACCAAAATTTCACCTTGGTGGAGGGGAAGTCCACACGCACGTTGACTACTTACGATGTGCGGGGTAACGCGGTCCGAGTTGAGCGTGAGGCTTGGGTGGAGAACGCTTGGCGTCCGCTCACATGGGAAACGCGCACCTACAGCGCTGCACATAAGCATTTGGGTAGTGTCTACTCTAATGGATTGAGCAAAGATTCGCGTTGGAACTGCACAGGGCCGCTTTGGGAGATTGGTACCGATACGATCGCAACCACCAATAGCTACAATACCTTAAAGCAGATGGTGTCAAGCACGCGTTATGGTTCGTTTGGTGCGCTTACCACCGCTTATGAGTAGGATGCCGCAGGAAATGTGATTCGGACCCAGCGGGGTGATTTGGTATCGACACGTACTTATGATTTGAGTGGACGTTTGACCGCAGAGACGGATGAACAAGGTCGCACGACCACCTATGCTTACCCGAATGAATTTACCACAACTGTCACCTCGCCTTCTGGAGCAACGCGGATCACAACCCGTGACAGTCTGGGACGAATGGTGAGTGTGACGGGAACGGCCGTTACGCCCGAATATCACACCTACGGGCCGAATTGGCAGAAGGTGAATTATGGTTCACCGACTGGGGCGCGTTGGGTGAAGACCTTTACTGATGGACTTGGGCGAACAGTTCGAACCGAAACGGCTGGTGCGAATAATAGCATTATTGTTTCGGTGAATACCTACAATGATAAGGGGCAACTCATCCGAACCGAAACAACGGGCGAAGCTGCTGTGGTTTACACCTATAATGCGTGGGGCGAGGTGGTGAGTACCCAACGTGGCGTGCGCGTGCCTCAGGAACGTTCTTCTGCGTATGTACTTATTGACGGTGAAGTGTGGTTGGAAGAGGTGAGTAAGGTCGGCGATTTGATTCAGACCTCGCTCAGGGATGCGGAAGGGTTTACGCAAGTGGCTACCGATGTGCGTGGCAATGAAACTGTGACCACATTGGAAATTGAAGGCGCTGAGCAGACCACAACCACCACGTTGCCGGGTGTGAGTAATCCACGGGTAAGTGTGACATTGGATGGCGTCACGGTAAGTGAGACCGACATGGCTGGCGTGACGCAGACGATGGATTACGATGTTTACCGTCGGGTGATAACACAAACCGATGGGCGTAACAATGCCACGACGCAGACTTATGATGCTTTGGGACGTTTGGCGAGCGTGACGGATGCGGTTGGGGCTGCCACAACTTATGCGTATGATAATGTAGGCAATGTGACCGCTGTCACTAATGCGTTGGGGAATGTGATAAACTATGCTTATGATGTGCGTGGCAATAAAATCTATGAAGGTGGCGCAACGTATCCGGTTGCGTACGAATATGACACCTTTGGACGTAAGGTAAAGATGACGACCTTCCGTGAGGAAACTGAAAATGCCGAAGGCGATGTGACCACGTGGACGTATGATGAGGCCACGGGTGGTCTCTTGGCGAAGACCTACGCCGATGGCGTGGGGGTAACCTACACGCTCACGGATGATGGTAAGACGGCCACGCGTACCGATGCCCGCGGTAAGGTGACAACTTACGCTTATAATGAGTATGGCGAATTAGTGTCGCAGGATTATTCGGATGATACGACCGATATCGCAATGGCCTATGATAATTTAGGGCGCATGACGCAGGTTACGGATGCCGCTGGTGTCACGACCTTTACCTATAATCAATATGGTGAATTGGAATCGGAAGCGAACCTCCGCACGCTCATGCGCCACTATGATAATTATGGTCGAGATGTGGGGTGGTCTTTAAATGGGTCGCGCAAAAATATTATTCAGTATGACAATGCAACGGGTCGCTTGTATCGGATGAAAGCCGGTGGCGCGTGGTTTACCTGGAGTTAT
>JAZUPT010000031.1:0-19150 GCA_045605345.1 Candidatus Spyradenecus sp.
TAGCAGGAATACTGACATTTTTCATTTTTCCGCGCCGCCCCCCGGGGGGCGTAGAGATGTCTCCCTTCATTTTCCTTGACTGTTGAACTATCTTCTTTGACTTCACCTTTTTACCTGCGCAAATACATTGTGCATTTTTCATTCTTGATTTCGGGTAATGAAATGTTTGACATTTGGGTGAAAAATAGGGTACACTGTCGCCATCCTATTTAAGGTAGTGAGAAGCTACGATTTTGGACGTTTAATTTGCTACAAATTGGCTTCAATTGGAAGCTGTTTTAAAAGTGGAAATTATGAGTAAGTCATACGAATTTGAAGGTGTTGTTAAAGAAATTATGGACGTGCAGACGTTTGCAAGCGGCTTCACGAAGCGTGAGTTTGTGGTGACGGATACGGATGACCGTTGGCCGCAGGATATTAAGTTTAATGCAATTAAGAACAATTGTGCGCTTTTGGATACCGTTAAGAAGGGTGACATGGTGCGCGTGACGTTTTCTTTGCGTGGTAATCTTTACAATGGTCGCTATTACACCGACTTGCAGATGTTTAAGTTGGAGAAGTTGGAAGCGGACGGGACGTCAAGCGAACCAATCCCTCAGCCTGCAGATGAATTTCCGGTAGATGATATCAGTGATGAGGATATGCCCTTCTGATGCTGACGTGTTCACGATTGGACGGCTTCTGGAAGCAGGAGCCGTTTATTTGTGTCGTTATGGAATTGATGCAGATGAGGCGCAGAATCTCGCGGAGATTTTGCTCTCTGAGGCGATGCAGTTTATGGGGCCTCGCTTGCGATTAGAAGTCAATCGTCAAGTGGACATAGAGACTGTGGAGACCTTACGGGCGCAGTTTCGTAGGTTGGCGAATGGCGAACCGATCCAGTACATTTTGGGGCAGTGGCCGTTTCATGAGATTGTTCTGCGAACGGATGCGCGTGCGCTAATTCCGCGGCCGGAGACGGAGGTTCTGGTGGAGCGCATTTTGCAAAGTGAAGTATGGGCTCGCGCAAAGCAGATCGCTGATATCGGTACAGGCACGGGAGCAATCATTTTGGCTTTGGCAAATGCCGCACGAGGTACGGATAGACGATTTACGGCGGTAGATATTTCTCCTGAGGCGCTCTCTTTGGCGCGTGAAAATGCGCGGGCCTTGGGGTTGGAGGATGTGGTCACTTTTGTTGAGGGAGATGGTGCGGGGGTGTTGCCACCGTGCTCGTGTGATATTTTGGTCTCGAATCCGCCTTATATCGCTTCTGAGGTGGTGGATGGACTGCCGAAGCACATCCTTGCGCATGAACCGAGACTGGCCTTGGATGGAGGTGCGGATGGCTTGGATATTTTGCGCCAAATCGTTTTGGATGGCACATTAGTTTTGCGTCCACGAGGGCGTATTTTCTTTGAGATGGGCGATGAACAGGGGTTAGCGATGCAACGTCTCTTGGAGCGCGCGGGCTATTCTGAAGTGCTCATTGGTAAGGATTATGCGGGGCATGACCGTTATGCAGAGGGGATGTTGCTATGAGGCGGCGTCCCCAACCCCTGCCACGGGCACCGCTTCAGCGGGCCATGAGGGTACAGATTGAGACAAAGTTACCGAAGTTACGTGCCGAAACGCCAGCACCTTGTCGTTATCCTGAGGTGACAGTGCTCATTTATTGCTTCCCACAACAACGGGAGCCGGGCTATTTTGATGCCTTTGAGTTTGCAATTCGCCAAACATGGTCGGTCTTAGGTTTTTTGAAGACTGTAATTGTCACGCAGGATGCGGCGGTGGTGCCACAGGGGCTCTTTCCCGCGGATACGGTGGAGGTGCAAGTCGCCCCCAATCTGACGCCTGGTGATATCCGCTCAATGAGTCGTGACTGTATTTTGAATTTACACCGCAGATTTTCCACCACGCATGTGCTGATTGTGCAGAATGATGGGTGGCCTTTACGGGATGAACTGCGGGAGTTTCTGCGTTTTGACTTTGTGGGCGCACCAAATGTCACGCCAGGGTGGCGGGCGCGTCTTTCTGATGCGTTGGGATTGACCGTGCTCAATGGCGGCTTTTCCCTGCGTTCGCGCCGCTTGTGTCGTGCGGTGGCCGTTGTATGCCGTTGGTTTCCGACCTCCTTCGCACCGAGTGAAGATCATGTGTATGCGCGTTTCCGCGCCTTTTTCCGTTTTCCCGCCGCAGCACAGGCGCGCCGTTTTAGTGAGGATGCCTTAGATGGACTTTTGCCACCTGCACCAGAGGCGGCACCCATGGGGTTTCATCGAGATAGCACCTATGCGGTGCTTTGTGCGTCGCCGGCACCTTTGACCGTGGTGAGCGTTGTCCGCGATAAGGCGTGTTACCAACGTTGTGTGCGGGAGAATCCGCACCTTGCTGGGGCGCGCTTTGTGATGTTTGACAACACCATAGAGAATGTGCCGATTCCCGAACGGTATAATGCATTTTTGGATGCAATGCCAGCAGATACGGGGTGGATTTTCTTCGCGCATGAAGATATGGAACTGCGCGAGGATCCGCGCCCGAAACTAAATCGCCGTTCGCCCCTGTTTCCGTATGGACTGATTGGGACGCGCACGCTGTTTAATGCTGTCATACTGCCCTTTGGTGAACTCTCAGACTCCGATCGTGATGGGGGACGCCAACACAATAATCGGCCTCCTTTGCCCTACACAGCCCTCTTGGGGAATCGTACGGAGAATTTTGATTGTTGCGGGTTCTTTGTGCATGCAGATGCTTTTCGTGCGTGGGGGCTTCGCTTTGACCCCGCCTGTGCGTGGGACCTTTATGCCGAGGAACTTTGTTTCCAATTTATCAAACGGAGCGGGCACACGGTGGGTATTTTGCCTTTGGCGGCGCATCATTGGTCGCGTGGAAATCCAGATACGGATCACTTCCGTGCCGCTTTAGCGCATGTGAATGAAAAGTATGCCGATGACTTCTTTGCAGGAGGGACCTGTGTCTTCTCTGTGGGGCGTCGTCCTTCGCTCTGTCTTCGTTTGTTTCAATTTGCCGTCCATCATCTTTTTCTGCGCTGGTTCACCTGATGCATTGTGCTATACTGACAGCAACTCCTTGCTATGAAATTCTTTGACCGTTTGACTTCCGATTTAACAACCCTGCGTGAGGCGGGTAATCTGCGTACATTGCGGTTGCTTCCAGAGGACACACTCAATCTTTCTGGAAATGATTACCTCGGCATTCTGAATGATACCGCTTTCAGAGAGGGGTTTTATGATTCCCTGACGGGGGAAGATCGCAAACTGAGTGCGGCGAGTTCGCGACTCTTAACGGGAAATGTGCCCGCAGCGGTCGCCCTTGAAGAGGCGCTTGCGCAGGCTTATGGCACGGAGGCAGCGTTAGTCTTTGGGTCGGGCTATCATGCGAATACGGGCATTCTGCCGGCATTGGTGGGGCCGAAATCCTTAGTGCTTTCCGATAAACTCAATCACGCGAGTATGATTGATGGTATTCGCGCTTCGGGCGCGACCTTTTACCGTTTTCGTCACAATGACCTCGCTCATGCGCGCACCTTTTTGGAACGTTATGCCGCCGCGTACGAAGAGGTCTTTGTGATGACCGAGAGCGTCTTCTCAATGGACGGTGACTGTACGGATCTTGAGGCATTGGTGAAGTTAAAGCACGACTTCCCGAATGTGGTGCTCTATTTGGATGAAGCGCACGGTGTGGGTGTCTTTGGTGAGACGGGCTTAGGCTTGGCACACGCAAAAGGGGTGCACCATGAGATTGACTTGCTCGTCGGTACCTTTGGGAAGGCTTTGTGCTCAACAGGCGCCTTTGTCGTCTGCTCCTCGGTCATCCGTGAGACCTTAATCAACAAAATGCGTCCCTTTATCTTTACGACCGCCTTGCCCCCAGTGAATTTGGCATGGACGCTCTACGTCTTTCGTGCTCTTGCGAGGATGACGGAACGGCGTCGCCATGTGCTCTCAATGGGGCAACGTCTCGCCGAGGCGATTCGTGGAAAGGGCATCGCATGCGTGAGTGCATCGCACATCGTGCCCTATGTGATTGGGGAAAATGATGCGACCATCCTTGAGGCGCAACGTTTTCGTCAGGCGGGCTTCTATGTCTTACCCATTCGCCCGCCCACGGTTCCGCGTGGTACGGCGCGGCTACGCTTTTCGCTCTCGGCAGAGATTGCCGAAGCAGACTTTGAACGTCTGCTAACCCTCTTTCAACATTAATCACCACGTTTTCCCATGAGCCAACCCACGAATCAAGTTACAGGCAGCGTTGAATCGGTACTCTTCCGCAATGAAGAGACTGGTTACACCGTATTGTCGGTGCGTCCCGTGGCAGAACGGCAGGGGGATACGCGCAGGATTACGGTCGTTGGCAAATGTGCCACCGTTTGGGTGGGGGAGGAATTGACCGCAGAGGGTACATGGATTGAAGATCCGCGCTTTGGACGTCAGTTTAAAGCAGAGTCCATTACCTGCATCGCGCCCACTTCGAAAGAGGGTATTTGCCGTTTCCTTGCGAGTGGCTTGATTCGTGGGATTGGACCAAAGTTGGCGGAGGCGATTGTAAATCGTTTTGGTTCGGAGACGATTCAGATACTTGACAATCGTCCTGATCGCTTACGTGAGGTTACGGGACTTGGGCGAAAGAAGTGCGCCGAAATCCGCAAATCGTGGAGCGATCAACGTCAAAGCCACGAAGTTATGATTTATCTTCAATCGCAAGGCATTGGTACTGCGATGGCAGCGCGCATTTGGCGACGTTATGGTGCGGATGCGATTGCGATTGTTAAACGTAACCCTTATCGTTTGGCAGAGGAAGTGCGAGGGATCGGTTTCTTAACGGCTGATCGCATTGCGCTGCAGATGGGTATCGCCAAAGATTCGGAAATACGTGCTGAAGCGGGGCTTCTTCATTGTTTGAATCGTGCCGCAGAGGAGGAGGGGCACGTCTATCTCCGTCAGAGTGAACTCTTCTTGATGACGAATGAAGCCCTGGATATCCCGGTGGAACGTCTCGCAGAGGCACTCAATGCCGATGCTGAACGTGGCGTGGTCACCATTGAAGAAGATCGCGTCTATCTCGCGACACATTTTGAAGATGAGCAACACATTGCTCAACGCATCAAGTTGTTGCTACGCACCCAACCAGGTTTTCGTCCGATTCAGGCCGATAAGGCTGTGGCGTGGGCAGAGGAATGCATAGGCATTTCATTGGCTTCCGCGCAGTGGCGAGCGCTGATGATGGCCTTGGAGAGTAAGGTCTCCGTGATTACTGGTGGACCTGGCGTGGGTAAAACCACCATCATTAAGGCGCTTGCTTCGGTCTACTCCTTCCGCAAACTGCGCGTCTTCCTTGCGGCGCCCACGGGACGTGCGGCGAAACGTATGACTGAGAGCACGGGCTTTCCTGCGACAACGCTTCATCGTTTGTTGAAGTACAATCCGCAAACAGGGCGGTTTCTTTACGGGGCAGACAACCGTTTTAAAGGCGATGTTTTCATCTTGGACGAAAGCTCCATGCTGGATGCGTCTTTAACGCGTTCATTTTTGAGCGCATTGCCCGACACTGCGGTGTTGATTTTCGTGGGTGATACGGATCAGTTACCAAGCGTTGGGGCAGGGAATGTGTTGGCCGACTTGATTGCTTCGAAGGTGATTCCGTGCACCCATCTGACCACCATCTTCCGACAAGACGCCTCTGGGCTCATTGTGCGCAATGCGCATCACGTGAATCAAGGGGAAGCCTTTGAAAAGCCTGCGCCAGGGGTTGAGAGCGACTTCTACTTCATGGAGGCGCAGGATCCGCAGAAGATTCAAGAGATGCTCTTGAAGATGATGACCCAACGTATCCCCGCGAAGTTTGGTTTTGACCCGTTATACGATGTGCAGGTGCTCACACCGATGCGACGTGCCGAACTCGGTACGGACCGACTGAATGCGTTGATTCAACAGCAAATGAACCCCACGGGTGCGACCTTGTGGCGCGGGAATACGCCCTTTCGCAAGAATGACCGCGTGATGCAGATTGCCAATAACTATGACAAGGAAGTCTTTAATGGGGATATTGGCATTATTGCTCAGATTGATGAACAGGGCCGTACTTTAACGGTTTGCTTTGATGGTCGCTATGTAGACTATCAGGCAGATGAATTAGACGAGCTGACGCTGGCTTATGCCACCAGTATTCACAAGTCGCAGGGTAGCGAATATCCCGCCGTCATTATTGTGTTACATACCCAACACTTTAAACTCCTTCGCAAAAATCTTCTTTATACCGCCATTACCCGTGGCAAGAAATTGGTCGTTGTGATTGGTTCTTCAAAGTCGGTATGGATTGCCCTTCATGCAGAGGCTGATGCAGCCCGTCAAACAACCTTGGCAGAACGTATTCGACGTCTATTGGAGCCCTAAGTGATTGATTTTTTTAGCGCATGCCTAAGTGTGGCGAGGTAAAAATGAAGCGTCAGCAGGATCGGTGCTGACGCTTCCATTGTTTTTGGGGACTTTGCCTCGGTTTAGCGACGTGTCATGCCTCGGTTTAACGACGAGTCATAAGTAAGACGGTATAGCTACGGCGTGAGAAGGTGCCGAGTTGATCAAAGCCTGCCTTTTGCATAAGCTCAAGGGGTTTGCCTTCACGCTTGGAGACGAAGGCGAGTAAGCCGCCCTTTTTCAAGAGTTTTGCCGCAGTTTCAATGAAGAATTCTGCGATACGCCAGTCACCAAAGTAGGGCGGATTCGCGAGGAAGAGATCATAACTCGCCCCTTTCCCTTCGCCATCTGCGGAGAAAATTAATTTGGATGCGTGTGGATAACGTTTTAAGTTTTCTTTGGCTGAGTCATAGGCGCAACGATTCGAGTCCTGATAGTCAATCTTCAATTGCTTCTCAGGAAAGGCGGTGGCCAAGAGAATACCGTCCATGCCGCAGCCACAGCCCATATCCATGATGCGATCGCCTTTGTCAAAGCTGACGTGTTCGGCGACGATTTCGGTCAAGGCCAAGCCGCCCATGTCTGCACGTCGATGGCAGAAACATCCCGGTAAGGTGACGAGGGTAATCGGTTCATGGCCCTTTAATGAGACCTCAAAGGTCGCCATGCGTTCGGCGCGGTCAGCCGATTCAATCGGTTTGGCAAGGGTGCCTTGGAGGAGGGTGATGGTGCCTTGGCGACGAACGGTGACGCTATCGCAGTGCTTGCGGAAGCGCTTGAGGAAGGTCTCATTGAGTTCATCGGCGGCAATGAGGAACTGACGCGGACCTGCGGTCGGCGGCGTGAAGAGTTGCTCCAACGTCTCAAGGTCGCGTTCTGCCGTGCCATCGCCTCGCGTCATCTGCCAAAAGACCAAGGAAGACGGCGCGGCAAGCGCTGTAAGGTCGGTCTCTGCCACGGCTTTGACGAGACTTTCAGGCGCGTGATTTTCGGTCAGATTGCGCGAAAGGGTTTGGAGGGTGTGTGCATCAAAGGTGTGAATCGTGAGGTTGCCACGGAGGATATCGCCGCAGAGCAACCACGTTGCCATCGCCACCGCTCCCGTGCGTCCACCCAAAAAGAGCGGCGCGCTGTGCGGTGTGGCGGCCTTTTTCAACGTAGGGAGGCAACCGATTAATGCAGTTTCGGTGGGATTTAATCCACTACGCGAGACAACGCGGAGCGTTTTATCCAGCAGGAGTTCTTTTCTGGCGTGTGGATGACGGGTAAGGGAGATGGTTAACATAATGGAACTTTGGGTTAATACGATTCAAATGGGGCAGAGGCGAGGGTGGGGTTAGTCGCTGAGGGTTTCGTCATCGGCCGTGACTACGGTGGCATTGGTTTTGAAGTAGGTTGCTAAGACCTTTTGGACGACAGGACCAGCATCTCGGCCACCACCGATGCCGTTGTCCAACATCACGCAGACGACAATTTCAGGGTTATCTGCCGGCGCAAAGGCGGTGCACCAAACGTGTTTTCTGCGCACCCCGCGATCCATGTATTCAGCGGTGCCAGTTTTGCCCGCCACGCTGACGCCGTCCACTTGCATAGTTTGCCCTGTGCCAGCGCGTACGGTCATCTTCATGCCTTCAATGACTTCTGTCACAGAGCGTGGATGCCACGCAAGCTCACGAAGGAGTTCGCCCTCTGCCTTTCCGAAGTTCACCAATCGAGGGCGATAAATCTTGCCACGCATTGCAATGGCGGCTGTTGCGTGGGCGACTTGAAGGGGCGTGGCGGTGATGGCGCCTTGGCCGATGGCGCACTGCGCAGTGTCAACAGGATTCCACTTGCTCTTGTGGCGGCGCAGCTTCCATTCGGGTGAAGGAATGAACCCTTTTGTTTCTGCAGGCAAATCGATGCCAGTCGTGGCACCAAACCCAACCTCTTTCGCGATTTGGATAATCGCCTCAATGCCAATGTGGGTGCCCATCGTACAGAAATAAGGATTGCACGATTTCATAATCGCTTGGCGAAGGTCAAGCTCACCATGGCCGTAACGTTGGGCGCAACGAAGCCGACAGTTGTACTCTGTGTAGATGCCACTGCAGTCGTAGAGGATGTCTGGGTTGTGACCACGTTCTTGTCCTGCAATTGCCACAAAGGGTTTGAAGACGGAGCCAGGAGCATACTGAGCTTGGATGGCACGATTGATGAAGGGAAGCCCTGGCTCAACATTCAATCGAGCCAACGTAGCTCCCGCGTGGGGCGGAATCATCGCGTTGAGGTCATAACCTGGCATGGAGGTTAAGGCAAGGACATCGCCATTGCGTGGGTCTAATGCCACCACCGCGCCAGGGCGCCCTGCTAAAGCAGATTCTGCCACGCGCAGAAGGCGCACGTCAAGTGTGGTCTTTAAGTCCTTGCCAGGGACGGCTTTCTCGCAGACCCACCGTTCGCGGGTGTAACCACGAGAGTCCACGCGGAGGTTTTCTTCACCACTCTTTCCAGCGAGGATTGCGTCATAACGGGATTCAAGTCCCGCACGACCCCGTAATTCGGGAAGGCGGTAGTTCCACTTGCGTCCGCTGGTGGTGAAGTTGGAGAGCTTTTTGCCAGGCGCACCGACGTAACCAATCGTGTGTGCCGCCAGTGCACCATTGGGATAGATGCGCTTGGGCATGGGGAGAACGGTCACACCAGGAAGTTCTTCGGCCCACTCGGAAAGGTAGGCAATGGTGCGATAGTCAACGTCTTGCCAAAGGATTAATGGCATGGGCAGACTGGTGCGAATATGCGTGGCCACTTGTTCGCGCGTCAGGGTGCGCGGCAATCCTAAGCGGAGGGCGAGTTGGTCAATGAGCGCATCGGCGGCAAGCGTGGTGTAACGTCCTGCAGAACGTAATTCTTCGCAATAGAGCGCCACCGCATAAGCGGGACGGTTTTCGGCGAGTACCTCGTCATTACGATCTAAAATGCGCCCACGGAGGCCCGGAATTTCCACATAACGGAAACTTTGTGCAGATTGTGCCGCGCCGTATTGTGGACTGTCTAAGACCTGCACATTCCACAGACGCCAAATCAACGTAGAAAAGCCCGCAAGGAAAAGGGCGCCCAGAAGCCATAATCGCCACGCGCGAATCAGGGTTTGAGGTGTAAATTTCTCAATTTTCATCTTCGCGGAGGTCTTGTGGATTGGGGGTGAAAATAAGGAAGTCGGTCTGTTGGGCTAAGGCAAAGATGGCACTACCACCTAATGCGCCGACAGCTGGCAATAAGATGAGATTGATGAGCGAGGGCATCAGGGGCTTGGTGTCTGAAAGGAGGGGCCACAGAAGGGCATAAAGCCAAATCCACAGGTAGAGGAGGGGCAGTAAGACAACACCACAAAGCAGACCATGGTAAGGCGTTGGGCGAATCGGGAGGAGGTCGCGATAGAAGCGAATGCCACGCCAGAAGAGGATGAAGAAGGTGAGACACGCACCTGGAGGAATATCCCATGCCGTTTCGCACAAAACCGCAGTCCACATGCCTGGCCAAAAGGTTTGTTTGGTAGGGCGCGTGAGCAACCAATAGGTCGTCCAAAGTGTTGGGACGGGGAGTTGCATAACGGGTGTTTGCGGGAGGAAGGTCAGACAGACGGCCGTGAGGAGGGCCGGGAGGATAAAGAGCCACGCAGTTGACCAAAATTGCTCAACGCGCATTGTTGCTTTGCTCCTCTTTCACTTGGGGGCGCGTCAACACAAAAACGGTTGTAAGCGTAGTCGGCTCAACGGCAGGCTCGACTAAGACTTCGGATAGCAGATTGGCCGCATCTTCGCGACGTTCAATCACCGTGCCGATTTTCAAGCCGCGCGGAAAGAGTCCGCCACTGCCCTCTGTGAAAATGACTTGTCCAGGTTGCAGGCTGACATTTCGAGCAATGAAGCGCATGGAGAGCGGATGCGTTAGGTACAGCAGGGGCTCGTTTTCTTCCTTTGCGAAGTCAATCCCTTGCGTGCCTTGGATGATACCTTTGGCGCCACCAGGGACTTCTGCCGCGACTCGACATGCAGGGTCTGAAAGTAAGACGACCTCACTGGTGTGTAAGGTAACATTTTCATCGATGCGCCCAACGAGTCCCTCGGGGACTAATACGGTGTCACCGGGTTGGATGCCGCGCAAGGAGCCCGCCGCAATCTTGAGCTTTGGCCATACGCCGAGGCCACCTCCGTGTGACCACACTGGCGCAGCGATGACGGTGGCGGGTTGTTGCGTCTTCCAGTCAAGCGCTTTTCGGAGGGCTTCATTTTCGTGGATGATGGCTTCGCTCGCTTGAAGCATTACACGTAAACGGTCAATTTCGACGGCGGTTGTATCACGTGTGGCACCATCACAAAAGCCTCGCCATGCGGCGGCAAAGCGCGCGGAGATGTGGTCTCCCGCCCAATTGAGGATGCGTTGAAAGGGATAGGTGACCTCTGTGCAGAATGCACGAACGTGGCTATTCGCCCCAACGAATGCGGCAATCGCAAGGAAGATTAAAAAGAAGGGAAGAAAGCGACGACGCATATGAGAATAGACCCAATAGACTGTCGGACAAAACCCGACACCGAGTAGCGTTGTGAAAGAGGCGTAGGGGGGAGACTTAATGGCACCGTGTGAATTTCACGACGGTGCCATTGAGTGATTAGTCAGGCTGGATGGTATGTGCTTTGTAGAAGTCTAATTCATCAAGCACGCGTCCAGTGCCATTGGCCACCCCTGAGAGCGGGTCATCTGCCACAATAACAGGCAGACCTGTTTGGGCCGCAATCAAACGGTCAAGGCCACGCAAGAGCGCCGAACCACCAGAGAGCACGATGCCACGGTCCACAAGGTCACTGGCGAGTTCGGGCTTGGCTTCGTTCAAAATCGCACGAACTGCATCCACGATTGCCGTGACGGGATCCTTCAAAGCTTCGCGAATTTCTTCAGAGCCCACGAGCAAGGTTTTCGGCAAACCAGCCACCAAGTCACGACCGCGCACTTCCATGCTCATTTCGTCCTTCAGCGGGTAGGCAGAGCCGATGGAGACCTTGATGTCTTCGGCCATGCGTTCACCGATGAGGAGGTTGTAAACACGGCGCATGTAGTTCATGATGCAATCATCCATTGTGTCACCGCCGACGCGAACGCTCTTCGCCTGTGCGATGCCTGCCAAGGAGATGAGGGCCACTTCACAGGTGCCACCACCGATATCAACGATGAGGTTACCTGCCGGTTCTTCCACGGGGAGGCCCACGCCAATTGCCGCAGCCATGGGTTCTTCAATCAACGTTACATCGCGAGCACCCGCATGGGTAGCCGCTTCCTTCACGGCGCGACGTTCCACTTCAGTGATTTCAGAGGGCGTAGCGATTACAACGCGCGGACGTAAGAACTGCATCATCTTGTGGTTGCGAGCCTTGGAGATGAAGTAGCGGATCATTGCTTCCGTGATTTCAAAGTCTGCGATCACACCAGACTTCATCGGGCGAACCGCCACAATGTTGCCAGGCGTACGACCGAGCATACGCTTTGCTTCTGCGCCGACGGCGAGAATCTTCTTGGTGCCTTGTTGCATGGCCACCACGGAAGGTTCACGGATAACAACACCCTGGCCCTTGATGAATACCAAGGTATTTGCCGTGCCGAGGTCAATGCCGATGTCGCAAGAAAGTGCGCCCATTAATCGCTTGAAGATACCGAGCATAAAAACTCCTTAAAAATGAATATCACATATAAGATAGCATATCTCACGCATTTTCCGCAACTTATCGCAAAAAGACGTGTCTTTTTTGACGACGGTATGCGAGGTTTTATCTAAGTTGAAAAGCGTTGAAAATCAATGAGTTATGCAGACTTTTGCAAAATTTCCGAATGTGACACCGCAGATGCGTGGATGAAAAAGTTTTCTAAAAACCGCGTGTGGGCATCGGCTGGGTAATTTCTTACCTTAATAACTATAGGGGGAATTTGGCCCCAACCGCTCTTCCATTTGGAGCGGTTGGGGGGTGGGTTAGGAGATGCCAAGCGCTTGCGCCTTTTCTTCGATTTCGCAGTATTGTTCAAAGGCGGCATCGAGTTGGGCTTGTGTGGTAGCAAGACGCGCCGAAAGGGCGGCATAGTCGGCACCTGGTTCAGCGAGTTGCTCATTGCAAGTGGCGATTTCTTGTTCCAAACGGTCAATCTCGCCAGGGAGGGTTTTGAGTAACTGCTGCTCCTTGTAAGAGAGACGTGTCGCGGCATTATCGCGTTTCGGCTTGGGTGGTGCTTTTTCGGCTTGCGCCTCAGCCTTAGGCGCGGTGGCGATTTGACGTGCTTTAACGGCTTGCCAGTCGGAATATCCGCCTGGATACATCGCGACTTTACCCGCTTCAATTACGATAACCGAGGTCGCTACGCGGTCAATGAATTCGCGGTCATGTGACACGAGGAGTAAGGTCCCGTCCATGTTGGCGAGCTCTTCTTCCAAAAGTTCCAACGTCTCCACGTCAAGGTCGTTGGTGGGCTCGTCCATAATGAGGAGGTTGCCAGGATTGAGGAAGAGACGTGCGAGCAGGAGGCGAGCGCGTTCGCCACCGCTAAGCGCTTTCACAGGGGTACGTGCACGTTCTGGCGTGAAGAGAAAGTCTCCCAAATAACCAAAGATGTGTTTGCGGACACCACCCACGGTGACAAATTCTTTGCCTTCGGCGACATTCTCAACGACCGTCGCTTCCAAATCAAGCGTACCGCGTAATTGGTCAAAGAAGGCGGGTTTGACGTTGGTGCCGAGTTTCTGTGTGCCGCACTGCGGGGTGAGTTGACCTAAAAGGAGTTTGAGGAGCGTGGTTTTACCTGCGCCATTTTCACCCAAAATACCGATGCGTTCGCCACGCAAAATACGCAGGGATACATCCTTCAACAGCAGTTTATCGGGGCTATAACCGAAAGAGACGCCATCGCATTTGTAGACAATATCTCCCGAACGGCCGCCTTCAGAGGAGAGATTGAGGGTCGCGGTATCGCTCTGGGTGCGGCGTTGGGCAAATTCTTGACGGAGTTTCATCAAGGCAGCGACGCGTCCTTCATTGCGGCAAGTACGTGCCTTGACACCACGGCGCAACCATGCTTCTTCTTCGGAGAGTTTCTTGGATTTGCGTTCCCAATAGACCGCTTCGTCGGCGAGGAGGTCAGCTTTGCGACGGAGGAAGGTGGCATAATCGCAGTCCCAACCCGATAAGAGCCCGCGGTCCAAGTCAAAGACGGTCTTGGCAACGGATTTCAAGAAGGCGCGGTCGTGCGTAATGAAGAGACAGGCGAAGGGTGCTGTGGCAAGAAATTGCTCTAACCAACGAATCGAGGTGATGTCTAAGTGGTTGGTCGGTTCGTCCAAAAGGAGGAGGTGGGGCTCTGTTGCGAGGGCACATCCCAAGAGAACACGACGGCGCATGCCGCCAGAAAGGGCGTTAAATTCCGCTTCTAATGGTAAGGAAAGACGCGATGCCACGGCGCGTGCCACGTGCAGTCGGTCCTCATCTGCGACTGCGGCGCCGAGGATTTCTTCCACCGTGCCAGGGCGATCTGCGGGGACATCTTGAGGCAAGTAGGCCACGCGGAGGGCGGTGTCGCGGATGATTTCGCCAGAGTCGGGTTTTAACAATCCTGCAATGACCTTTAAGAGGGTGGACTTACCTTCGCCATTGCGCCCCGTGATACACGCGCGTGCATTGGGTTCAATGGAGAGGGAGATGTCGGAGAGTACCGGGGCATTGCCGAAGCCAACGGTGACATTATGTAACGTGATGAGCGCCATAGGAAATAGACACGATAAAAACAGGCTGGCTACAGTCACCATTGCCCGTCGGTGTGTGGACGGGTAATGGCCTGTAGCCGTTTAGGGGGTTAGTTGTTTTCGAGGAAGACCAATACGCGGAGGAGTTCAGAGACGCCCCACGCTTGTGCGCCCGTGCCGCAGGGTTCATGCGGCGCATTACCCTGAACACATTCGGGCAACTGGGTCACGCAATCCTTGTTGACCAAGAATTCTGCCGAGGCCAAGAGTGCCTTTGCGGCACGACGTGCATCTTCACCATAGGTGAGGAAGAGCGCTTCGGCATAGAGCGGGAAGGGGAAGGTCCACCCAGTGCCGTTGTGATAAGCAGGTTTGCGGCGGGTGTCTTCATCACCTTCGTAGCGTCCCCAGTAGGGATTGTGCGGGTCATTGAGCAGGACGCCATCACGATAGATGGGCAGCGCACGGCGCACAGGGCGGTCGGCGAGCGTACGAATGGCACCTGGCGAGAGCAAACATTCGGTGGCATTGAGTACCGAGATGGCGAGGTCGCGATTGGTCTTCAGCAGGCCCAGCGTGACTGCGTAGAGTTGGTTGGGACGTACGGCATCATCCGGATCGGCATGACGTGCGCTAACGCCTTGTTCAGCATAGAGGCAGTCAGAGAGACCGCCATTGGGCAAGGGGAAGAGTTCGGCAAAGTTGCGGCGGACTTTCGAGGCGAGGCGCTTCCATTTCGGGGCGACTTCGCGACCGAGCAGGTCAAGCAAACGCACCCAGAGGGCTTGGATTTCCACCGAATAACCATTGCGTGGCGTGCCCGCAGGATAGTTGGTATCCATCCACGTGTAGTGATGTGGAGCCCACACGAGACCCGTTTCGGGGTCTGCCTTGATGCCGTTGTCCGTGCCCTTCACATAGTTTTCGGCAATGCTCACGAGAATGTCGCGCAGGGTTCTGCCCTTACCGCACGGGTGAGAGAGCACCTTTTCGGCACCTTGCGCGGCGATAACATCGTCCACGATTACGGCAAACCAAAGTGGTGCGTCCACCGTTTCACGATTCGCATCGTCTTCGCCACGAATCATATTCGGGATGGTACCGCCCTTTTCAAAACGGCCAAATTCCGTCAAGGTATCAAAGACGGTATCCCAATCCTCTGCGGCAACGACGCCACGCAGGAAGATGAGGGTGTCACGCCCCCAGTCCAAGAACCACGGATAGCCCGCAATCACCGTCTTGTGTGCGTCACGACGAACGATGTAGTTGCGCAGGGCTTGTGCCATTCCTTCGCGAAGGGAAATTGGAGAGGAGGGGAGCGGACGGGTGAGCGCGGGAATCCGCGGTGCACGGGTGGATGGAACGCCTGCCGTGAGCACGGCTTCATCGCCGCGGTTCAATTCAATGTGGAACCATCCCGGACTCCAAAGGTCGCTCGTTGCCTCTTGACCACGTGCCACTTCTTCTGGATGGCCGACGCTATAGGTCCATTCGGGTTCTGGATTCCAGTCGGCCTTAGGCATGACCATGGAGAGTTCCATCTTGGGTTCAGGGCGGAAACCAAAGCCGTTAGGAAGGTTGGTTAGAGCCTTGGGCCATTCGGTTTCAGGACCAGTATAGGCCTTGGTCTTGCAATGGAAGTTGCGCCATTCAATGTCCGGGCGAAGAATCAAGCCGACCGAAACGTCTGGGTCGCGCCACGGCTTGGAGGCCTTGTCACGACGGAAGCGCAGGACGACACGATTGTTGCCAGGCTCAAGTGCCACGCGCAGGGCGATGGGGACACGGCGGCCCATACCGCACGGTGCCGCAAATTTCCACTCTGCTGCAGAGCCATCTGGAGCGACGGTGACGTGTTCCAAGCAGGGCCCCGCCAAAGGTGTACTGTAACCATTGCAGAGAATCCACGCGCGGCAGCGGGTAAAGAAGATCTGGCGGTCATCAGGCACCGAGGCATGGCGGTTGAGGGCGAGTAAGCAGTCGTATTGCGAGCGGATGTCACCCCACTTGAGGCGAATTTGGCCCATTGCGCCAGTACCGTTGGTCAGGAGTAAGCGTGCATCTCCAAGTGCCTTCACGTCCAAGCCAGAGAAGCGACGACGCAAGAGGCCCGAGTGGACACCTTCGGCTAAAGCAAAGACCGAGGAGGTGCGATTTTCAACGGCATTTGGGGTGTAAATTTCAGTTGAAAGGGTGAGGCGTTCGGTGCGACGTGGCTGATGGGCAATCGGTGAGTAACAACGGTACACTGGCAGCATAACGCCATAGCCGCCGTCCGCCATCGCAATTGCACGACCTTCGCTTACGACATCGCCTGCTGTATTGCGCAGTTGCGCACGGAAGGGGACAGGGGAGGAGATATAAAGTAGTTTGCCAGGTGGCACCATCACGTCACGACAGTGGTCGGAGGGGAGGTGCATGGTGATCGCACGTGGGAGACCTGCGTTGGTCTGAGTGAAGGCTACGGGATCCTGGATAAAGCGCATCGCAAGGGCATCGCCGTCTTCATTCTCTGGAATCGGTTCGCCCAGCCACTGTAGTGTGCGCATCGCCATTACGCGGCGTAGGCGCTGGAGCATACCATGGACGGGCGAGGAGCCGCGTTGGCGGGTGGCTGCTTCGATGGCGGTGAGGTCGGAGGGATTGGCCGAGAGACAGCATACCTGACCTGGGGCGAGTTGGATCCCTTCGGGGTTCAAGACCATTGAGTGACCGCTGAGAAGGTCGTAGGCCACGCGTTCGGGGAAGTGGGTGCCACAGTAGGAGACGGTCTGGCACTGCTGCCAATCAAGGTTAGCAAGGATGAGCAATGGTGCGTAACCCGTGCGACGGCGTAGGACGGCTAAGACGTTGCCACCGCCATGTTGGAGTTGGAGGAGGGAGGTCGCCGAACCGAACAGCGGATGTGTACGCAGAATCGCATTCAAACGGCGAATCAATCCGCAAGCATTGTCCGCTGCACCCCAGTTGAGACCACCGCAACCGTGCACGTCAATCTTTTCGCGGGCATACCATTCCACGCCTGCCGTGATGCCAAAGGAGCCTTGCTGTGAGAGGAGTGCCGAGAGTGAGAGACGCAGACGTGACCACGCAGGGGAAGTGGCGGCCAGACGGTTGTTGTCGTGCGTTTCTGCGAAGTGAACCAAGGGACCACGCTGTTCCGAAAGACGAAGCATTTCAGGCAACATCGCTTCAAATGCAGAGCGGTCATAGGTTTGGAACATTTCAGAGTAGGCCCAGTCTAAGCCTGAGGTGCCGATGAGGGATTCTGTGACGTCCATCGGGCCACCTAAACCTTCCAAAAGGAAGACGGTGTCGGGATATTCACGACGGACCAATGCCACAATCACATCCCATGCAGATTTTGGAATCATGTAACCCGCATCGCAACGGAATCCATCTACGCCTTGGCGGCACCAATAGAGGAAGACGTCCGCAATCGCACGGCGAAGTTCGGGCTTCGAGTAGTCCAATTCCACCAAGTCTTCCCAAGTTACGCCCCACGCGCCCGGCGAATGGAAGGAGCCGTCCACGTTGCGACGGTACCATTCGGGATGGTGAATCTGGAAGGTTGCTGCCCATCCCGTGTGGTTGGCGGGCAGGTCCATAAAGAGCGAGGCACCACGTGCATGAACTGCCCCAACGAGTTCGTGGAATTGATCAAGCGGGGTCGCAGAGGTGTCAAATTCTGCCAAGGCGGGGTCGATGTCAAGGAAATCGCGCCCTGCGAAGGGGGAGCCGAAGCGCCCCATACGTGCAAAGGTCGTTGGGGTCGGGTGAATGGGCAATAAGAGTAACCCACGGAACCCAAGGTCCACGCAGATGTGATCCAAATGGCGAATCAACGCACGGAAGGTGCCACTCGGCGGAATCACCGTGTAACCAGCATTGTCTAGGGCCGTTTCTTCCTTGGCATGCGCTGTAGAGGCGATTGGTGCAGACAATGTGGCAGGGGAGAATTGACGCACAAAGGCAGCATAAATCATATTGCCTGCCGCAGTGTGAGCAGGGGCGACCTTGATGATGGTGTTGCCAAACCCTTCGGTCCAGACGGGTTCGGGATTGCCTTCACGGATAAAGCAGGCCTTACCTTCAAAGATGCCAACTTCCAAAAGGGGCACCTTTACCGTCCACACCCCTTTGCCTGCAGGGGTCATCGGGATGTCGTGCCAATCGTCTCCGCTAATCAAGCGGTTTTCATCTACATGGGCAAGCACTTCTGCCTGATGGATTGCGGCCGCACCAATATTTGTGCGGAAGATCATCGTGCCGCGTCCAACCTCATTGCCTGCGCAAAAAACTTTCACTTCAAGGGTGTCGCCGACCCATCTCAATAACTTTTCGCCAGCGGCGGGCTCTTGCTTCATAAGTTAAAAATCCTTCTTTCGGACAATAATTAGTTTGTTTGCAGTATAGCAAATTTATCTTCTACTGTGTACATTATTATGCACGTTACGCGCGTAAGCGTGTGTCAGAAGTCCTAAAACTAACGCGTTCTTCACCCCTTAGTGTGCTTGAAGACCGGATTCAAAAGGTCGGGGTTTGGGTTTGACTACGCTTGTGGTGAGGCTTAGGAATCTTTCTTATTTAATTGAACATAACTTCACGGTTGGGAGTGGCTGTGCTTGTGGTGAGGCTTAGGGGATGGTGTGCGCGCATTACTCAGATGATTTTGGCGCATAAAAGGGATAAAAGAAACTGCATTCCTGTGTCACAACCTATACTTCACGCCCTTTTAGAATCACAGATGCGCTGAACTTTGCTAGGTTATTTCTCAAAGTAAATGCACTTTAGTGGGTAAAAATGGGTGCATTTAAGTTGCCAAATGGTAAAAGGTAGCTACTCTGCCAAACGTCAAAAAGCGTTTACTTTGCCAAGAGGATTTACATTGGACTATGGATCGGGAACATAGCAGGTCCCTCCCCATGGGGAGGGAGGCGTTTACTTTGCCAATTCTCATTTAAACTATCGTTTGTGG
>JAZUPT010000032.1:0-8847 GCA_045605345.1 Candidatus Spyradenecus sp.
GACTAATAGCCAAAGACATCGCGATTCTCCAGTATAAACTTGCTCATTACCCACGTTCATTACAAATCAAACAAGAAGGAGCCGCATGAAAATTTTCAATGTTTTCCCCACCCGCCTGCGCAATTTATCTTGCATTTCACCGAATAAATACGCATGAATACTGCACGAATAGCGACGCGGCAAGCACGAAAATAAAGAACACAACCTTCTGTGATGTCATCATTTTATCTCCACCCCCTTTTAACTCACAATTCAGTAGATGATTTGATTCCCCATGCTTAAAAATCAATTCAGCGAAATGGTGTAACTTTTTTCACCATATTCTGTTCTCATTTGATAATTTACATTACACGTATCCCCGTCGCTTTTGTATGTAACAAGACATTCTTCATAATCATTTCCGCGCAATGCTAATCGACTCCGCGATTGACTACTCCCACCCTTCTTATAAACGGAAAGCTCTTCTAATTTTTTAGGATAACGCCCATGCTCTTTTTTAAACTCTTTTAATAACATCACTGTAATTTCACTGCGTGAAATTACCTTTCGTTCTAATGATAAAGGGGAAAAACAAATCGTGATATTAAAAAGTGTTATAAACAAAAGAAAGATGATAATTCCGCAATAAATACATCTTCTTCCTGTAAAATAAACCAAATGCGTTACTTTAAGAGAGAAGCATTGAATTTGTTGAAAAAACAAATATGCCACAACGAAGGCCACCCCCCAAAAAAAAGAAACAAATAACAAGGCGAAATTATATCCCCCACCCTGCGCTATTACAAGACCATGGATTAACAAACTTGGCTCAATATCCTCTAACCGAAAATAAGGAATGCCATTAAGTGCTAACCACAAATAAACCGCACTTCCTGCAAAAAAACGACAACCATATTTAGCAAGTAAATTAAACTCTTCATAGTAAAACTCAATAGATAGGAGGTTTGACAGAAATAGACTTATCAACATTTACACCATGCGTCTCAAAGTGGACGAGTTCTGACTTAATCGAATGAATAACGCAATTCTTTATCCCAAAAAGAGCAGTGCAATTCATCAGAAAGCATCTTTTCATAAATAAAGTCTAACGCAACTTGTCGTAGTTGAGAAGAAAAATCGCAGGAGTTTATAAAATGACTATAATGATTCCCCAAGTAAATAAACCATGCTGCGCAATTATACGATGAAATTTGTTTAAATCGATGAATAAACAAATCTTCTAATTTTAAAAACGTTGAGATGTCTTGATTAAAAAACTTTAAACACTTTTGAATACCATCATCAACAGCTTCAAAAAAAATAGCATCTCGTGGATAAAGATTTTCTTTCGTCACAACAAAAGGGGCGTCTAAAATCAGTTTAATCTCTCTAGAAATCTTTGCCCAATAATCATTTAAAAGTTCATCTTTTTCTAAACATTCCCGATGAACCATTACCCAAGTAAGTAAATTATCAAAAAGAGTAAACCATTCCTCCTTTTTCTTAAATACATAATCAAGTGCGATTGGAAAAAAATAAACCACTTCATCGTATGTCCCAGCAGGCAGAAAGCTGTTAAAAAGACAATTTAATTCATAAAATCCCATCTGATTGTCTTTGGTGTTTATAATTTGTTGTAATTCTTCTTGAGAAAAATCTCTAAAAGGATTACTCAGTTTTTGTGGTCTTCGAAATATTTTATTCGCCATTTGAAATCCTCTTGCGACTCAAAATACCATATTTTCAGTTGCAACGCCTAGAACGAATAATATCGTTTTGGCGACCCAATTAGAGTTTGATGTAATTTGCTTCATTTGCGCCAACGCTTCTGCACTATTTTCTTGGAAAAATACTTCTTTTGTTAATAAACGACCATTTGACTCGTTTAAGAATGAGTGATACAACAGACAACAAATTAGGCCATCATAAGCCAAAGAATAACGCTCCCGTTGCGCATTTACGAAGTAGCAGTCTAATGCATAGATAGATTCCTCAAGTAAGGCGTCTACATTATGCGCATTTGTATAATTCGCCCACAAATAAATTGAAATCGCTACACTTGTATGTATTTGTGGACGACGAATCCCCTGCCAGCAAGGCTCTACTATGCGGCCTGCTGCTACATCCTTTCGCACTGTGCGAACCAATGCAAACGGTGAGACTTCAGAGTGTGTTTCATCTTCTACCGAAGAGGGAATGTTTATAATTCGCTTCCCACTAGCATCAAATGTAATCTCGCCATTCGTATATTGCAAACGCCGTACACCTGCCAAAAGATCAATTAAATTATAATGCCCCGAAAGGTCATACTTCTCACCCTTATTAGTAAGCGATGTAGTTAAATTTAAATTACTCAACGAGATTGCATCATCAATCGTAATATTTAAATTTTTAGAAGAGCAACATCCTAAATGTTGAATGAAAGTCAACAACCATAACAATCTAATCAAACAACGCATGGTAATCCTTTTATAGTTACTATCTTCTAATTATACAAAACTCACTCCCTACAAAAGGGAAAGAAGGAATGTCATTAAGTGCTAACCACAAATAAACCGCACTTCCTGCAAAAAAACGACAACCATATTTAGCAAGTAAATTAAACTCTTCATAGTAAAACTCAATAGATAGGAGGTTTGACAGAAATAGACTTGTCAACATTTACACCATGCGTCTCAAAGTGGACGAGTTCTGACACATTTTTATTTCCAATAATGAACAGTTCTTGAGTTATCCTCACTGCTTATTCCCCTCTTAAAGATCTTGAAAAAATAAAAGAAGTGAAAATTTACTCATCCATTCACTTAACCACTGCTCCAAAAAGGGGTCTTGTTGATAACCATCAGCTTGAATTGTATCGTTAATTATTTTCAAATTAGACAACAATCCACTACATCCAGTACATGGAATAATACTATAAGAGTCTGGTTGGCAAGTACCTAAATGTTGTTTATGAATTTTATTTAACAACATCTGACAATATCCAAATGAAAATGCCTCTAAATGCGTTGAAAAGAATTTTTCATCATCAAATTTCCGCCCTTCTAATTCCGCTAATTTTAATTTATTAGCCGAAGATAACAGCGACTCATACATATGTTTTTGTTGATTTCGGTTATAGTTTTTTAGAAAAAACCTACCATCATCTTGCAAGTCCATACGTTGAATAACCTGATTTCTAATAACCTTTGCTTCATCATAACTTTTAGGAGGTAACAGATGGCATACACTTCTATAAAGGATAAGTGTCGTTGATAAGCTCTCTAAACTGTCCCATAACAAAAATAACGCATTTGAAACACGTTCCGTGTCTTCAATATTGAAAGAAACGGTTGTTGCTGTTTTTATTTTGATTTCAAAAGTTATTGAAGGCAACTCTGTCTTTACCTTTTTAATCCGTTTCATTTCAGTGAGAAATTGCTCCTCCATCTTTTGCAACTCCTCCCCAATCCAAGGCATACTTTCTTGGTACCGAGAAACTCTTTCACACCACTTCTGAATTTTCTCAACCTGCATTTCAATGATATAATTCCCCCATTTTTCAACATTACGCACTTTGGCATAAATAAATTGGAGATTTCCAATAAATACTACAAATAACATGAATATCATTTTTTTAGCTTGCATTTCACCATCTCCATTTGTGCATCGCTCAAGTCCATCTTAGCCTTTTGCCAATCACTCCAAAGTTTTTCTAATTCAGATTGCAGAGGAATAGAAGGAGGCATCTTCGTAATGAAGTTTAACATCTAAATAATCTCGCTTCAAATATAACGTCCTGCGACCCATGCGATCAAAGTTCATCGTAACAACCATGTCGCCCGATTCCCACCGCACAGGGCGGTTTTCTGCATTGTAAGTCACCGACCAAACACCTGTGGAAGTCTTAATCAGCGTTTGATTACCATCGGCATTATACTGCGGAATCAAATCTCCAAGCGTTGCACTGAAAACTTGCTTCCGCCTGGTTAATAGACAATTATTCTGCTCCCGAATTGTGTTGGTCATACATTTTTATCCTCTTTGTCCTCAAAAACTAATTTATTATTGAAATCTCTAGCAGAAGACTTGCATATGAAATACATGACTCCTAAAAACAATATAGGAAGTATTATAAAAGGAATTATAGGCAAATATGTGATTAGAGCTTCTGATATGAACACAGGGCAAAATGGAATACTTGCCAGTAGGTAATTTCCCCAACCTGGAAAAAAGGTGATAGTGATAGCGGAAACTATCATCCATAAAACAGAAACCCATATAGGAAATAAAACAATCGCAACACGACAATCAAATTTCAGTATAGTTTGAAATGGATATGTACGGGAATAAATACTTGTATATGCAACCAATTCTTGTATATGCCAATATAAGATATAATACCAATACGATGGGAGATTCAAGGTTACAACAAACAATGAGTATGGGGCAACACTACTAAGAGTAAAAAATATAAACACCCCATAGAATTTAGAACTACGAAGTGCTTTTAAAAAAGCGCCTGAATAAATTGAATAAACTGCCAAAATAAAAACTGGCAAATTAACTAAAACTAGCAAAGTTTGACCAATTACATCGCACATTTGCATGTCCAACATCACCTTTCATTATCTGTTATTATGGGACGTCTCATATAATATCGCTCCACGAATGAAGGCTCATAATTGGAATAACACAGGGCGGTTTTCTGCGTTGTAAGTCCCCGACCAAACACCTGTGGAAGTCTTAATCAGCGTCTGATTACCATTGACAAATGCACGCATCTTCTTATCCTTCGTAAGTAAAATAGCCCTATTTTGATTATTCACATAGGTACAGATCATCTTATCAGCATAATTACAAATGTGGAATATGTTCACCGGTCAGTAAATCTATTAGATATACGGTTCCATTCACCTCTCTTACTTTTAAAAACGTGTCATATATCGACAATTCATCTTCTGCTTCAAATGAACAACGAGTATTTGTTGTAGTATTAATAAATTCTTTTAATGTGTTAGATTCAACAACCAAAACCTCATATGGGGGACAACGAATTGCTTTTATAGAAGGCGAGCCCAACCATTTAAAATATTGGCCCTTACTATTGTAGACATATGTGTCTCCCTTCTTTTCAAGAATATAATAAAATCCCTCAACGGCAGAAATTCGCGAATCATCCTTCAAAAATAACGTTTTATTATGTTGAATATCAAAAATTGCATATCGACGCGACCCTGTTTTTTCACGAATAAAAATTGCATTCAAATCCAAGCAATAAATCGGCTGATAGTTTTTAGGTAATGAATAATATCTTCCAGACAAAACATCAAAGATTTGAATCCCTTCATCATATGTGAACAATCCCAAAATAGCATCTTTACCCAGCCACGGAATTCGTGTAACGGGTTTCCCATTGATGTGGACTAGTCCTTCTGCAGATAAAGCATATGCAATAGGCTCCCCCGTCAAACTCCCTGGTAGCAGAATTCCATTTTTGTAGTCACACCAATCAAGATTTCTAACATCCAATCCATTCGGCTTCAGCCATTTCTTCCCATCTCTCAAAAAGAAACGTGATTCTCTTCGTTCACTCTCATTGAATACAAGTAAGATGCCATTGCAAGTCGTTATTTTAAAATAACTTTTCGGGATGGCTTCATACCACATAATGCTTGAATTTTCTAAATCAATTTGCATTAAATAAAACATTTTTGCGTCCAACAACTCATCTACATTTGTATCATCTTTCGCTTGAGCAACTATAAATAATGTTTCAGCCAAACGCTCTTTTATACGCCAACTGACGCCTTTTGCATCCTTAAAATAAACTTTTACAGGCGGATAAATATCCATTGTATCCATCCACCCCAAAGCTCCCCAAAGCAGTGAAGTCTTCAATACTACAATGAAAATTAAAATGAGATAATGTTTCATTGATTTACCTCTTATTCTACCTTCACAATCGTCCTGCGATCCATACATTCAAAATTTATCGTAACAACCATGTCGCCCGATTCCCACCGCACAGGGCGGTTTTCTGCGTTGTAGGTGACTGACCAAATGCCTGTACTCGTCTGTATTAGCGTTTGATTGCCATCTAGCCATAAGAAAGGGGAATATTTCATAAATAACATGCTTTAACCAAAAGTTCAAATCAAACTCAAGTAAAAAGCCACCTCTTGATAAATGATATATAGAAACTAATTTTTGTCGCCTCCCATCATATTTCCGTTCAATTATTGTATAACTACAACGGCATCTTCTGCCTCTTTCGTCCAAAAATGGTAAAGTCATACTTAAATCTGTCTCTAAATTAAAATTCACCCATATAATCCTCTTCTTTGCCTTGTGTCGGTTAATTTGAAAATAGGAAGATTTTCCAGAAATACGACCTACGAAAATTGTTCCATCTGTGGGATCTTTTTGTGAAGGAACTGAAAACGAGTTAAGAAGAATGCAGAGTGTTTCCTGAGAGACCAAATAAGGAAAATAAATTTCTTTTATTTCAGGCCATGGTATCACCACACTCGCTTTGAGCATTGATGTAACTAATAAAAAAAACACTAATAGTACCTTCAACGATATCACAATTCAACATCCTCTGTTTTTCCATCCGGGTACAAAACTGTTAAAACTCCGATTATTACCGCGTCTTCTGGATTAATAGATATTCCTAACCGTTCATGAGTTGTACCAATAGAGGACTCTACCTCTTTTAAATACCCAATCAAAACCTGTTCCATTTCATTGCCTTTATGCTGCTTGGGTGTTTTTATTTGACATAGCGATTCTAGCATTTTCACGCGAATGAATATATCCCAAAATTGATAAAATTATGCATACCACAAAATAAAATAATAGAATCATAAAAGTACATTTACACTGTAAGTTTAACGTTTGCAATGTCAACTCTTGATCCTCAAAAGAAATTAAAAATTTATATGCTTGAGATATATAATTTCCTTTCAATCTTTTTTCATCTAATAAAAACACTAGTTGTACGGCTCTTAATGATATTAAACCGCATAATAAAAACATTAAATTGAAAAATCTATAATACCATTTTATGAACACTTTGCTATTAACAAAGACAAAGGTTAATAACGCACAAAACGAACTATATATGGTCAGTCCAATTAAAAGATTTTTCATGTCAGACATTAATGCAGAGTATGATAAGAAACCACTCAAAGTTTGGTTATCTATTGCAGATTCTTGTCCCAAAACAACAGCCGTTTCGTAGTAACTTGTCACAACGTCATTTGTCTGCATTGAATTATTGGTCAATAATAACACAGATAATGTAAAGAAAAGAATTAAGAAAAATACAACTTTATAAAACATCTTAATATTCTCCTAAACCATAATAAAACATTTCTATCGCAAAGTCATAACAATTATATCCAATAATTTTATATTGAGGAGGATTCATTGATTTACCTCTTATTCTACCTTCACAAACGTCCTCGACCCATGCGATCAAAGTCCATCGTAACAACCATGTCGCCCGATTCCCACCGCACAGGGCGATTTTCTGCGTTGTAAGTTACCGGCCAAATACCAGTTGATGTCTTAATCAGCGTTTGATTACCATCGGCATTATATTGCGGTTGTTCCATACTATTCGTCCTCTGTCAATCTGACAGAAGTGTCTGCATCGGTGTCAGTGAGAAATCCCTCAAGAACTAAATCAACATTTGGCAATATTTTTTTACGAATTTGAATCACGCGTTGCTTAGACGGCCCTTGTACGGCCGTCCATTTTGAGTATCCATCCAAACGTAATTTCTCATTTAACACATCAACCAGTTGCCCATCTGTATACCTTGACTCATTTAAGAGTTTACTTAAAGTCGATGCCAATAATAGACCTTGCTCTTTCGGCCATACAATGGCATCATAAAACAAAGCACCAACCCACCCTATCGCCACACACACTAACATTACGAATGACCTCATTTTGAAATATCCTCCTCTTTGCCTGGTGCATTTTCAAAAGCCCTTTGCGAAAAATAGTGTGCAGCAATGCCATTGCGCGTTTCGAAGTGAACGAGTTCTGACACATTCTTATTGCCGTCAAAGGTATAACCACGCCACTGCGGTGTACGCAATTGATTTCTTACCAAGTCAATACCCATCCATACCTCCGTGGACATCGCTATGTTACACCTTTTACCTTACACATTTCAAGCCTTTTTATTGAGGTCGCTCTGAATATCGTACGATTGGGGCAAGTCCATCAAATCCAATCGTGCCGCGGGGGTAAAAAGAATACGTCTTAAGGGAAGGTGTGTCGAAAAGAAAAGATATCGGTCCAACAATGGACCGACACAGAACAGAAACAGCGGAAAACCTGCTTGTAAATGGGCCCATTTCTCGCAGCATGAAAACGGTGAGGGTCCGCAGTAGGACACCAGTCCGTAGCGAGGAGCGCCGAATCCGTCGGCCATCTCCGCAAGGAGTGGCAGAGCGCGGTAGCGAACGTCAAGACGTGCTCCCTCGTGGAGCCCCTAGAGGCTTCGCCACAGTGGTCAGTTGGGGCGTGCTACGCCCTTTCAGTAAGAAGTAAGAAGTCGTAAGCAAACGCTGGCGAAGAATATGTTCTGTGCAGGTCCATTGTTGGACCTGTTCATAGATTTATGAAAACCACGCCCAGCCCCCGAACCCAAAACACCGAACCCAGAACCCTAAACCCCGAACTCCGAACAACCTTCTCTCTACACACACTAAAAGTGTAGCAAAACGGAGAAAGATTGTCAAATCGTCATTTTAGATAGACATGAAATATGACAAAAAGTGCTGAAGAATTGGTCTTGAAAACAGGCGAAATTGAGTCGCAATTTCGCCCATTTTGGGTACCCAATTTCGCCCATATTGCCATTCAAT
>JAZUPT010000033.1:0-24564 GCA_045605345.1 Candidatus Spyradenecus sp.
ATGAAATATGACAAAAAGTGCTGAAGAATTGGTCTTGAAAACAGGCGAAATTGAGTCGCAATTTCGCCCATTTTGGGTACCCAATTTCGCCCATATTGCCATTCAATTTCGCCCATATTGACCTAGAATTTCTTTAGACTTCCCTAAAAAACGGGCAAATTGTTGATAACTTTTCCTCCCCTTCGGGACCATTTTTTCGCAAGGAAGCCGCTGTAGCGGCGTTGATTTCGCCCTATTTTTACTTTATCTCTTTATTTATCAAGAAGTTATGCAGTTTTAACAAAGTTGAGCAAAAGTGCCAAAAATCCGCCAATCCGCCGAAGGTTTTTCCAAAAACTGCGTCAAAAAAGGTGAATTGTTGATAACTTGTTGATAACTCAAAAAAGTTTTCAACAGGCGAAAAATCGATAAAAAAGTAGAAAAAGTGAAGGTTTCGCGCACGCCATTTTAAGCGCGTATTAACTTACAATTTAATAGATTAATAGTAAACACCCATTAACAAATCAATACGCGCCCGCATCGGTACGGGCGCGTATTGTAAGTGTTAC
The DNA here is from genome assembly GCA_045605345.1 of Candidatus Spyradenecus sp. GTDB lineage: Bacteria > Verrucomicrobiota > Kiritimatiellia > RFP12 > DVOR01 > Spyradenecus. The sequence continues at coordinate 549 of JAZUPT010000033.1, forward strand.
CAGTCGCGAGCGGTTGGTGACATTCGCTGCACGGCGCGCTTGCGCTTTTCTTCCTCGTGCTCACGTTCTCGGTCCGCCGCTTTTTGCAACAAGGCTTCAAGGTTATCTTTAGCCTCGTCTTGCTTTTCAGTCTCTTCCGTCTGAGCCTCTTGCGGGTCTTGTTGTTGCTGAGACTGATCTTGCTGTTGTTGATCTTGTTGCTGCTTTTCTTGTTGATCTTGCTCTTGTGGTTTCTGGCGCTGATCTTGCGACTGTTGGTTTGAAATTTTTGGCAACAAATCACGGATTAGAATCAGATTATCCATCACTTGTTGCTTTGTTTCTGGCGTCATTTGAGAAGACAGTAGAGGGACCGTCGCATCTGCCGTTCGCGCGATTTGGTCACGCGCCTCTTCCGTGAAGGTCACTTCGTTGGTCGAGGCAGCCTGTTGACGCAGATAGTCATCCGCCCACTTCGGGAAGAGTACACGAAATTGTTGCACGAGATTCAAGACTTCGGGTTGGTCTTCACGGGTCGGCTGATAAGAGGTCAAAGAGGTCATCGCATTCGTCTGAACAGCAATTGCTTCACCAATCAATGCATCGGGTTGCGCGACCAACTTCCAAAAGTCATAAGCCATCGGTTCACCGTCAATCAAAGGCTTTGCGTTCCGATCCAAGGCTTCATAACGTTTTGCCGCACGATCCAGTAAATCCTGCGCCGCTTGGGCATGTTGCAAGAGCTCCAAACAGGCCGTTTCATTGGTAATTGCTTGGGGCAATTGCTCCAATACGGGATACCAACGATCATGTTGTTCGGCGACATCCTTAGCCAATTGCTCTGCTTGCGAGAGGATGACCGATGCGTCTGAGGAACCATACACCTCTGGCACGGCACGGAAAAGGTCGCGTTGGTGTTGCAAAATCTGCGGTAGAAGTTGCTGAAGCGGAACATCCTTATAACGCTTCAAGGCGGCCGCTTTACGTGCTTCAGCCTTCAAGGCATCCATCCCCTCCAACGCACGAGAGAGATTGCGCTCAGCCGCCTGCGAAGGTTCTGCCAATAACGCTCTGGAAAAGGCATCTGCGGCGGCCACACGATGTTCTAAGCGCGCTTCCACATCAAGCGCACGTTCCGCAAACACCATCTGCAATGCGCCCTCCAACGTAGCCGCACGCCCCGTAAACGCCTTATCGCCAACCGCCATCTGCACGCGATCCAACGCATTAGTGATGTCACCCGCCTTCCAGAGCGCCAGGGCTTCATTGTAGGCATAATGCGCCAATTCCGAAGCCTCTGCACCATTCCGTGCCTCCGCATAAGCCGCGGCCGCCTCTTGGAATCGCCCTGCCCGATAGTGCGACTGCGCTTGACGTGCAGGCTCCTTAGCTCCAAGTGCGCCCGCGCCAAACAAGGTCGCAATCAATAGAAAACGTCCACAGCGAATACGCCCCAATGAAAGGATACCCGCCATCAGACAACATCCCGCCGCCAATACAGCAAAAATCCACGTACGATTCACAAAAAGCACCTCCGAATGCTCTCGCACTTCCTCGTCTGCCAACTTGGAGAGGTAGCGTGCATAGACTGCACCTAAGGTCGTCTGTGCCGTTCCGGCCGTGGCCAACGGAATGTAACGCCCATGACTTGCCTCAGCAATTTCACGCAACGTCGACTCGGTCAATTGACTCTTCACCGCCTCCCCTTCGTACTTTACCACAGAAGCTCCATCTGGAATCACAGCTCCCTTCGCAGAGCCAATCCCCACCGTGAAAATCGGAATGCCACGTTCTCCCGCCACGGTCGCCAATTGCTTAGCGCGCCCTGCCAAATCTTCACCATCACTCACAAGTACGATGGCATTATGTGCGCTCTGTGCCATTTCAAAGGCAGCCAAACACTTTTCAATGGCATCGGCCAGGTCAGTCTCGCCGGGCGGCGCAGAGTCTGGTGCCAAGGCATCAAGATTCTGACGCAAAAAGGCGACATCGGTCGTCATCGGGCACAGGAGCACCCCCTTACCACGAAAGGCGAGCAACCCCGCACGATCGCCATTGAGCGCATCCACGAGGTCAATCAAGTCTGCCTTAGCGCGGCTGAGACGATTGGGGCGAACGTCCTCTGCGAGCATTGAACGCGAGACGTCAACGGCCAACATCAAATTACGGCTCCGTTGCACCGCCTCCTCTTCGCCGCGCCCCCAGGCAGGCCCCGACAGTGCAAGGATTAGCATCCCAGCCCCTATGGTCAATAACGCCACTTGCAGTTTGGCGCGCGCGGGCACCCCCACCGCATGACGGGATAGGCGTGCAACGCGCACCGTGTAGCGTTTCCACCACCACACCGCTGCCAATGGAATCAAGGGCAACAGCAATAACAACATCAAATAAAGCGGCTGAGCAACAATCATGGTCTCTCTTCTTTCAGTAAAATGGTTCGAATCCAACCCGCCCCCGTTGGGGTGCGCACACGGCTCCACGTCTCACGCGTCTCTTCCACTTGCCACGGCGACGCCAAGGTATCAACGATTGGTGCGCCATCCACAGGCGCAAAGCGCAGGGGATGCCCACGATTTGCCTTCGCATCCTGCGAAACGGTAATTGCGGTGTCTTCCTCTTGTGTCTCTTCGGGCAGACGCATCCGAAGTGTCAATGGCGGACAAACCACCTCTTTCACGCTCCGCCCAACCAACTCAAAGGCCTTCAGCGACTTCAATCGTAAGGTCACATCGCGCTCTGCCGTTACGACAAAGTGCGCCTGAGCACTCACTTCGTGCTCGCTCTGCGTAACCACACGGAAGGGATAAAGCTCTCCCGATTCGGTATCTTCCAACGTAAAGACGTATGCTTGCGGCACATATCCTTCGTGAGCCTTCAACGTTGCCGTCAGCAAGCGCACCTCGCCTGGGGCAAAGAAGCGTCGATCTGCAGCTAAATTCAATTCAAAGTTGCCAATCGGCAATCCACGCGCCTCGCCAGGTAATGCCTGCACTTCGTAATCAAAGGCGGGGACGGTCACGATTTGTGTAGTCGTACTCGCAGAGCGAAAATGCCCAAAATTCTGCACTTGGGTTACATTCGCTTGCAAGCGTCCAACTGGAATTGAGACAATCTTTTCCTTCGCCTCACACTGTTGCCAATGCAACACCGTATAGCGACGCCCCTCCTTTTGATAGGTGGACTGACGTTCGGGAGAACGGCCTGGACCTTGTTCCATCCGCACACCAGAGATTTCCTCCTCAGGGAGCGTCTCCAAGGTCAACGTTAAATCATAGACTTGACCTGCGTAAACGGGCGCCGCAGGCTCGGTTCCCCACTTGGCGGACATCAACTTCGCCGAGAGGGTCCCCGTGCAGAACATCGCCATCAAAGAGAAAATGATCCGCTTCATTGGACCTCCTCCGTCTCAGTTGCATCGGGTAGCGCATCATACACATTCGATTGCGCCAAACTCATTAGGGATACGAGCAGACTCACGCTCAACGCAAGAATCCCCAAGCCCACCAAAACGCGTAGGCCTCGCAAGCCTCTCCACGGCACAGCCAGGAGTAAGAAGCCAATCCCCACGGCAATGCACCACCACTCTAAACGTTTTGAGAGTCCAAAGTCATAGTGCGGTGCGAAGAGCGTTCTCCCCCAAAAGAGGGGCGTTTCCAAACGATCCATCGCCGCAATAAGCGCTTGCTCACTCTCTTGATCGCGTCCGTAAAGCAATTCATAGCGTGCCACCAAGCGCTTCGCCACCAGCGGTTGGCGGGCAAAGATAGCACACCCTGACCCATTTAAAAGAACGCTGCTCGAGACATTTCCCTCGCGCGCAAGGCGCAACCATAAATCGGTGGCCGCCGCATAGTCTTCTGGTGTGCTCGCCGCTAAGGTTACCGCTTCGGCTTGCTCCAAAAGAAAATCATCTTCCATCGCCATCAATGCGCTCGGCAGGAGGCAGCAGAGCAACACGACCACGGGTCTCATCCCAGCATGTCGCATCCGCTTAAACTTCACCTGTGGCAAGAGATTCACCAAGGTTTCACGAGCCTCTGGCACATCTTCGCCACCCGAATACACGGCGTGTTCCAATTGAGCCATTGCGGCAATTACCGCCTGTGCTTCAACGGATTCCTCCAACATTCCACGGAGTTCCACCGCCGTCAAAGCAGGGCGTCCCACCCACATGCGAATCGCGGCCAAAGCCTCCTCGGGCGTGCGCACCCGACGTAATGCCGCACAGACTCGACGGACTGGACGCTTCCGCGTCAAGCGTTGCACCACGCGATACCAAATACGACGCGCAGGATTCAACAAGAGTCGCGCCAAGAGGGCCAAAAGCCCCACCAAAAGCACCGCCAAGACCCACACGCGCGGCAAAAGGGTGGCCTTTGGCGGATAGGATAAGCGGAGCGCCGGCGGCAAAACATCCGAGAGCGCCTCACCATCTTCACCTAAAAGAACCAACTGAGCCGAGGGATGCACATAGAGCGGCACCGCACTCGTTCGCGTAATCTGATAGATACGCCCCGTCTTTTCAAACCAAGCAAAGGATAACGAGGGAATTTCATGCAAACCTGCCTGCACAGGACGCAAATTGTAAACAAAGGAGACACCGCCCTCAATCGTATTTCTAACCGGCTCACCATAGGTTCTAAAGCCCTTTAATTCAGGCAAATGCGGTAGACGAAGTTGTTCTGGATCGGCATCGGTTAAGAAGGAAATCGTCAACTTCACAGGGTCGCCAGCCTTGGCATTTAGCGTATCTAAGGCGATCTCCGCTGCGAAACGTTCCGCAACAGCCCCAACAAATCCATCGGGGCGTCCTTCGGTTGGCGGAGGTGACACGCGCACCGTAACAGGCGTACCCATCACCAAACAGCGCACCTCTTCCAAAGAACCGCCTTGCGGTGCCAAACGGTAGCGCGTGTCACGAATGACGGGCGCAGGAAAGATCTGTTCGCCCACGCGCACGGCTCGGTAGGCACACTCCACCGTCCACACCAATTGATTCCCCTCAACTTCTTGAGAAACTAAGCGGGGTTGCGCCAATTGCCGTAAAGGAGAGTCCTCACCCGTCACCGCCTCAAACTGAATCCGCGGGATGCGCTCCTGCACACGTCCAAAAATATCTTGTTCCAAAAAGGGCGAGAGAAGTCGGTCACCATTGCGAACTGCAGGCGCGCGAATCGTCAATGTTACCGTCACATCATCCCCAGGCAAAGGCGCCTCAGGGGAGAGCGCTGTCTCCAAAAAGACCTCGCCATCGGGAGGTAATTCGCGTACTTGCACGGTGTGCGGCTGGGTATACGTTAAGGTCTTTCCGTCCTGCGTCACGGCCGTCACGGATTCAATCCGACATTCGCCCACCCCTTGTGGCAAGACTTGTAAACTCTGCGAAGAGGAGATGCGGCCATTCTCCACCGACATCTTCATCGACTGACCAATCACCTGGGCGGGCGTTGCAAACGAACACGACACCGACTCCAAGTTCACGCCATCCACCGAGGCCTCCACGCGAAAGACATCTCCCGCGTAAATAGACTCCGGTGTCACCTTCACCTGCAACACTTGCGCCGACAGTGTCGTCGCCCAACAAATTAATAAAAACCAAACCATTCGTAACATAGTGTCTATTATTGTATCAAACTTCACACAAATATCACCTCTTCTTCCCATCCAAAAGCCCCCTGCCTACCACCGCCAAGTGCTCACCCCCTTTTGGGGAAAGATAGACGAAGGGAGGGAGATGTGGTACTATGCGTTATAATCATTTTTGGAGGAGACGTTTTGATTCGTTTGATTTGCCTTTGTCTGCTTTCGCTCTTCTGGGTAGAACACGCCGTTGCGACTGACACCACGCGTCCCTTTGAGGGGTTTTGGTCTGACCGCCCCGCCTACACCCTCCTCTTCCCGCACCAAATCGTTCCTACCGCCACTTCAGATGCCTTTGAGGGGGTGTTTGAGGGGCTTCCCCCTGAATGGCTCTCTCCCGATGCGCCCCTTCCGCCTACCCGACGCCCCATGGGCGAAGGCATTGACCTCCTTTGTGAACGCACCTATCGACTGACCGCAGGTCGTTACACCAATCCTGCGCGCCTCTGGGAGGGCGAACCCTATCCTTTGGGCAATGGTTTTACGGGTATCTCTGTCTTCCATGGTTCTGGACGTGACCGTTACACCCTCTCTGAATCCTCCTTTTGGTCTGGCGGTAAAAACCCAGGAATTAATGCGCGTGGCGACAAACCTTACAATGGCTCACACGGTCCCGACTCCGTTGATGGCTTTGGTGGCCAACAGCCCGTCGCCGACCTCTTGGTTGACTTTGGTCAACCCGTTGACGCCACCTCCTTTAAACGTTGCTTAGATTTTGATGGCGCGATAGCCACCGTGGAGGCGACCCGTGGCGGGACTCCCATCCGCGCCGAGGCCTTTTGTTCCTATCCCGACCGACTCTTTGCCCTGCGCTACCAAGCCGACGCGCCACTTAAGGAGGTTGTTCTCTGCTTTGCGCGGAATCGTTCTGAGGATCGACTCACCCTCTCACAGGATGCGCTCATCCTTGACGCCACCCTTCCCAATGGTCTCTCCTGTCGAGTCCTCACGCGTCTCTTGGACTGTGATGCGCAGCGCATCCTTGTGGAGGCGGACCACCTTCGCTTGCAAGGGGTTCGAAGATGGACCCTGCTCTCTGCTGTAGAAACGAATTATGTAATGGACCCTACGGCCAATTTTCGAGGTGAATCACCAGAAAAACGTTGCGAAAAACGTTTTAACGCGATTGGTCATGCCGATTTTGACACGCTTCGCCAACGCCATCAGGCCGACACGCGCGCCCTCTATCGTCGCCTCTCCCTTCGCCTAAACGCCCCCGTCAATCCTCTTCCCACGCCCAAACGCTTGGCCACGTATCGCAAAAACCCAGAGGCAGACCCCGCATTAGAAGCCCTTTTTGTTGCCTTTGGACGCTACTTACTCATTGCGACCTCTCGTCCAGGGGGCCTTCCTGCAGGATTACAAGGGATTTGGAATCCCTATCCTCACGCGCCTTGGGGAAATGATTATCACAGTAATATCAACGCCCAAATGGTCTATTGGTTGGCCGAACGTGGCGCCCTGCCCGAGTGCCACCGCGCACTCTTAGATTACCTCCTAACCCTGCGCCCGTGCTTTCGTCGCGCCACCCAAGAATATTTTATCGCACGGGGCGAACCCCATCCCGAGGAGAAGGGATGGCTCATTTACACTTCCCACAATCCCTTTGGCGCAGGGGGGTGGCAAATTAATCTCCCCGCCTCAGCGTGGTACGCCCTCCACTTCCGTGACCATGCCGCCTATCAAGCCCCCTCGCCCCAACGGTGGACCGAAGCCTTGCCCGTCCTCTCTGAACTCTCCTCCTTCTGGTTGAGTCGCCTAAAAGCCTTAGGCCCTGGCGGCAAAGGCTTCCACTCAAACTACCAACCCCTCGACCCCTCCGCCTATCCCGAACTTCTCGCCCTCCCCGAAAACACCTTAGTCGTGTCCCACGGGTGGTCTCCCGAACACGGCCCGCGTGGCGAGGATGGCGTTGCCCATGACCAACAAATCATTGGCGAACTCCTGCAAGCCACCCGCCTCGCCGCTCAGGAGTCCAACCTCCCCCTTCCCGACCTGCCGCAAATTGAAAGAGCCCTCCAACGGCTTGCGCCCCCACAAATCGGTCGCAAGGGCAACCTCATGGAGTGGTTGATTGACCGCGACCCCGAAACCGACCACCGCCACACCTCGCACCTCTTTGCGCTCTACCCAGGCACCACCCTCTCGCGTCATGCCACCCCGCTCCTTGCTGATGCCGCTGAACGCTCCTTACGCATGCGAAAAACCACTGGCGATAGCCGCCGTTCATGGGCATGGGCATGGCGCGCCGCCCTCTGGGCCCGCCTCCAACAGGGTGACCAATCCCGCGCAATGGTCCAAGGCCTCTTACAACACAACATCTTGGATAATGGCTTAGCCTCCCACAAAATCCCCTTACAGATTGATGGAAACTACGGAATCGCCACCGCCATGTTGGAACAACTTGTCCAATCTGCCCCAGGCGAAATCACCCTCCTCCCTGCTCTCCCCAGCGCTTGGAAGAGCGGAAGCCTCCAAGGGGTGCGCGCACATGATGGCATCAGTGTTGATTTACAGTGGGAAGCAGGTCGCGTCACCCACTGGCGCCTCCATACCGCCACCCCCACCCGCGTCACCCTCCACTTCAACGGCTCCACACACACTGTCCTCGCGCCCTGCGCAGGGGACTCGGTCGCTACACTCCCGCCGCAGGCCAGCGTGTGCAAAGGACAGCATGTGGATTTCCGCGAGCCACGCGATGCGGGCAGCAGCTAATCGCGGCGCGATGGCGCTTTCAGCGCCCCACGATTACTCCTCGCCCTCTAAGGACTGCATGTGGATTTTCCGCCTGCGGCGCAGGACTGCATGTGTGGATTTTCCGCGAACTACGCGAGGCGCACGACCGCACCACGGCGCGATGGCCTGCGGCCCCGTGGATGCTGGCTCGTGCTTTTGCGAAGCATAGTAAGCACTGCCAGTGTGGTTTTCCACGAGTCGCACAGTCATGCACGCTACGAATTATGTAAACCATCGGTCGAGCGAAGCGAGTGCGACAATCAACTCGCAACTGCAAGCGAAGCGAATATGCGCTCGAGCACGAAGTGCTGAGAAACTCTGAACTTTCAACTGCGACATCGTCGCTTCGGCACATATCCATTTCTTCGCCAGCGTGCGCTTTGCACGTCCCTTTGTCCCTTAGGTCTCTTTGTCCCTTCCAATTCGCCGCCCCCACTGGGAAATATGCGCTCGAGCACGAAGTGCTGAGAAACTATGGTCTCCTCGGGGCTTCACTTCTGTCTTTGTGACAGTTATCCCCTCGGCTAGTGAGGACTTCAGGTGGCTTTCAAGACTACCTTCCGTACGGCCATAAACAGTTAAACCCACAAAGGTTCTGCGGCCTTCGCTCCGCGAAGGCATGGCCCTCGAATTGACCGCCCTCCCACAGAACTACCGCCACCCTGCGAAGCCTCTTAAGCCCCCGCCTCACCCACCGCATCCATCGTGGAGAATTATCCACGGTGCACAGCACCGTCAACCGCGCCGCAGGCGCCAACCACGGCCCCGTGCCTTAACAAAAAAAGCCCCGGATCCCCGGGGCTTTTCAGCAAGCTGTAAGGCTTACTTCTTGTGACGATTGGCCTTGATGCGTTTGCGATATTTATGCTTGGACATCTTGGCGCGACGTTTTTTCTTGATAGAACCCACGTTCGTGCTCCTTGGTGTGTTGGGGTGTTAGAAAATGACCTTGTTGAGGGCCAGTTCAATAATGCCCTGCGCACCGGCGGCACGCAGCGCGGGGATAATGTCTCTCACTTTATCCTCAAGGATAACCGTTTCAATAGCAACCCAGCCTTCCGAGCTAATGCGGTTGACTGTGGGCGAATGAAGCGAGGGGAGAAGATTGGTAATCGCGGGCACCTGAGCTTCGGGTGCGTTCATCTTGAGGAGAACGCGGCTTTCAGCGGCAAGTGCGCCCTGCAAAAGCATAGCGACCTGTTCGATTTTTTCACGCTTTGCAGGATCAGCCCATGCGGACTTATTTGCAATCAAACGCGTGGTGGAGGTCAAAACGGTATCAACGATACGCAGATTGTTAGCGCGCAGAGAGCTACCGGTTTCGGTCAATTCAATGATGGCATCCACAAGTTCGGGGGCCTTCACTTCGGTCGCACCCCAAGAGAACTCAACCGTAGCCTTCACGCCATTCTGTTCGAGATAACGACGAGCGAGACCCACGGCTTCAGTGGCGATACGCTTCCCTTCGAGGTCCTTCACGGTCTGAATGGGGGAATCGTTCGGCACGGCCACAACCCAACGCACCGGTCGGCTGGTAGCCTTGGAGTAGCACATTTCGCACACTTCGTGCACGTCAGAGCCATTTTCGTAAATCCAGTCATAACCCGTAATCCCTGCATCCAGGAGGCCCAATTCCACATAACGGGCGATTTCCTGCGGACGAATCAAGCGGCACTTCAGCTCGGGATCATTGACCGTGGGGATATAAGAACGAGAAGAACAAGAGATGGAAAACCCGGCACGCTTCATCAAATTGAAGGTAGAGTCTTGAAGCGAACCTTTCGGTAAACCAAGCGCAATAGACATTGTTAACAATCCTTAAATGTATAGAAAAGGTTAAAAAACTCGCATAGTATGCCAAAAATCTCAACTTGTAGCAAGCACTTATGCATTAAAGTTGGATTTTAGTAATCTCGCGCGTCTGGAGGTCTTTCACCTGGGCGACACCAGAGGCCACATCATCTGGGCCAAGATAGACCGCAAACTGGGCTGCAGAGTTGCCCGCTTTACCGAAGAAATGCTTCGGCTTCTGCGCAAGCAGGGATAAGTCGACGCGTTCATTTTCGGCGCGAAGACGTGCGGCGAGGGCGATTGCGGCGGGGCGTTCGGCATCGGTCATGTAGCCAATGCAGTAGCCGTTGCGCTGCACGGGAGCGGCATCGCCGAGCACTTCACGCAAGACTTCGCCCACCACCACGTCACCAAAGCCCATTCCCACGGCAGGTGTCGGCAGACCACCCACCAAAGCGAGCAAGGAGTCATAACGACCACCGCCGAAGATCGCGCGGAATTTGCGTTGCGCATCAAAGGCTTCGAAGACGATGCCGGTGTAGTACGACAGGCCACGAATCACGGCGATATCAAACATCAAAATGTCGGCATAGCCCATCTGTGCGGCGGTTGCGAAGAGGTCACGCAGATTGGCAATCGCAGGAGAGTTTTCACCCGCCAATGCGGCCGCTTCATCCAACGAGTTCACGCCCAACAAGGTGAACGTCTTCTCGATTGCGCCTTCATCCAATCCCTCTGCACGCAACAATGCAGCGATTTCTTCGTCAGAAATCTTACCACGCTTATCCAGTGCAATAAAGACGGCGGGATGTTGCGCTTCAGGAATGCCACTTGCAGCCAAAAGTTCGCCCAAGAGAGCGCGGCTCGAGACATGAATGCGCCATGCTTCATCTGGCATGCCCATCGTGCGTATGGCGTAGACTGCCGCGCCGAGGATTTCTGCTTCGCACAGCACATCCTGCGAACCGATGATATCCATGTTCAACTGATAGTGTTCGCGCTTACGACCGCGGGTCATGCGTTCATACCGGAAGCACTGTGCCGTGGCGTACCACTTAATGGGGAAAGGCAGACGGCTCTGCTTTGCCGCCACCATACGCGCCAAGGTCGGCGTCATCTCAGGACGCAGGGCCAACTTACGCCCAGACTTATCTTCAAAGGCATAAATCTGTTCCGAGACCTCTTCGCCACTCTTGCGTTGGAGTAATTCCAAAGACTCCACCACGCAGGCATCATAGTTCTGGAAACCAAAGTGTTCTGCGGCGGTGCGCCATGCATCAAAGATGCGATTACGCCACACCATATCTTCTGGGTAAAAGTCGCGCATCCCGCGCGGCGCTTCAAACGAAATGTTGCTCATAAATGAAAAACTCTTATCTGACAAGCCCCCCTGTCATTGCAGCGGGCGCTTGTCACTCAATTCAACCTTAAGCCTCGGGCAAACGCTTTTCGGGCAACTTTGCATCTGCCAAATCGCTGCGCAGCAAACGCGATGCCTTGAAACGGATCGACTTGCGTTCAGGGATCCACACTTCATCGCTCGGCTTCTTGGGATTGCGACCCTTGCGACCCTTGCGTTGGACCACTTCAAACACGCCGAACCCGCGCAATTCCACATGACCATTTTCAATCAAATTGGCGAGCAAGGCTTCAAAGGTTGTATCAATAATCTGATAAGCCACCGACTGAGGAATGCCGTATGTCTTAGAAATCACCGTAGAGATATCACGACGGGTACTGGTGGTTGGGATAGCACCCTCTTTAGCTTCGTTTTGTTTCATAAAAAAGAATATCCTTAAAAACTGTTCACTTAGGCAAGGAGGGAAAGAATGGCATCCACTGCGGCTTCCGGCGCGATAATTGCCGAATCCTTCTCCGTGCGACGACGCACTTCAAAGCCACCCTTCGCAAAACCCTTGGTACCCGCCACGACGCGCACCGGGAAACCAATCAAGTCTGCGTCCTTAAACTTCACACCTGGACGTTCCGCGCGGTCATCGATAAAGACATCCACGCCCTTTGCTTCCAAAGCCTTGGCCAGGACCTCTGCCTTTTCCACCACTTCCGGATTGTCGGTATCCAGGACCAACAACGTCACCTGATACGGTGCGACCGAAGCCGGCCAAATGATGCCATTTTCGTCATTGCTCTGTTCCACGATTGCCTGCAACGTACGCGACACGCCGATGCCATAGCAGCCCATCGTCATGATGCGCGGTGCACCCGTTTCGTCAAGATAGCTTGCGCCAAAGGCTTCAGAGTACTTCGTGCCCAACTTAAAGCACTGGCCCACCTCTGTGCCACGGCGAATCACCAAGGGCTTCCCACACTTCGGGCAGGCATCCCCTTCAATGACCGTCACGAGGTCTTCATAAGCCAAGACCTTTGCGTCGCGTTCCAACGACACATGCTGCAAGTGGAAGCCTTCCTTATTTGCCCCCACGACCACATCTGCTGCACCCTTCAGCGCTGCATCTGCGTACACGGGCAAATCCAAGCCCATCGGCCCAATCGAACCACACGGACCCGCCGCCTGTAAGACTGTCGCTTCATCAGCTTCTTCAATCTTTACCCCGCCCAAGAGACGACGCAACTTCAACGGATTCAATTCGCGGTCACCCGGCACCAAAACCATCACAGGCTTACCATTGGCGAGCACCACGAGGCTCTTCACAATCTGATCAATGGGCTTACCGAGGAACTTTGCCACCTCTTCGCAAGCATACTGACCAGGCGTTGCCACCTCTTCTGCTGCACCTGCTTCCGTCGTGTACGGAAGGGGCTGCACGATGCGTTCGGCACGTTCCTGGTTGGCCGCATAGCCACACGTGTCGCAACTCAAAATGCCATCTTCACCACTCGAGGCAAAGACCATAAATTCGTGCGAGAAGTTGCCACCGATATCCCCGGTGTCTGCTTCCACAGGCTTAGCATCCAAACCCACGCGCTTGAAGATGCGCACATAAGCATCGTACATCTTCTTGTAGCTCACGTCTGCCCCTGCTTCATCGGCATCGAAGCTGTAGGCATCCTTCATTAAAAACTCTTTACCGCGAATCAAACCAAAGCGCGGACGAATTTCGTCACGGAACTTATCCTGCATCTGATAAATAATGCAGGGCAACTGACGATACGAAGAAATTTCGTTCTTTGCCAAAGCCGTAAAAGCCTCTTCAGCCGTAGGCGCGAGCACATACATCGCCTCCTTACGGTCTTTTAGGCGAAACATGCCCGGGCCCATGGTTTCCCAACGCCCCGACTGCTTCCACAATTCTGCGGGTTGCAAGATCGGAAAAAGCGTTTCCTGAGCGCCTGCGCGTTCCATTTCTTCACGAACAATCGCTTCCACCTTACGCAATGCACGGATGCCGAGCGGCATATAAGTGTAGAGACCACCGCCGAGTTTACGCAGCAAACCTGCACGAATCATTAACTTGTGACTGACAATTTCAGCATCCTGCGGCGCATCGCGCAACGTATTCAGCAGGGCTTGACTCCAACGCATCATAAGAAAATCCTCTCAATTAACGTCTTGATTTTTAAAGACAAAACGCGCATAAGTATCTCAAATCCATAGAGAAAAATGCAAGCAAAAAGAATTAATCCCGTAAAGTTTTGTACACCTTTTGGTGCCTCTGGCGCAAGACTGCATGTGCAAAGGACTGCATGTGAGGATTAGAAACCACAGAATACACAGAATAGTGAACGCTCGCAGTAAGACGAAGTCTGTAGCGAGAGCAGTGAGTCTATGGGCCATCTGGCAAAGCCAGTGGCATAGGAGCGGAGCGACTGGCAATGACACAGAAAAAAGGACTGCTTATGCAAAGGACTGCATGTGGATTTCCGCGAGCCAAAATGCGCCCGGGCCCGAAGGGCAGCGGGAAACGCTAATCTTACAAATCCGCTCAACTCGGCGCTATGAAAAACCTTGCTACGCAAGCTTTTTTCCCAGCACTTCGTGCTCGGGCGCATATCCTCCGAGTATGACGGATTTGCGCTACGCTCTTGCAGTAAGAAGAGAGAAGTAAGAAGTGGCAAGCGCACGCTGGCGGAGCACGGATATGTGCCCGTGCGATGTAGCGTGCATGAGTGTGCGACTCGTGGAGACCCCCACACTGGCAAATGGGGACGAGCCTGTCGAGTCAGAGAGCGGAGCGAACGTCAGTCCTTCAAGGGCGAGCAGGAATCGTGGGGCGCTGAAAGCGCCATCGCGCCGCGATTAGCTGCTGCCCGCATCGCGTAGCTAGCGGAAAACCACATGCTGTCCTGCACCGAAGCCGCGAGTCCACAAAAAAAGGACGGCGGGGCCGTCCTTTTGATTCTTTAAGCGACCTTAAAGCCGAGGGCTTGTATCTTCGCTTTAAGTTCTGGGGTACCGTGCTTCACCTCAATCTGCGTGGCGCAGTATTGACGGCGGTAGGGATAGGTACGACGTTGGGTCGCGAAGCGACGGACGCGTTGCGGTTGGGGTAAGTGGAAGACATCCATGAAGTTGAGGTGGTCGGCCACAATCATCGAGAGTTTTTGGGTGATGTACCAAAGGACTTCTTCGTCGGTCTTACCGTGGGCATCAACTTCCATCTTCGGATGGATTGGTGGCGGCAGGATGGGTTCAATCGTGGGCGATTTACCGAGGAAGGTGCAGAGGGCATGGTAGACGGCAATCGTACCATTTACCTTGCCTTCATAGGAGTGACCCGCCAAGTGGGGCGTAGCCAAGAAGGCCAGGTCGGCCAATTCGGGGTTGAAGTCGGGTTCATTTTCCCACACATCGATGAGGACATCGCTGAGGGAGCCTTCACGTAGGGCGTTGATGAGCGCGTCGGTGTCGCAGACTGCACCGCGGGCCATATTGATGAGGACAGCGCCGTACTTCGCCTGTTTCAAGGTTTCGGCATTCAGCATATGCCAGGTGGCGTAGTCGCCATCACGCGTCAAGGGAACAAAGGGAATGATGTAGTCGGCTTCAGCCAAGACTTCGCTCAACTTCATAAAACTCTGCGCTTCTAAGTCGTAGGCATTGCTTTGGCGAGGCGGGTCGCAACACAACACGCGCATGCCAATGCCTTCGCAGCGCGAACGCACCATGGAGCCAATCCAACCCACACCAATCAGGGCAACCGTTTCGTTGGAGAGTTTACGGCGACGGGTGTGAGCGTATTCCAATAGCGCGGCAATGCAGTAGTCTGCCACGCTCTCGCCATTCGCGCGAGGGGCATTGACCCAACGAATCCCCTGGCGATCCAACCACGAGACGTCTACGTGGTCCGTGCCCGTAACTGCCGTACCAATGAAGCGCACCGAGGAACCTTCCAATAGTTCTGGTCCAATGCGGGTGTCGCGCACCATTAGGACATCGGCGTCTTTGATTTGCTCAGCAGTTAAACGAGAACCGTCTACCAAGGTTACCTTGCCCAACGTACCAAAGAGCGTACGTCCGAGCGGCATATTCGTATCACAAACAATTTTCATATTAGCCTTTAATCAAGGAGTCAAACGAAACATTCTCCAATTTCAACTACATTCTACTCCATCTCTAACACTTCTGCAAGAAAAAAGCGCCGATGGCGTTGGTTAAGGGCACGATGGCACTGTGGATTACGCTCGCGGTGCTCGCAGGATTAGTGGATTAGCGCTTGCGGCGCAGGACTGTATGTGGATTTTCCGCGAACTACGCGAGGCGCACGACCGCACCACGGCGCGATGGCCTGCGGCCCCGTGGATGCTGGCTCGTGCTTTTGCGAAGCATAGTAAGCACTGCCAGGGAGGGTTTTACCGCGAGCAACGCCATACGGGCAGCAGCTAATCGCGGCGCGATGGCGCTTTCAGCGCCCCACGATTACTGCTCGCCCTCTAAGGACTGCATGTAAAAGGACTGCATGTGGTTTTCCACGAGTCGCACAGTCTTGCACGCTACGAGAAATGGGCACATATCCATATCTTCGCCAGCGTGCGCTCAGGACTGCGTGTGGGCGCCTGCGGCGCAGGACTGCCAGGGAGGATTTTACCGCGAACTACGCGAGGTCTTTTTCCGTCGCGCAACTCGGCGCTATGAAAAACCTTGCTGTGCAAGCTTTTCCCCGAGTATGCCGACGGAACGCTTATTTTTAACACTAAGAACACGAGGGGATGTGTTGAGCTTTTCGTAACACTAGGCTTCGCCCACGAAAAGCCAACGCATCCATCGTGGAGCAGCTCGTCAACCAGCGGCTCTGCCGCTTAACCACGGTGCGAAGCGCCGTTAACCGCGCCATCGGCGCGAATCCACATGCTGTCCTTTACATGCTTCGCGTAGCGCAAATCCGTCATACTCGGGGGATATGCGCCCGAGCACGAAGTGCTGGGAAAAAAGCTTGCGTAGCAAGGTTTTTCATAGCACCGAGTTGAATAGTGAAAGCCCGCAGTAGGACGTAGTCCGTAGCGAGGGCATTGAGTCTATGGGCCGAGCTAGTCTCGGCAAGGAGCGGAGCGACTGGCAGCGGATTTGTAAGATTAGCGTTGCTAGCGGAAAACCACATGCAGTCCTTTTACATGCTGTCCTTCGAGGGCGAGCAGTAATCGTGGGGCGCTGAAAGCGCCATCGCGCCGCGATTAGCTGCTGCCCGCATCGCGTGGCTCGCGGAAAATCCACAAAAAAAGGACGGCTGGGCCGTCCTTTTTTATACCTTGAGCACAATGGCTTACTTCGTGGTGAGGTCGTTCATCGGCTTGAGCAAGGGCTCGGAGGCGTCGTTTACGCCAAAGAGCTGTTCGGCGATTTCGGGAGCATCCTCCCCTGCCCAACCGCCACAGAGCGATTGATAGAGAGCGACCTGGCTCGCGGCGATTTCGCCTTCGCTAATCACGCGAGCTTCGTCGAGGGTAAAGAGTTTGCGTTGGGCATCAAGGACGTCAAAGAAGTCTCCGAGGCCTGCATTGTACTTATTCGACGCGATTTCATAGGCGGCTTGGGCGGCCTGAACACCACGGCGGAGTTGGGAGAGACGTTCCAATTCCTGGGTGTAGGTGGCGTAAGCGGTGCGGATATCGCTAAGGGCCATGAGGACGGTCTCTTCATAGGCGGCGAAGGCGGCGCGTTGGGCTTCGGTCTTCATTTCGATATTGGCCTCAATCTGGCCACCACGGAAGATGGGCAACGAGAAGCCAGGACCGAACTGATAGAAGTGACTATCCCAATCCAACAAGTCGCTCAAGTGAATCGAATCCACGCCGAGGGCGGCGGTGATGTAGAAGTTAGGATAACGTTCAGCCTTGGCGTAATTAAGCTCCTCCACGGCGGCCTTCAAGAGGCGTTCGGAGGCAATCACATCCGGACGACGGCGAAGCGCTTCCACGGAGATACCCACATCCAAGTGGATCTCTTCGGGTTGGGGGATGCCAGTGGGGCGCAAGCCTGCGGGGAGCGAGTTCTCCTCACCCTCGGCAGACGGTGCGGGTGTTTCGGCCACCACGCGGACCGGCGCCACGATTTCAGGGGGCAAGGTGCCTGGCGTCGTACCACAGAGGATGGCGAGCGCATTTTCAACAGCCACAATCTGAGCCTTCAAGCTCGGAATCGTGGCGGCAGTCGAACGCAGGTCATACTCGGCCTGATTCTTCACAAGTTCATTTGTCAAACCACCCGCGGCGCGATCGGCCTGGAGGTCGTAGTTATCCTGCTGGAGCTTGAGGTTGTCTTCTGCCACCATCAAGCGGCCTTGCAGGGTGCGCAATTCGAGGTATGCATTTGCCACAGCAGAGGAGATTGAAACCCACATCGCCTTCAAATCGGCTTCGGTGGCTTCTGCCTGTGCTTCAGCGGCATCCATCAGGCTCTGCTGACGACCAAAGAGGTCCAGCTCCCAACGGGCCGTAGCGGCGAGGTTGTAGTCTGTGTAACGATTACGACCGGAGAGTCCGTTATCCGAGGTGCGGCTACGGGTGACATCACCACCAGCATTTACCATCGGCAAGAGGGCGCCGCGTTGGTATTTCCATGCGGCACGGGCGGCGTGCAGATTAGCGCGTGCGATGGCGAGCGAATGATTGGCGGTGTAGGCCTTCGAGATCAAGCGCGTCAAGGTTTCATCCCCGAAGCGCGTCCACCATGCATCCACACGTACATCTGGCGCCGCCGTCACGACCGGAAGCGCATCCGGGCGCGTATCTGCGGCGACCGTGGCATCTGTAAGGACGTCCATCACGGACTTTTCTTCATACTTTTCACCAATCGTGGTGCACCCAGCCAACATTACGAGTGCGCCCAACGTCAAAAGAGAGCTCTTCACTTTGTCTCCTCCTTACTTCTTATGAGACGAACCGAAAAGGAAATACGTGCCTTCGCGCATCTTCTCAAAGAGCGAGAAGAGTGCGGGAATCATCAAGAGGCCCACCGAGGTGGCCACGAGCATGCCCGTGTACACCGTCACACCGATGTGCTGACGACTTGCCGCACCTGCACCGGTGGCGTACACCATCGGGAGCACACCGAGAATGAAGGTCAGTGCGGTCATGAGCACGGCACGCAGACGTTCGCCAGCACCTTCACCTGCGGCATCGATAATCGAGAGGCCCTGTTCGCGACGGGTAGCGGCGAATTCAACGATCAAGATGGCGTTCTTTGCAGCCAAGGAGACCAAGAGCAAGAGACCCAACTGAGCGTAAATCGAGAGCGAGAGCCCCCAGTACATCAAGCCGAGCAAGGCCCCTGCGCAACCCACCACAATGGAGGTCATCACCGGCAAGGGCAAGGTCCAGCTTTCATACTGAGCCACCAAGAAGAGGTAACCGAAGACGAAGGCTGCAATCACGAGGATGACCGTCTGACCTTCGGTGGAAGCTTCCTGGAAGGAGAGGTCCGTCCATTCGAAGTTGAAGTCACGCGAGATGGTCGACTGTGCCACACGCTTCACGGCGGCCATCGCCTGACCCGAGGCATAGCCATTCTGGATATTTGCAGTGACCTTCGCCGAGGGGAAGAGGTTGTAGCGCGAGTAGTTACGCGTGCCACCGACCGTGGAGGTCTCCACCATGGCGCTCACAGGCACCATCGCACCCGTGGTACTCTTCGCATAGAGGCGACCGATGGCGTCAATCGTGTCACGACCCTTCCAATCCGACTGCACCACGACCTGGTTCACCTGCGTACCGATATTAATATCGTTCACGTAGTAGGAACCGAGGTAGCTCTGGAGTGTGGAGTAAAGGGTGGAGACTGGCACCTTGTAAGTCTCAGCCTTCACACGATCAACCTTCAGGTCGATGTGCGGCGTACCAGAGGTGTACGGCGAGAAAGCAACAGCGATTTCAGGCGCCTTATTCAACTCTGCCAAGAAGCCGCGCAAGCTGCGTTCAATCACTTCGGGGTCGGTCGAATTGAGCGACTGGAACTGAATACTCATACCACCGGTCACACCGAGACCCTGGATGGCGGGCGGCAACATCGCGAGGAACTTACCCTCATGGAAATTCGCCGAAAGCGCCATGATTTGGTTGAGAATCGCGCGGGCGGACTGATCTTGGCCGGGGCGCTTTTCCCACGTATCGAGGGCCACAATCAACATACCCGTGTTTTCGGCGTTGCCCGAGACCATTGCCCAACCCACCACGGCGAGGACGCTCTTCACGCCAGAGAGTTGGCGCACTTCCGCTTCCACGCGACGGATGAACTTATCAGTGACGGAACGGTTTGTACCTTCACGCAACGAGACATCGACGAAGATCACGCCTTGGTCCTCTTCTGGCAAGAAGGAGGTCGGCGTCTTTTCAAGGCAGATTAAGGCAACGGCCACCGTCAACAAGAAGATGAGCAAGGTCAAGAGGCGACGCGCGGCGAAGAACTTCGCAATCGCGGCATAGCCACGCTTCATCCAATTCAAGACGAGGTTAAACCACGTGAAGGGATCCCAGAAGGCTTTGTGTTCCTTCGGTACGCCCAAAATCGTAGCGCAAACCGCAGGGGATAGCGTCAATGCATTCACGGTGGAGAAGCAGATAGCCACCGACATCGTGACAGCGAACTGCGAATAGATGCGGCCCGTAATGCCTGCGATGAAGCCCACGGGCACGAAAATCGCCAAAAGCACGAGAGTCGTCGCAATCACAGCGCCAGTCACTTCGGACATCGTGAGCAACGTGGCGGTCTTACGATCCAACTTACTCTTATCCATGTGGTACTGGACACGTTCCACCACCACGATTGCATCGTCCACCACGGAGCCAATTGCAAGCACCAAGGCGAAGAGCGTCAAGGTGTTGATGGAAAAGCCGAAGGCCTTGAGGGCGGCAAAGGTACACATCAACGAAACGGGAATGGCGCACAACGGCACGAGCGTGGCACGGAAATCCTGCAAGAAGATGAAGCACACAATCACCACGAGCACGAAGGTTTCAATCAACGTGGAGACAATTTCCTTAATGGACATGCGCACCACTTCCGTGGCGTCATAGGCGAAGACGCACTCCAAGTCACCAGGGAAGGTCGGCTTGAGACGTTCCAACTCCGCCTTCACGGCGTCCACGGCTTCGATTGCATTCGTGCCAGGGGTTTGGTTCAAGCCCATCGAAACGCACTCTGCGCCATCGAAGAAGCCCGTATTGCCGTAGCTTTGTTCGCCCACTTCCACGCGAGCGATATCCTTCAAGCGAACCAAGCCGCCATCTTCAGCGGTACGCACGACAATCTCTTCGAATTCCTTTACGGAACCCAAACGACCATCCGTCACGACACTATAGACATTTTTAATACGCGGGTCAGCTACAGGAGATGCACCGACGGAACCCAATGCTGCCTGACGGTTCTGCGATTCAATTGCGGCGATAACCTCATTCGCATCCATCGCCTGCGCGGCTAAGCGTTCGGGGTCCAACCAGATACGCATGGCGATCTTCGCGCCGTGTACGTCTGCACCACCCACGCCATGCACACGCAGCAAGGCATCACGCACATTCGAGTAAAGGAAGTCTGCAATCTGCAACTTCGTCAACTGCCCACTCGGCGAACGGAAAGACAAGAAGCCCAGCATTGACTCCGAACGCGAACTCACCGAGACACCCTGCTTGGTGACTTCCACCGGCAACTTCGGTTCGGCGCGCGCCACACGGTTCTGCACACGCACCATGTTCATGTCACGGTCAGAACCCACCGCGAAGGTAATGGTCAAAGAGTAGCGACCATTGTCCGAACACGACGCGCTCATGTAGAGCATGTCTTCTACGCCATTGATTTCCGATTCAATCGGAATCGCGACCGTATTGGCGAGGTCCGTTGCATTCGCACCCGGATAGGTGCAGCTCACCTGCACGGTCGGCGGTGCGACTTCGGGATACTGTTCAATCGGCAACGTCTTCAATGCAATGACACCCACCAGCGTCATCACAATGGCAATCACAAACGCCAAACGGGGGCGATTCACAAAGATGCGCGAGAGAATCGAACGATTCGGCAGGTCCTTCACCGCCTCCTCAATGATTCTGCGCTCATTGGCCTCGATTTCCTCAAGGCTCATCGAACGTTCTTTCTTGGCCATTGGGAAAATCCTTACTCTTCGGTTGCGGAAGCGGTTGCCATCGGGATGCCCGTGGCAGGCACGGCAGGATTAATCACATTGAGGATCGAACCTTCAGAGACATTCACGGCACCTTCGGTCACCACCTCTTCGCCCTCTTCGAGGCCTGCGAGAATTTCAACATAGCCCGCCTGGAGTTCGCCCATCTTCACGATACGACGTTCGGCCTTGCCCTCCTTGCACACATAGACATAGTCACCGGTGGCATTCGCCAAGACGGCATTGGAGGGGATTGCCAAACGAAGGGTTGGCACACGGGCGCTGAGCAACACCGTCACGTAAGCATTGGCAAGCAAATCCTGATCAGGATTGGGGAAGCCATAGCGGATCGAGAGAGAGGCCGTGGCGGTATCCATTTCGTTGTTGAAGAAGTCCGGCGTACCTTCATGGGTGTAGATGGAACCATCGGCCAACTTCAACTGCGCACGGATGCCCGCTTCAACGCCTGCGGCCTTGGCCAACTTCTTACCCTCAAGGTAGGACTTATCGGAGACAGAGAAGACCACGCGCACCGGGTCCATCTGGACAATGCGAGCCAAGGTGCCCATCGCAGGAGAGACATAGTCACCCTTCTTGAGCAAGCTCTGGCCGATACGACCCGAAATCGGTGCGGTAATCTGCGTGTAGCCGAGGTTGATCTTCGCATTGGCGAGGTCCGCTTCGCACTGGGCAATTGCGGCACGCGCTTCGAGCATGTTGGCATAAGCCTGGTCAACTTCAGCCTCCGTGACCGAGCGCTTATCAACCTTACTAATACGCGCGTAATAGCGGTCGGCATTCTCACTTGCAGCCTTCGCCTTAGAGAGGGCGGCCTCCGCCTGCTTCACACGGGCTTCATAGACACGCGCATCAATTAAGAAGAGGACATCGCCCTCCTTCACCATTGAACCTTCCTTAAAGGCCACTTCGGCAATCGTGCCATCAATCTGCGCACGCAAATCCACCTCTTCAATCGGTTCAATGTGCCCCATGTAGCTCTGCGGCGGATTCATGTCGCGCTTCGCAGCCTTTACGGTCTCAACGGAAACAGGGCGATTCATCGCCATCGCCATCTGTTGGGCCGTGGCGGCCTCCTTCTCAGCGTTCACTTCACGTTGCATCTGGATCGTGTGGACGGCCCAGCCCAACGCAAACGCGACACCCGCCACCAACACTGTGCCGATCAAACCTGCCACGGAGAACTTCGACTTCACCTGAGGCTGTTCTGCTGTTGTCTCTTCCATACTCATTCCTTACTCCTAATTCCTTGAATAACAAAATCCAAACCACGGGAAAGCGTTTCCCGCACATCAATTTCACGCGCACGCAACAATGCCTCGCGATGAACACCAAAAAAGGTTACACTAAAAAGCACAGCGATTGAAGTGGACGACAAATCAGAGGTCACTTCACCGCTCGCCTTGAGGCGATCCATGCACGCCTCCAATGCCAAGAACGGGTCTTGAATCATCATCCCGTCCAAGCGCGAGCTCAGTGATTCCGTTAATGCCTTACTCCATTCCACGCGACTCATGATGAAGTTGAGGAAGCGACGGTGATTCTCATTCAGTGAAATTTCGTGCGCCCACTCCATGAAACACTGCTTAACTGCGTCCAATGACGTAGCCGACTCAATCCCTTTTAGGGGTTGGTACTGCTCATGCATCCACGCAATCACCTCTGCGAAGAGATGTTCCTTCGAATCAAAGTGCCAAAAGATAGCACCCTTCGTCATCTTGATTCGTTCGGCAATCACCGCAAAGGTCGTCAATGCATAGCCCTGCGTTGAAAAACAATCCAACGCCGTCTGTAAAATTAACTTGCGCGTTTCCTGCGCTTCTTCCTTTGTCCTTCTCATATAAAGATACAGTACTGTTAAAAAAACATGCGTATTATACAAACCTACCGAAACGTATGCAATCAAAAAAAGCAAAAAAATGCATCCTTTATTACACTTGTATTCACCCCTTCAGAATGCTCTTTTCGGCAAACGAAACGCGCTTCAGGGCGCACCAACGGCTCTTCTGGGCAGACGAACTGCTACTTTTCTATTAAGTCAAAGCGTTTATGCTAAGAATTAGTCAGTACAACAAAAAGTATGTAGTGCTGAAATGTGAAAAGAATTTCAGTGAAATACGAAAAGAATTTGACTGAAATTCAAAATGAATTTGACTGAAATTCAAAACGAATTTGACTGAAATTCAAAAGGTCAATTCTTAGACTAACTGCACCATTCTGACACAAGAGTGCACTTAGTTTGCCAAGAAAAGCAGTTAGTTTGCCAAGAAATGCAGTTACTGTGCCAAATGAAGCGATTAGTCTGCCAAAAAGGGCATTTATTCTGC